>NZ_JANSIP010000004.1:0-8994 GCF_047462175.1 Synechococcus sp. OH30 | reverse complement strand
TGAGGGGTAAGCTGCTGCCAGCGCTCCTTGGCCACCCAGGCGGCGTCTGGAGAGCGAATGGCCCCATTGGGCAGGGCAAAGCCAGCAGAAGCGTCGAAGGCCACGCCAAGCTGGGTTTGGCGGTTCCATTGCCAGAGTTGGGCGCTGAGGCTCAGGTTTTGGCGACTGCTTTCACTGCCGACAGGGGCCATGGCAACTAACTCCCCCCGGGCAGTGCGCTCCAAGCGCAGCTCAGGGTTCTGCCGGCAGAGCTGCTCAAAGACTTCATCAGTCAACTCCAGGCTAGGCCGCAAGTTGAGGGAGATCACGGCTTAAGGGATCCTGTCCCGCTAGCGCTATTGTAGTTGCTTGGGATCCCTCACCCCCAGCTTCTCCCCTAGGAGGAAAGGGGGGTAAATTGTTGCTGTTTGCCCCAGGGAGGCTGCAGCTTAGGTTAAGCCAGAGCCCGTTCCTCAGCGGTTCTCGCTCTGGGCAGTTTAGCCCTCTCCCCTGGAGGAGCGGATGGCCTCAGTGAGCACCCTCCCTTGCCCCCAGGGCTTTAGCTGCTTCAATTGACCCAATTGGTGGGTTCGCCCAAGCCGTTGCTCCCAGCGAGTTGTAGTTGACCCTCAGGTGGGCTCCCTCCAGGCTCGCTGGTGGTGACCACAATTTACCCTGCTGGATCTAGACTTCAGCTTCCTTGGGCTCCTTCCGATCCCTGCCGCCCCCTGAAGGGTAACTTCTGCCTTCGGTTGCCCCACCGTCAGCTGGGTCCTCAAAAGTTCACCAGCTTGTGCTAGCGTCCACCGGCAGCCAACATCTCGCCCTAGTTTTGCAAAAGCTTGCCTTCTGCCCCCACAAGTCGCTATGCTACCGCCCAGGTTGAGGCATCCTTCGGTGGCAAGTCAGCAACTGCGGGTTTACGTCCCTCCCCATCCGCTCATTAGGCACTGGCTAGCTGTGGCCCGAGACAGGGAGACTCCCATGCCTCTTTTTCGCACGGCCTTGGTGGAGTTGGGCCGCTGGCTGACCTATGAAGCGATGCGGGAGTGGATCCCAACCCAGAAGGTGCAAGTGCAAACGCCTTTAGAACCGGCTCTAGCGGAAGTCATTGACCCCAAGGTGCCGCTGGCCATTGTGCCTATCCTGCGGGCTGGCCTGGCCATGCTGGAAGGCTGTCAAGCCCTTTTGCCCCAGGCGCGGATTTTTCATGTGGGCCTGGTGCGGAACGAGGAGACGCTGCAGGTCAGTTGTTACCTCAATCGCCTGCCAGAGCAGATCCCGGAGCAGATGCGCATTCTCATCCCTGAGCCGATGTTGGCTACTGGGGGTACTTTGCTCTGGGTTTTGGATGAGCTAAAAAAACGGGGGGCAGATCCTAGCCTAGTGAGAATTGTCAGCGTCTTGGCCGCTCCGCCAGGGCTGCAGCGACTGGGATCCCATTACCCAATGGTGCAAATTTTCTGCGCCATGATTGACGAGCGTCTAAACGACCGAGGGTTTATCCTGCCTGGGTTGGGAGATGCTGGGGATCGCGCTTTTGGCACCTGATCCCTGCCATAAAGCAAAGCTAGGAGCCGGGCTCTACCGCTAGTAGCGGCTGGGCGGGGCAGCAGGGCGTAACCTTTGGCAAGGCCACTCCGGGCGCTTCACTTCTGGCAAGGCTGTTAGATGATGGGAATGCTGGCCGCCTGTGTCCTAGACCCCAGGGATCCGCTTTGGACTCCTCGGGCTAGGAGCCGTCTGATCTAGCTAATTCGACAGGTGCCAGTGCCTTTTCCCTTCCTGGGCCTATGCGACTTGTCCTCACCAGTTTGGATGGCAGCCTTTTGGATCTGGAGTCCAACAGCTATGGGGCTGCTCGGCAAGCTTTGGCGGCTCTGGAGCGCCGCTCCATTCCCTTGGTGCTCTACAGCCTGCGTACCCGCGCTCAACTGGAACATCTGCGTCGGCAACTGCACCTAGAGCATCCCTTCATCTGCGAGGACGGCTCCGCTATTTATGTTCCCGAACATTACTTTCCCACAGGCATTTTGGATGAGCGCTGGCAACACCGCCCTCCCTACTATGAGTATGCCCTGGGGCTGCCCTATTCTCGCTTGCGCCAGATCCTGCAGCAGGTGCGCCAAGATTTCCAGCTGGACTTGATTGGATTTGGCGACTGGACGGCTTCAGAGCTGGCAGCGGCCACCGGGATCCCTTTAGAGGAAGCAGAACGGGCACAACAGCGCGAGTACAGCGAGATTTTCAGCTATTCCGGGGATCCAGCCACGCTGAGAGTAGCCTTTGCCCAACAAGAGGCCACCCTCAGCCAGCACCAGCTGCGGCTGCGTCAGCTCCACCTTCCCAGCCCTTCGCACTGGTATCTCACTGGCTGGAAGTGGATGCATTCAACCCCAGCAGCCAGTTTCTGGCCTGGAGAAGAGGCGGTGCGGTTGCTTCTCGACTGCTACCAGAGACACTTGGGCCCGGTCAGGGCTCTGGGCATTGGCTGTTCCCTGCCCGATCTGGCCTTTTTGCGCTGGGCGGAGCGGAAAGTCGTGCTTCCCAGCCCAATTGCGGGTAGTCTCTGGAGTGAGGCCATCCGCCTTGGGGGGCCAGGGATCCAGTTAGCTCCCCTTCCCGGCCCGGAGGGGTGGAACGAAGTGGTGTTGAGGTGGCTGGAGGAAACCGATCATGGCAGCGAGTAGCAGTAGAGAGGCCGCCGTCCTCGGCCTGAAAGCTGTGGGATTTCTGCTGAGCTGGGCGCTGGGATTGCCTGCCTCAGCCCAGCCCCCCCTGAGTTTGCTCACCGGGGAGCCGACGGTGGCTCAACTCAAGGAAGATGCAGCCCGCTACCTACAGATGGGCTTTCACACTCTAGCTATTAACGCCTACCGGGCCGCCCTTGAGCTAGAAGACAAAACTAGGGTTCTCCCCAGTGAGCGGGATCCCGACGTGCCCTTTAACCTCGGCCTGATCTACGCTCGCCAAGGCAAGCTGGCGGAGGCGCGAGCCGCCTTCCAACGCTCAGTGGAGGTGGATCCCACAAGTTTCAAGGCCCGCTACCAACTGGCTTTGGTGGATCTCAAATTGGGGAACCTCGTGGAAGCCAAACAGCAGCTCACTCTCCTGGCCCACGCCGCCCGCAGCAACCCCGAAACCTATAGCCACATCCAGTCCCTGCTGGCCCCCTTGGAGTCGGTTCCTCTTCCTAGCCAACAGACTAACAACTCCGCTCCCCCCCTAACCATCGATTCGGAGGGGGACAAATTTGCGCTTGAACAAACAATTGCCCCGCCAGAAGCAACTCTAGAAAAGCAGCCAGAGGAAGAGAAACCTCTCTCGGCCTTGCAGCGGCTACGTCGGCGGGAGCTGGACTAGATCCCTCCCTGTCCAAACCAGCAAGCAATTGGGAATAGATAGCTACGGCTCAGGAAGAAGAGCCGGCAATCCCCAGAGGACTGTTGCGAGTGCGGCTCTCCCTGACAGCGATAAAGGAAAGAGCGGACGCTGAAAAGCTAAAGGAGAACCTGAAGTTCTATTTGGTTTGGACGGCGGATTCTACCCCCATTGATCCTGTTGCTAGATGAACTACCCCACCGCGCAGGCGGGTGGGGTTTCCCCATCCGCTTGACAGCAGAGCTTTTGTCTCTTCCTCTGCCCCAGTTGCTTCATGGATCCCGTGTACCCAACATCCGCTCCCAGAACTTGAGCTGCTCATGAACTGGCGAGTAAGCCAAGCCGCTAAAGTTCCACAGCTGCTGCAGCGTCTGACCGCAGTGGACGTGGAACTGACACCGCACCATCCAGCCCTTCATTTCCGACGGGGGATCAAGACACAGCTCCGCGTGCTCGCGCTCAAAGAACAGGCAGGGCTCTCCCCAACCCCACAGCTGCGGTGGCGGCGGGTCACTGCGGGCAAACCCGTGAACGGTAACTTTCAGGTCCAGATCCGTCTCATCAGGGTCGTATTGCCGCCCCAGCTGTTGCAGCAGATAAGCCAGGCAAATCAAGGCTTCAAAACGGCGCTCAAATAGAACATAGGAGTTCTCCAGACCATACTGCTGCCCGGGCCGGCGCGCTTGCAGGTGTCGCAGCGCCTGCGCAGCTCGCTCCACGTCGTCGTGGGCCACAACCGGCAGCCAAGTCTGAGGCGAGGTGTAGCGTACCACAAGAACCAAAGGTAGAGGGCTATCTATGGCCATGGCAAGTTTGGCTTTTGTGCATCGGCAGCCGCTAAAGCATATCCCACTGCCGCCACGCCGCGGATATTAAATTGGGTTAAGCCTAAGACAGTGTTTAGTTTATTGCCAATGTCGATTAGTCTTAGGTTGATCTGTCTCAACTGAATGTTGGCAAGGATCCCGTTGATGATATCCACTCCCGGGATCCAGTTGACAATGCTATCTGCGAGTGTCAAGCCCCCTGTTTCTCTCAGCCAGGCCACCACCTGCTTAGAAGCCACTTCTCGCACCACGCCGCCTACGCGCTCGTAGGTTCCATTCTGCAGGCCTTTCAGGATGGCTTCGGGAATCTCTAGGATGACTTGCTCGGCAACCATAAGTCAGGAGACCCTTGCGCTTGCTGCCGCTAAACTAGCACAGAGAAAACCCTCTGAAAATGCCTGCACTTGGAGAGTTGGCCAAGGCTTATTCTCAGTTGCAAGGGTAAGAGCTTAGCATGGAGATCCAGCCTCTCTCGCTGTTGCGTTGCCGCTATGTCTAAGCCTGCCGGTCGACTGGTTTGGAACCACTCCACCCACATTTCTGGGCTGATCCCTGTCCTGGAGCGCCTGACTCGACAACCGGGCATTAAAACTGTAACGCCGGGCGCCTTGTCCTGCAGTCGGGGGCGGATCCCTCAGTTGCAGTTGCGGATTTCCGTGCCCATTCGAGGGGGATACAAGTTGGTGGCCCGCAAGGGCAGCAGCGTGCAAGAGGTGTTTGTGGTCACTGATCTGAGCCAGTCGGAGCTGGAAGCAGCAATTCGCCGCTGTCTGGAGTAGGTTTGTACTCTGGGCGCGCTATGTCCCGTGCTAGCCTCAAGCCTGCCCGCATCAGCGCCGTCCTACCCGGATCCCTGGCGGCAAAGGTGGGCATTCAGCCGGGGGAGGCGCTGGTGAGCATCAATGGCGAGAAACCCCGCGACCTCATCGACTACCGTTTCCTCATTGCTGAGGAATATCTCTGCCTGGAGATCCTAGACAGCCAGGGGATCCCGCGCACCGTTGAGCTGGAAAAAGACGTGGACGAGGATCTGGGGCTGGAGTTTGAGACGGCTTTGTTCGATGGTCTCATCCAATGCAACAACGCCTGCCCCTTTTGCTTTATCGACCAACAGCCTCCTGAGATGCGGGCAAGCTTGCACCTCAAAGACGATGACTACCGCCTCAGCTTTCTCTACGGCAGCTACCTCACCCTCACCAACCTGACTGCTGCCGAGTGGGATCGCATTGCCCGCCTGCGCCTTTCTCCCCTCTATGTGTCGGTCCATGCCACCGACCCCCAGTTGCGCAGCCGCCTGCTCAAAAACCCGCGTGCCGGCTTGATCCTGGAGCAGTTGGCCTGGTTTCGCCAACACCGCCTGCAACTGCATGCCCAGGTGGTGGTTTGCCCAGGCTGGAACGATGGGGAGCAGCTAACTCGCACCCTTCTGGACTTGGCCGCCTTTGGCCAACCCATTGAAGGGATCCCAACCGTCCTCTCGGTGGCGGTGGTACCGGTGGGGCTAACCCGCTTTCGCCCTCCCCATGATGAGCTGATCCCAGTGGATGCTGCCAAAGCGGTGGAGGTGATTGATCAGGTGGAAGCGCTGCAGGCGCAGTTTCGCCAAGAACTGGGATCCACCTTTGCCTGGCTGGCTGATGAGTGGTATCTGCTGGCGGGTCGGGAACTGCCGCCGGCAGAGCACTACGAAGATTACCCCCAACTGGGGAATGGGGTGGGATCCCTGCGCTTGTTCTTGAGCGAGTTCGAGCAGGTGCAGCTGCCGGCTGGGATCCCTGCTCCCCTCAAAGTCCTCTGGGTGGTGGGCAACGCTGTGGAACAGGCCTTCCAGCCTGTGGTCAAGCGGATGAACGGCATTCGGGGGCTGCAGTTGGACCTGTTGCCCATTGCCAGCCAATTCTGGGGACAAACCCTGACGGTAACCGGGTTGTTGACAGGACAAGACATTCTGGGCGCTCTGAAATCCGTTGAAAACTTGGCAAGCTACGATGGGCTACTTTTGCCCCAGATTGCTCTTAAGGATGGGGAGCGCTTCTTGGACGATCTCACCTGGCAAGAGTTGCAGGCCCAAGTCGGGATCCCGGTGGTGCGGGTGGACGGGGGTCCAGCGGGCTTGCTGCAGGCGGTGCAGGGGCTAGGATCAAGGGCAGCTCCGGGCCAAGGACGGTGAGGCCATGCAGCGGTTGCGGCGAGGGCTGCTCCTGTTGCTTTGGATTGGACTGGGGATCCTAGCCATCACGGCTTTGGCGTCTTTCTATGTGGATCTGGCCTGGTTTGCTGAGCTGAACGCCTTGCCGGTGCTGTGGACACGGGTGATGGCTCGCTGGGGGCTGGGCCTGGGCGCCTTTGGTTTTGCCCTGGCGGTGGTGGGATCCAACATCCGCGCCTGCTGGCGGGGTGCAAACCCAGCCTGGGCCTGGGCCATTGCCCTAGGGTTGAGCGGCTGCTTGGCCTGGTCTCTTTCTCGGCACTGGTTTACACTGCTGCTCTGGCTGCACCAGGTGCCCGTCGGGGAGTTCGACCCCATCTTTGGCCGCGATCTGGGCTTTTTTCTTTTCGGCTTGCCCTTTTGGGAGACGCTGCAGCACTGGTGTTTCAACTTGGTACTGCTTACTTTGATCACGACAGCACTCATCTACCTGGTGGAGCTAGGGCTATCGGAGCAGCGGCTGACCCTGGCCCTTTCCCTGTTTGCCCAGCGGCACTTGCTGATCCTGGCGGGATCCCTGTTTTTAATTCGCGCCTGGGGGCATTGGCTGGAGCGCTACGAGCTGCTCTACTCCACCCGTGGCGTTGTCTTTGGCGCTGGTTTTACCGATGTCCACGCCACCCTGCCAGCCACCACTCTAATGAGCGGGGTGGCTTTCCTGACGGCCATTGGCTTCTGGGTTTTGGCCCGCCAAGGGATCCGCCTCCGCCTTCCCTTTTTCAAATCCTGGTGCCCTGCCTGGGCCAGTTCCCTGCTGGCACCGGCTTTGCTTTGGGGGGCCTACCTGGGGTTTGGGCTGCTGACTACCCGGCTTTACCCGCAACTGGTGCAAACCCTTTTGGTCACCCCCAACGAGCTGGAGCTGGAGCGCCCCTACATCGAGCACAACATCCGCTTTACCCGCGCTGGCTTTGGCCTGACCGAGGTGGAGGTGAAACCCTTTCCAGAGGAGGGATCCCTGACGCTGGAAACCCTGCAGCAAAATCAATCCACCCTGCGCAACGTGCGCCTTTGGGATACGGAGCCCCTCTTGGTTACCTATCGCCAGCTGCAGGAGATCCGTCCCTATTACCAGTTTCCCGATGTGGATGTGGATCGCTACCGCATTGGCGGGGAACTGCGCCAAGTGATGCACGCTGCGCGGGAATTGGACTTTGCCCAGGTGCCGCCTGCTGCCCAAACTTGGGTTAACCAGCGGTTTTTCTATACCCACGGCTATGGCCTCACCCTCAGCCCGGTGAACGTAGTTACCCCAGAGGGGCTGCCGGACTTTTTTCTCTCGGATATCCCACCGCGGGTTTCTCCCCGCTACCCGGAGGTGGCGCAGGTGCTGCGGGTGGAACAGCCGGCTATCTACTACGGCGAGCTGACCACTACCCATGTGTTTGTGGGAGCCGAGGCAAGGGAGCTGGACTATCCCGCTGCCGATCGCTATGTCTACAGCAGCTACCGCGGCACGGGCGGCGTGCCCATCCCCCACTTCTGGCAGCGCTTTCTCTACGCCTGGCACTTCCGGGATCTGCGCATTCTTCTCAGCCGCGAGCTTTCCTCTACCACCCGCTTTCTCTATCGCCGCCAGATCCGGGAACGGGTGCGCCAGGTGATGCCCTTTTTGCTCTACGACCGGGATCCCTACCTGGTGATTCAAGGGGGCAAACTCTACTGGTTTTTCGATGCCTACACCACCAGCAGCCGCTACCCCTACTCGGAGCATCTGCCCGGCTTCCCCTTCAACTACATCCGCAACTCCGTCAAGGCGGTGCTGGACGCCTACAACGGCAGCATTGACTGGTACATTGCCGACCCCCGGGATCCCCTCATCCAAGCCTACGCCCGCATTTACCCCACCCTGTTCCAGCCCCTAGAGGCCATGCCGGAGCCGCTGCGGCAGCACATCCGCTACCCCCAGGATCTCTTCCGCCTGCAAGTGCAGCAATTTGCCACTTACCACATGACGGATCCCCGTGTTTTCTACAACCGGGAAGACCAGTGGCAGATCCCCAACCAGTTCCGCAAGCAGCGGCGCCTCCCCATGCAGCCCCAGTACCTTGTCCTCACCTTGCCGGAGGAAAACCAGCCTGAGTTTGTCTTACTTTCCCCCTTCACTCCCCTCAACAAGCAGAACATGGTGGCTTGGATGGCTGCCCGCTGCGATGGGGAAAACTACGGCAAGCTGCTGGTGTATGAGTTTTCCAGGCAGCGCCTCATCTACGGGCCAGAACAGGTAGAGGCGCGGGTCAACCAGGATCCCGCCATTTCCGAGCAAATTGCCCTCTGGAACGAACACGGGTCGCGGGTGAACCTAGGCACGCTGCTGGTCATCCCCATCGAGACATCGCTCCTCTATGTCCAGCCCCTTTATCTCGAGGCAGAACAGGGCCGCCTGCCCCAGCTTACCCGGGTCATCGCCGCCTACGAAGACCGGGTGGTGATGGAGCCAACCCTCAGCCAGGCCCTGGAAGCCCTCTTCTCCTCTACCGACAGCCGCCCCTCCAACCGCTGAGCCAGGATTCCTGAGGAAGAGTTGACAGAACTTAATGGATGGTTTAAGGTTGGGTTGTCAATCTTCGCACTTCCGCAGGGAAGTTAGGTCTTATG
>NZ_JANSIP010000003.1:185813-288906 GCF_047462175.1 Synechococcus sp. OH30 | reverse complement strand
AGGGGCGACCCTCTGGAAAAATAGCTCGGTGCCAGCCCACCTACCCTCAGCCCCCACTAGGGGGATTCTTTTTCCCCCACCAACTCACCGCGGCGCTTGCAAAGAAGGAGAACTACCGCGCAAGAAGGGCTGTACTGCCACGAATCCCAATCCAAAAGATCCAACCACTAGGAGGATGGCTGCTGCCATCCACAGTAAGGGGGATCCCTGGGAGCTATGATGCTGCTCCCGTATCCGCTGATAAACTCCAGTGGAGGGGTGGAGATCTCGGCCTCCCGTCTCTTGTATCAACTCCTCCAGGCAGGGAACCTGGTAGCCGGCCTGGTGTGAAGGAGGCTCTGCTGGAGTTTCCTGACGGCGGTAGAGAGGAGAGGTAAAGGAGTAGGCTCGGCGGAGCAGATTGAAGGGGGGTGTAGCCAAACCTGGGGTAGGAGAGTAGCTGTTGCCAGGGAAGGAAGAAGTCTCCCTGGGGCCTTGGCGTTGCTTGAGGCGATCGAGAAAGTCGTAGGGAGAGGAGGTTGGGTTATCCCTTTGCCAAGGGGCTGCGGTAGTCCCCCCTTGGGAAGTAGCTGCTTGTTGGCTTGAGTCGGCAAGCTGCAGCTTAAGTTGCTGCAGACGCTTGAGGATCTGGTTCAGGTGCTCCTGAAACTCTTGCTCGAGGGCGGCAATTTCTCCAGACAACTGCTGCTGCAGGGCGCGCAAGTGCTGATTTTCTAGAGAGAGGCGGCTCATCTGCTGACGGGCAGACTCCAGCTCTTCAGCCGCTTGTTGATATACCCGGAGGGGTACCGTCCCTTTTCCCACCTCTAGGCCGGTAGGGGAAGGAAAGCAGTTGTTGCCTGGCAAACCACTGGAGTTGTCGTTGTGAGTTGCAGAGGGGCTAGAACCCCAAACGTCGTGTTGCATAGATAGCGTTGACAGTGAAAAGCTGTGAAAGTGAGGCCGCAAGGGATCACCCGTAGATGTTGCTAGAGGGATCTCCTAAGGGTAGGGCTAAACACCGCTTACCCCCCTGCCTTAGCCCTAGGCTTGGTGCAGGCAGAGATTGCTACCCCAAGCATAGCGCCAAGCTTTGCCAATGGGAGGTGGGGGAGAGCATTTTTTTAGCGCTATTTTGGGAGCCCTTCTGAGGTGAGGGAGTTCTGCAGAAGGCGCTCTAGATCCTGGCGTGGCGGTTGCTCCAGCTGCTCTAACTGTTCCAACTCGTTAGCGAAGTCTTTGATGTCTCGAAAGCGGCGATACACCGAGGCGAAGCGCAGGTAGGCTACCTCGCTCAAGTGCCGCAGCCGCTCCAAAACCATCTCGCCAATGCGGAGGGTGGTTACCTCCTGCACATCTTCTAATTGGAGTCTCTCTTCAATCTCGTTAACCAACTCTTCCATCTGCTTGAGGGTCACAGGGGTTTTCTGACAGGCGCGCATCACCCCCTGCAAGATCTTGTTGCGGTTAAAGCTCTCCCGGGATCCATCCCGTTTAATGACCATGATGGGCATGAATTCAATGCGCTCATAGGTGGTGAAGCGATAGCCACAGGACATGCATTCCCGCCGCCGCCGCACGCTTTGGCCACCTTCTGCCGAACGGGACTCTAAAACGCGAATTTCTTGCTTGCCGCAGCGGGGACATTTCATGACGTGGGCTCCTTGAACCAAGTAGCACAGAAAGGGAAGGTGCTCCAATTTTAGCCAGACGGCTGGTCCAGGGAGTTGCTCCTAGGCCAGGGATCCCACCAAGCGGCAGCTTGCGCTTGGATTTGGGCTTTTAGCTCCGGCTGCAAGCGATCCAGGTGGGCCAATACCCATTTCATCCTCCCTAGGGGGGTCAAGAGGGGGCGGTGGCGCAAGAGGAAATCCCAATAGAAGGTATTAAAGGGACAGGCGCGTTCGCCAACCTTTTCGCTGGGATTGTAGCGGCAATGGCGGCAGTAGTCACTCATTCTGCGGATGTACTGGGCAGAGGCCGCGTAGGGTTTGGTGGAAAGCATGCCCCCGTCGGCAAAAAGGCCCATGCCGATGACGTTGGGCTGCATCACCCAGTCGTAGCTGTCGATGAAGACGTCGTGAAACCACGCTTCCACTGCCTGGGGTTGGATGCCGCTGATGAGGGCAAAATTGCTGAGCACCATCAGCCGCTGGATGTGGTGGGCATAGCCGTGGCGGCGAATTTGCCCTAGGGTGTGCCGTAGGCAGGCCATGTCGGTTTCGCCCGTCCAAAAAAAGTCCGGCAGGGGGCGGTGGTGGCCAAAGAAGTTCTTCTGGGCATAGCCCTGGGGCATCTGGTATTCGTAGAAGCCGCGCAGGTATTCCCGCCAGCCCAGGATCTGACGGATGAAGCCTTCCGCCGAAGGAAGAGGGATCCCGCCGCGATGGTAGGCCTGTTCGGCGGCGGCGAGGACTTCTTGGGGGGTGAGAAGCCCAAGATTGAGGTAGGGAGAAAGGAGGGAGTGGTAGAGGAAGTCCTCCCCAGCCTGCATGGCATCTTGCCAGGGACCGAAATGGGGCAGGCGGTGCTGGATAAAGTCTTCGAGCACCTGCAGGGCTTGGGCACGGGTGACTGCCCAGCCAAAGCCCTCTAGGGATCCAAAGTGGTGGCCGTAACGTCGCCGCACTTTCTCCATCACCGCTTGCGTGATGGCGTCGGGAGGAAACCTCAGAGGAGGTGGGTAGCGCCGGCCAGGCTGAGGAGGCTGCCGGTTTTCCCGGTCGTAGTTCCAGCGCCCGCCCAGGGGTTGGGAGCCGTCCATGAGGAGGCGGAAGCGTCTGCGCCCTTGGCGGTAAAAGTCTTCCAGAAGCAGGCGCTTGCGGCCTGAGGCCCAGTCGATAAACTGGGAGGCTGTCCAGAGGAAGTGGTTATTTTCCAAGACCAGGAGGGGGCAGGGGAGAGCGGATCTCAGCTTTTCCACCTCCGCTCGGACGGGAATGTCGGCAGGCTGCATGAGGCGGATTTGTTGTAATTGATGTTGCCTGGCCCAGGCCTGCAGGGGTTCAGCAGAGTCCTCGGCTTCCACATAGGTAACGGGGTGGCCGCGCTGTTGCAATTCTTGGGCAAAGTGACGCATGGCTGACCACACCAGCACCAACTTCTGCTGGTGATGGTTGCGGGAGCTGGCCCAAGCGTGGGATTCGATAAAAAGGATGGGGACGCGGTGGGGAGGTAGGGTTGAGAGGGAGGCAAGGGCAGCTTGCTGGGGGTGCAGTTGGTCGGGGAGGATCCAGACACCTGTGGGGCCAGAGGGTGGAAGGGTCATGGGGGGGGGAATATCGCGGCCTCGAGGATCTCTAAGGGCAGCCCAAGTTGAGTGTAGCGCCAGGAAACAGGGCTGAGGCCATGAAGACGACCTCCAGTTGGCTAGCGGCAGCAAGAGGGGGGTTGGGGATCCCCTTTCTCCCCGCCTGGGCGGGCCTGGGGATGGTGGCCCTACTGCTGTTGCTGGTTTGGAACTGGACGGATCCCCTGCCGCCAGCCTGGGATGAGGCGCAGCACCTGTTGCAGGCCCAGGCATTTGGGGATCACCTGCGGCGGTTTCGCTGGGAAGGGGTGTGGTGGCAGCAGTTTTTGCACTTAAACCAGCGCTACCCACCTCTGGCCTATTGGCTGGGGATCCCGTTGGCCGCTTTGCACCCCTTTAGCCGTGCCGATGGGCAGTTGCTCAATTGGGTGTTGCTGGGGATCCTGACCCTGGCAACCCAGCGGCTGGGCCAGCGGATTTACCACTCTCAGGAGGTGGGCTGGTTGGCGGCAGCGCTGCTCCTCCTTTACCCAGGGATCGCGGCTCTGGCCCATGTCTACATGTTGGAGCTGCCGCTGCTGGTGGCGGTGACGCTGGCTTTTTGGGCGCTCTGGGCCTACGGGGAGGAACCGTCCTGGTGGGGGGCGATGGGGGTGGGGGCGGGGGTGGCGGCGGTGTTGCTGGCCAAGTGGACAGGGGTGCTGTTTTTGCTGCCGCCACTGCTGGCTGTGCCCCTGGGGGTGAAGCTCCCTTGGCCGGTGCGGCTGGCCCACCTGGCGCTGGGGATGGGGGTGACGCTGCTCTTGTGCTGGCCCTGGTATGGAGCCAATTGGCTGTTTGTCTTCAGCAACGGCTGGGCCTATGCCGAGACTGCCCATTACTACGTCACCTGCCCAGCGGGATCCCTCTGCTGGTGGACAGCCTACTTGCGCGTTTTGCCCCTGCAGATGAGCCCTTTTTTGTGCCCCTTGCCGCTGCTTTCGCTCTGGGGATCCCCAAGCCGGCGGGAGACTCTCCTGTGGGGCCTCTACGGCTCGGGCTACTTGCTCTACACCCTGGTAGCCATTAAGGATGTGCGCTTTACGCTGCCGCTGTTGCCCCTGCTGGCCATCCTATCAGCGGGTGGGCTGGACAAAGGCTGGCGGTGGCTGGGGGCGCGCTGGGGGCAAAGGGCACTGCGGCAGGGAGTTGGCCTGAGCCTAGCCTTGGGATCCCTGGCCCTGCTCAACCTGGGGCAGCCCCTCACCCCTGGCGTGGCCCCTCTCTGGAAGGGGATCCAAATGCACTGGCAGGGGCAGCACCCCCAGCAGGAGCTGACGCGGTGGATTGGATCCCTGGTGCAGCCAGGTTTGGCCACCACCCTAGGCGTTCTTCCCAACACTGAGCTGGTTTCGTCCGAGACGCTCAGCTACCTGGCGGCTCTGCAGCGCTGGCCCATTACCTTCCGGGGGGCTGGCCAGACTCCCTGGCCGGAGCTGGAGCTGGTGCTCTTGGATGGGTTTGTGGATGCGGCAGGGGAGCAGGGAATTGTCGGCCCCTACGGTCCAGCTAAGGAGCAAATTCGGCAACTCCTAGACAAGAGTCCGGACTGGCAGCAAGAGCATTTTGATCTACAAGCGGTGGGCCGGTTGTACACCTACTTCCCCACCCAGCCCAGGGTTGTGCTGCAAGAGGTGCCTGCTCCAGTAGAGGAAGTGGAGCTGCTGCAGCTCAAGGTCTTCCCAGAGGAAGGGATCCCGGCCTGGCGCCTGCGCTGGCAGGGCCCGGCCCAAGACTTAGCCCAAACGCTAGTCTGGGCGCGCCTGGAAGGTCCCCAGGGGCAGGTCTTGGCCAAGCGGGCTTGGGTGGTGGGGCAAAACCGCCTGCAGCCCCACACCCCCGGCAGTTGGCAGGTGGAGGAAATCTTGGCCTGGCCAGAGCTGGCTGCAAAAGAAGGGATCCTCCACCTGGAGTGGCAACCTCCCCAGGGAGGGCGCCGGTCTTTCAGTCAGCCCTGGAAGGGATCCCACGGCGGGGAAGGAGGATCCCCTGTCAGTCTAGGAGATCCCCTCTTTCCTCTGCGGCAGGCAGCCCAAGCGGCTGCACGGGGAGATCTAGAAGCCCTGTCCCTTTACCTCAACGCCTGGACGACGTTGCAGTACCAGACTTTCCTCACCGATCCGGATCGGGTCGTGATCCGCCAACTCTTGGAAGGGGAGCGAAGGGGGGCAGCGGGGCAGAGGGAGCAAGAGATACAAAGCTACTACGAGCTGGCGCTGCTGGAGGTGGCCCTATTGCGGCCACAAGCAGCCCAGCGGCACTTTGAACAGATTGTCGAGTTGGATCCCCAGGACAACTGGGCACGCGCCTACTTGGCGTTTTTACGGATCTTTTTTACCCATGATTTTCAGAACCTCCAGGGATTGCAACAGGAGCTGGTGAATGCTTTTCATCCCCTCTGCCAGAAAGCAGATGATTTGGATTGGGATCTAAAGGGGATCTGTGCTGTTTTTTTGCCAGAAAATCCATCTCCATTCGAGGAACCTGAGCCAGCAGGAAATCAGCAAAAGTCTTAGCCACCACCGAAAGGTGCTTGGAGCGCAAATAGACCAAATACCAAAACCCCTGGATGGGAAACTCCTCCACATCCAAAATGGCCAAATGCTGTTGCCATCCCCCTAGAGCCAACACGTGCTGGGACAAAACCGAAATCCCTAACCCGCCGATAACACCTTGGCGAATGGCTTCGCTGCTGCCTATTTCCATGCGAATGTTGAGCTTTAGGTTGTGCTTGCCAAAGAGCCGCTCCACCGCCATGCGGGTGCCGGAACCCGGCTCGCGGACCAAGAAGGGCTCTTGGGCAATGCGGGCCAAAGGGATCCGCTTCTGGCCCACCAAGGGGTGGTGAATGGGGGCTATCACCACCAAGGGATTTTCCAGAAAAGGCTGGGCTACCACATCCAGATCCTCCGGCGGCATCCCCATCACATAGAGATCGTCCATGTTGCTACTTAGCCGCTCCAGAACTTGCTGCCGGTTCAGCACCTTTAGGGATACATCGATACCGGGATACTGCTGACAAAACGCCCCCAGCAGGCGAGGAATAAAGTACTTGGCAGTGGTGACAACCCCAATGCTCAGCCGTCCCTGTTTTAATCCCTTCAGGTCGGCGAGGGTCATTTCCAATTCATTCAACTGCTCAAAGATTTTCTGGCAAGTCTGGTACAGAGCCCGGCCGGCTTCTGTAAGATAGAGCCGCTTGCCTACCTGCTCAAACAGAGGCAGCCCCACGACTTTACTGAGCTGCTTGATCTGCATTGAAATCGTGGGCTGGGTCAGGTACAACTCCTCGGCAGCGCGGGTAAAGCTTAGGTGACGGGCAGCAACCTCGAAGATTTGCAGCTGGTGTAGCGTGATACTCTTCATGAGAGGATTAGGAGAGTACAATGACTTGCTCTTGAATCATAAACCAGGATCTATGAGCCCTCAATCCAAAGGGGCTAACCCACTCCTCTCTGGAGGGAAGAAGAAGACCATCAAGGATTGGCCAAGGGTCACTCCTCAGAGGGGAACTTGAGGATCTGGCGCTGACGCATCCCTTGCCAGCGCTGGATGAGGTTGCTGTCGATGCCAAACTGATCCAACGCCTTTACCACGACAAAGTCCACCAAATCTAGGATGGTGCGTGGCTGGTGGTACCAGGCCGGAATGGCTGGAACAATGCGTGCCCCCGCCTCTGCCAGGGTGGTCAGGTTGCGCAGGTGAATTAGGCTAAAGGGGGTTTCCCGCGGCACGATGACCAGGCGGCGACCTTCCTTGAGCTGCACATCGGCAGCCCGCTCCAGCAGATCCGAACTCAAGCCGGCAGCTAGCTTGGCCACCGTGCCCATGCTGCAAGGGATCACCAACATCCCCTGGGTGCGGTAGGAGCCGCTGGCAATGGCTGCCCCTAAATCTTGCCAGCGGTAACAGACCAGGGAGCCGCCCTCGCTTTCAGCCTGCTGTCGCCAAAATTGGGCCTGCTGCTGGGGATCCGCCGGTAGGGGCACTCCCTGCTCTCCTTGCCACACCTGGTAGGCGGCCCTGGAGACCACGACTTCGACGCGGTAATCCAGGCTCAGCAGAACGTGCAGGGCGCGCACGGCGTAGAGCATCCCCGAGGCGCCCGATATACCCAGGATGATCGGTTGGGAGGAGTTCAAGGGTTAGGTCAGGAAAGCCTTCTGCTTAAGTTAAGTTTATCGACTGCCCAGATCCCCCGTTCTAAGCCTTGGGCTGGGCAATGTCAAACTCGGCATCATAGTCGAAGTCCTCATCTTCCTCAACCCACTCGTCCTCCAGTCTCTCGTCCTCTTCCAGCTCCGCCAGGGGGAGCTTCTCAGGGTACTCCTCTTCCACTTCCAGAGCAGCCTGCTTTTCCCGCCGTCGGAAGCGTTCCAAAGCAGCTGGCGTGATGAAGGGATAGGGCAGTCCTTGGACCTGCGCCTCTTCCAGAGCCGCTCGGTAGCTCTCCACTTCTTTGATGTCAATTTTCCAGCCAGTGAGGCGGGCAGCCAGACGGACATTTTGCCCCTCTTTGCCAATGGCTAGGCTAAGCTGGTCACTGGTTACCAGCACGTGGGCCTGTTGGATCTCCGGATCCACCAAGCGTACTTCCACCACCTTGGCCGGACTGAGGGCGTTGGCAATGTAGGTAGCCGGATCCGGCGACCAGCGGATAACGTCAATTTTCTCGTTGCGCAGCTCCGCCACCACCGCCTGGATGCGGGATCCCTTTGCGCCAATGCAGGCCCCCACCGGATCCACATCTCGCTCTAGGGTATCGACGGCAATCTTGGTGCGCGGCCCCACGTTGCGGGAAGGGGGGTTGGCCTCTCGGGCCACTGCCACGATGCGCACGATGTCCTCTTCAATCTCTGGCACCTCATTGGCGAATAGGTTGACCACTAGGCCAGCATCAGCCCGGGAAACCAAAAGCTGGGGCCCCCTTCGGGATCCCTCATAGACCTTTTTGAGATAGACCTTCATCACGGCGTTAGGGACGTAGCGGTCACTGGCCAGCTGCTCCTTCTTGGGTAGCTCGGCTTCCACCTCGGGCCGCCCAAAACCGCTAGATACTGCCATGATCACCGTCTGCCCTTCTGTGCGCAGCACCCGCGCCTGCAACACCGTTTTTTCCAGGTCGCGAAACTCCTCCTGGATATGGCGGCGCTGCTGGTCGCGCAACCTCTGGGCCAGCACCTGCTTGGTTTGGATAGCTGCCATGCGGCCAAACTCCGCCTGTTGGGGGGTGACGTCGTTGGTGACTTCCCAGCCAACTTCGGCTTCTGGGTAATCCTGCCGGACCTCGTACAGCGAGATCTCGTGATCCGGGTCCCGTACCTGCTCGACGATAGTTTTGGTGGCCAAAATGCGGAAGCCCCCTGCTTCCACATCCAGCTCCACCTCGAAGTTGCGGAAGTGGTCTTCTGGGAAAACGACGTCCCGCTGAATGGTCTTGCGGTAGCGTTCGTAGCCCTTGAGCAGCGCCTCTCGCAGGGCTTCAGTAACCACGTGGCGGGGCAAGTTGCGCTCCCGCGAGATCATCTCCACCATTTCTGCCAAACCTGGCAGAGGCACCATTGCCATAGACTGTCCTCCTGAAAGAATCCAACTGACTCTGGCTGTTGCTCCGCCATTTGCAGGGGAAAAGCAAGGGTCCAGCCGACAGCTCTACGACCTCACTCGGTTTCCGCCTCAGAAAGGACAACCCGCTGCACCAAGGCGCGGGGCAACTGGACGCGTCGCCCTTTGAGGGAGAGGATAACCTTCTCCTCATCCCGACCCACCAGCTGCCCTGCCCAGAGGGTTTTGCCCTTGTAGGGGGGATCTACTGTCACCTCCACCGCAAACCCTTTAAAAACTGTAAAGTCGCGGTCACTGAGCAGGAGGTTGCTGATACCCGGGCTGGAGACCTCCAGGATGTAGTGCCCAGGGATGAGATCCACCCGATCCAGCTCCACTTCCAGGGCTTGGCTCATGACTTCGCAATCGGCATGGCTGGTTTCCTGCTCTGGGTTCAAGGGGCGGATATCTACCCGCAGAACTGGCGGATACTGGTTTGTTTGAAAAACCAGCTGCACCAGTTGGTACCCCAGTCGCGCGGCCAGAGGACGGGCCAAGCTCTCCAACTGTGGAATCAGAGGATGAACCATAGCCAACTTTCGCTAACTCAGTAAACAGCCAGAGGCCAGCCTCTTGGAGGAGCTGGTAGGGAGAATCTTCCCTAGAAAAAGCAAAAAAGTGGGCACAACCCACTCCCCGGTTCTTTCACGGAGCTTTCCCGGGAAAGGCCTACTCCCCCTCCTGAGCTCGGCAGGCTTTTTCCCTAGGACCATTCTAGGCGATCTCATCCAATTCTGCCATTGGGATCCCCGAGGCCAGATCTGCAAAAGGGCAACCTCTATAATGTGGACAGCCCCGTATGTGCCCAACCCTCCACGGGGGGGAATTTCTCATGACAGTTGCCTTTTCCTATCCCATCTTTGGCCCTAGCATCCAGTGCCCCCACTGTGGGCAGACGATTGCGGCCCTCACCCTGACCGATACCTACCTCTGCCATCGCCACGGCGCTTTTGAGGCAGACCCTGAGCAGGAGGAGCTGATCCACCTCCAGTCAGGGCGGCGTTGGCGCCTCTGGGAAGGCCGCTGGTATCGTCAACACACCCACGCCGATGGGATTCGCTTTGAGATCCACGAGGAGCTGGATCGCCTGCGCATGCAGGGAATGCGGGCCACCCAGGTCATTGTAGCCGAGCGCTACCGTCCCCTCCTCACCCCCTACCTGGAGCAGGGATCCCAGCGTCGCCCCGGCCCCCCTCGCCTCTACGGCTTGCCGGTCAGCTTTAGCTCCCAGCTCCCCGAAGGGGCAGGCGGCTCCCCGCAGCGCTGGCGAGTGATTAACTTTGAGCTAATCTATGAGCCAGATCCTGCTGTGCGGCAGCTGCAGTCCCAGCTGCAGCTCTGTGACTAAGCTGAAGCAAGGCATTTCCCCCTTCCAGGCAGAATGGATTGGTTCCAGCGGCTCGGCAGCAGTTTTCTTCTGGCTGGTCAGGTGACCCTGCACCTCCTACAGGGCCGTATCCATCGCCGCAACACTCTAGAGCAACTGGCAGCAGTGGGGTTGGAGTCGCTGCTAATTGTCCTGATTACGGCGGTGGTGATTAGCGGCGTTTTCACCATCCAGGTAGCTCGAGAATTCCTCAACTTTGGGGCCTCTTCTCTAGTGGGGGGGGTTTTGGCCATTGCCCTTGCCCGCGAGCTGACGCCAGTGGTAACGGCGGTAATTCTAGCCGGACGAGTGGGGTCTGCCTTTGCTGCTGAGCTGGGCACGATGAAGGTAACTGAACAGATCGACGCCCTTTACCTGTTGCGCACTGATCCGGTGGACTACTTGGTGATCCCACGGGTGTTGGCAGCGGGGCTGATGCTGCCGGTGCTCGCCATCCTCTCCCTCCTGACGGGGCTGCTTGGGGGAATGGTCATCTGCGCTTCGGTTTACAACATTTCTTCTTCCGTCTTCCTGACCTCGGCCCAGACCCTCCTCAATGCTTGGGATTTAATTGTCTGCTGCTTGAAGGCGATGGTGTTCGGCGCTCTCATTGCCATCGTCGGCTCCAGCTGGGGCCTTTCCACGAGCGGGGGGGCCAAGGGGGTGGGGCGCTCCACCACCGATGCAGTGGTGACGGCGTTGCTGGGAGTGTTTGTAACCAACTTCCTTATCTCTTGGCTGGCCTTTCAGGGGCCAGGCAGCGCTCTTGGCCGCGTGCTGTAGCCCCTCTTTAGCGGCCTCGCTGCTGGCGCGAGCGGTTGAGCAGGGGAAATCCTATCACCGCAACTAAGGTTACCAAGATGATCACGGTGGAGAGGGCGTTGATCTCGGGCGTTACCCCCCGCCGCGCCATGCTGTAGATCAGAATGGGCAGAGTCTGGCTTTCGGGGCCACTGGTGAAAAAGGAGATAACAAAGTCATCTATCGAAAGGGTAAAGCTCAGCAAAGCGGCAGCTAGGATCCCTGGCATGGCCAACGGCAGGGTAACGTGGCGCAGCTTTTGCCAGGTGTTGGCGTAGAGGTCGTAGGCAGCTTCTTCCAAGGCGGGATCCAGAAGCTGGAGGCGGCTGCGCACCACAATGGCCACAAAGGCAATCTGAAACGTAATGTGAGCCACGATCATCGTTCCCAGGCCCAGCTCAAACCAGCCAGTGTAGGCGCGCACTAGCTGGTAAAACAGCAGCAGCCCAACGGCCATCACAATATCGGGGATGGCTACCGGCAACAGCAGCAGCCCTTGCACCATCGTTTTGGCGGGGAAATGATAGCGGTAGAGGCCGTAGCCCAACAGGGATCCCAGTAGGGTGCTAACTAGGGTGCTGACCCCCGCCAAGACAACGGTATTTTGCATTGCCTGCCAGATGGCAGCATTGCGAAAGAGAGCCAGGTACCAATCGAAGGTAAAGCCCGTCCACACCAGGCCAAAGCGGGCGCGGTTAAAGGAATAGATGGCAATGAGCAAAATCGGCAGGTAGAGAAAGCCGTAGGTAGCATAGCTCACACCCTGCAGCCAGATGCGTCTCTTCACCAATCCGCTCTCCCTGCAGCCTTTAGGCCCGTTCATCTACCCCTTAAGTCTACAGGCATCTCCCCTGCGGCAGACCGTGCCCTGCCTAGAGCTGTCCGTTGGGGGAAGCCGGAGGGGAGGTGGGGCCTACTCCTGAGATCTGCTTAGGCCCTCCAGAAACTCTCGCAGCAAAGGCAGAACTTGCTCGGCATGGAGAGCAGGAATAGCGTGGCTGGCCCCTGGCAGGATCCGGAGCTGGGCGCCAGGGATCCCCGCGGCATAGGTCTGGCAGTGCCAAAGGGGAATGGTCTCGTCCCGCTCGGCGGCCACCACCAGGGTGGGAACCTGAATGGCCTGCAGCTGACGCTCGACCGTATCGAGAGCCGCTTGGGGGCGCAGCCGCTGGCGGAGAAATTGGCGGGCCACCGGCTGTTGGCGCAGGGATCCCCGCAGCCACAGCAGCCAAGCCAGCTTCTGTTCCCAGCGTCCCCAGTGAGCCAAGGGGATGGCAGCCCGCAGCAGCCTATCAACCCAGGCGCCTTCCCGCAGCAAAAGTCGTAGGTGGCGGTAGCGTTTGACAAAGCTGTCGTCGCGGATCCCGGCAGGCGCCAGCAAGACCAACCCCCGCAGGGGGTAGCGGATGGCATAGGCTGCCGCCACCCACCCCCCAAAAGAATGACCCACCAATACGGGCTTGGGCAAACCCAGCGCCTGGACAAACCCCCGCACAAACTCCACTTCGGTGGCAATATCGTAGCGCAGGGCTGGTTGGCTGGACTGTCCAAACCCCAGTAAATCCAGGGCAAGGCAGTGGTACTGTTCGCCCAGTCCCTGCATCAGCGGCCACCAGTTGGCGTGGGTGGCCATGAAGCCATGTAAAAACAGCAGGGGGGGTTCCCCTTCTCCCCACTCCCGATAGGCAGCCCAGCAGGACTCTGCTCCCGCAATCTTGAGTCCCTCCAACTTCACCCTCTGCAGCGGTATTTCTTGAATGCAGGCCCTTAACTCCGCCAAACGCCGCGCCAAGGGCAGTCGTTCCAACAGCTCCTGCTCTTTCATCCGCTTCGATCCCCCTGAGCCGCTTGGAAAACGCTACACCTCAAGCCAGCAACTGCAGGTAGCGCGGAGGCGTTTTTAGCCAGTCCTGGTAGCCCAGCAAACCCTCGCGGAAGCGGGTGGCTGCTTGCGACTGGTAGCGCTCAGGGTTGTAGGCTAGCCAAAGGGTGCGCCGTATCTGCAGCCCTTCCACCTCTAGCTTGCGCAGCCGCCCCTGCTCCAGGTCAGATCCCACGGCCACCATTGACAGAAAGGCCACCCCTAAGCCTGCCTGGATGGCATTTTTAATGGCCTCAATTGAACTGAGCTCTAGGCGCACCTGCAACTGGGCAGGGTTAATGCCGTGGCGACTGAGGGCTCGGTCGATAGTCTGCCGCGTGGAGGACTGGGGATCCAGGGTAATAAAAGGCAGCGTCACCAGCTCTGTTAGGGCAGCAGCGGCAGGGGTGCAGCCGGGGGCACCAACCAACACGTATTCATCTTCCGCCACCGCGATTACCTTCAAATGCTGCTGCAACTCAAACGGGATTTCCCCCCCAACTACGGCCAGATCCAAGCGCCCGTCGACCAGCTTTTGAGCAATTCGCCGAGTGGATTGCACCAAAAGTTGCACAGCTATGCCGGGGTAGCAGCGGTGGTACTGGGCAATCAAAAAAGGCATCACATAGGTGCCTACCGTTTGGCTAGCCCCCAACACCAAGCGCCCCCTTCCCATCTCCCGCACCTCTGCCAGCGCCTGAACGGCCTCCCGGCAAAGCTTGAGGATGCGCTCGCTGTACTGCAGCAACACTTGTCCCGCATCCGTCAGCTCCACCCTACGCCCGCCCCGGTCAAACAGCATTACCCCCAGCTGGCGCTCTAGGTTCTGCACTTGTAAGCTAACCGCTGGCTGGGAGATAAACAGACTGTCAGCCGCCCGGCGAAAACTTCCCTCCTGGGCAATGGCCTGGAGAATGAGAAGCTGATCTAGGGTAAACGGCAATCCATCGGCCATAGAGAACTCCAAATGCCGGCGTGGATCCTCTAAGAACCTGGCTGTCGGCGCCAAGAGCCCCCTCGAGATCCCACTATATGCGACCCATAAGCCAGAGTAATCAGTGGCTAGGGCAGGTAAATAGCCGCCCTCTGTTTGGCAAAGAAACTCCTAGCGGGGGCCATAGGGCGCCCAATAGCCGCGACCTTGTTGCTTTGCGGCATTGGCGGCTTCCCTGAGAATAGGTCCGTACTTGAGGCCATCCGTTTGCTGGGCTAGCAGGCCATGCCCCAAAAACAGCATCTCCTGGTTGATGAGGGTATGGGCCCGCCAGACGTAGGCAGGCAGGGTCGGCCCAGGAGCCAGGGTTGGATCCAACTCCAAGAACACCTCGCGCTCCAGCAAAGTTGTCTGCAGGTATTGGCCGGCGTTGTCGATTGGCAAGGGGGTTTGCCCCCGCAGCTTCGTCCAAGTGGGGTTGATCCCCGCCGGCAAGGGATCAACCCCAATCAGCTGCACTAGCCGCACCTGCAAGTCCCCTTCGATTTGCACAGCCAGGGTGTTGGAGTTCACTATCCGAAGGACTTCTGCCCGTTTGAGGCTGCGCAGATCAGGGCGGGCCACCAGGGTCAAGGCCCAGCCAGGACAGGCCACAACCAGCAAGGGCACAGCCAGCAGGCTGCTCAGCCAACGCCGTCCCTGGGACTTGGAGCGGTGGGGAACTGACTTTACCCGTTGCAGGGCAGATTTGACGAGAGAAAGGGATCGCATGGTCGGCTTTGCCTTTCACACTGCTCTTCACCGCCAGCCAGGGGTGGCTCACCTCGTTACTTTACAAAAAACAGGGGCCAAGGGGTCAGCTTGGCAGGATTTGCTGCCGTTCCCCTGGGCCAGGCCAGAGGGCATTGACCAGCACGGTCACCAAGCCCAGCCGGTTGCCTGCCAGAATATCCGTCCAGAGGCGATCGCCCACTATGGCTACCGCCTCCACCGGCAAGCCCATTTGCGCCACAGCTCGCCGCAGGGCGCGCCGTGAGGGTTTGCCCGCCCTGTGAATGAAAGGGAGGTTTAAGCTCTCGCCAATTTGCCGAATCCGGTTGCCGTTGAGGTTGTTGCTCACCAGCCAAATTTGAAAGTGGGGGCGCAACTGCTCTAGCCAAGCAGCTACTGCTGGATCCACCTCAGTCTGACGGATCGGCACCAGCGTGTCGTCCACATCAAAGATAATGCCCCTCACCTGCCAAGCCCGCAGCTCTTCCGCCCGCAGCTGCAGGACAGTGCCCTTCACAACCACATCCGGCTGCAGCAGCTTAAACCAAGGCTTGCGGACCATCTTTCTAGGGACCTGTTGGCGAGGGGGGCTGGGAGAGCTGGCTAAGAATTTGCCGTTGGGCCGCCTCGTGCTCCGCTAGGGTTTTGCTGAAAACGTGGGTGCCATCGTAGCGGGCCACAAAATAGAGGTAGTCAGTCTCCTCAGGCTCCAAAACCGCCTTCAGGCTGGCCAGCCCAGGGTTGGCAATGGGGCCGGGAGGCAGGCCGCGGTTAAGGTAGGTGTTGTAGGGGGAGGGGGTGCGCACCTCGGCGAGGGTAAGACGGCGCGTCGGCGTTTGCCGGATGTTGAGGGCATATTCTACGGTTGGGTCGGCAGCCAGGGGCATTCCCGCTTTGAGGCGGTTCAAAAAGACGCCTGCAATTAGGGCGCGCTCTTCTGGCACTACAGCCTCCCGCTCCACAATGCTGGCCAGGGTGACCCATTCGTGCAACGAGAGAGGGGTGACGTGCTGCCGAAACAGGGGCAGGGCCACCGTGGCAAAGCGCTGCAGCATCGCGTTGATGACTAGCTCAGCCTTCTGGCGATCCGGCAGGGATCCCTCCAGCTGCTCAGCGGGGAAGAAATAGGTGTCGGGGAAGAGGTAGCCTTCTAGGGAGCTGAGGTTGGGAGGCAGCCAATCCAGGGGAGGGATCACGCGAGCCGTAGCAATGAAAACCTCAGCTGACACCCAGTTGCGCTCCGCCAAAGCCTCTGCAATTTGTTGAATCCGCCAGCCCTCCGGGATGGTGAGCCGCCGCTGCAGAATGCGGCCCTGCCGCAGTTGCTGAGCCACTGCCAGCATGTCTTGGTTGGGATCCAGAGCGTAGGTGCCTGCCTGAAACACCCAGTTGCGCCCAAAGGTGCGGCTCCACAGCTCCCAGGCTAGAGCCGAGCGGATCACTCCCGCCTGCTGGAGTTGTCTCCCAATCTGGCGGCTACTGCTGCCCGGCTGAATCGTCACTTGGATTGGCTCTAAACCCCCTACTGGCTGGAGCCAGGTCTGCCATCGCCAGTAGCCCAATCCTGCTGCCAGCACTAGCAGAACCATCAAGCTCTGGCAAAGGCGCTGCCCAGCCACTCGGGGTGCCCTAGCGCTTTGCCTAGCAGAGAGGGGATCCCGGTGAAGCCAATCTGTCATCTTCCAATGGCGTAAACTCTAGGCGCTGGCGTGAGCGTTGGGTTGACATCCTCCCTGCCCTGAGAGGTGGGAAGAGTACCCCGTTCTCTGGTTGTTGGCAGCAAAACCATCGTACGTGCTATCTGCTCTGCCTGCACCAGCGGCGCGAAGCGCTGGGACTCTTGCCCCTTTTGCTCATGACTTCTCCTGCTGGCAAACAGGGATGCCGTTGCTTCCAGAACCCCTTTGGCCAATCCAGGTGCCAATGGGCTCCCCCTGCACTGCACGGTAAATGTTGCCAGGAGTGGTCAGGTCAAAGACAACGATAGGGAGTTGATTTTCCTTGCAGAGGGCAATGGCAGTACTATCCATCACCCGCAGATCGCGGGTCAACACCTCTTGGTAGCTAAGGACATCGTAGCGGCGAGCCTGAGGGTGAGTTTTGGGATCTGCATCGTAAACCCCGTCCACCTTGGTAGCTTTGAAAATGACTTCTGCCTCGATCTCGGCTGCCCGCAAGGCGGCCGTGGTGTCAGTGGTAAAAAAGGGGTTGCCGGAGCCTGCCCCGAAAATCACCACTCGCCCTTTTTCCAGGTGACGAATAGCACGGCGACGAATGTAAGGCTCGGCCACCTCCTGCATGGCAATGGCCGTCTGCACTCGCGTCGGGATCCCGGCCCGCTCGATGGCATCCTGCAAGGCCAGGGCGTTGATGACAGTGGCCAACATGCCCACGTAGTCCGCAGAGGCTTGATCCATTCCCTGGGCAGCCGCCTCTTGGCGCCCGCGCCAGATGTTGCCCCCTCCCACCACGATGGCCACCTGGACCCCGGCTTGCACTACCGCGGCTACCTCGTTGGCAATGAAGTTCAAAACTTTGGGGTCGATCCCATAGGAACGCTCCCCCATCAGGGCTTCGCCACTTAGCTTCAGGAGAATCCGTCGGTATTTCATACTCGTCCGCTCCAGCCCACCCCTGCAATACAATAGCAGGTTTGCGCGGCTAGCTCCCTGGGCAGCGTCCAGGCTGCCACCCAGAGGGCAGAGCGCTCCTAGGGTAGGGCCGTTCCAAGCCTCTTAGCTGCCGGCAGCTAGGGATTCTCCCAGCAAGCCTAGGCCAATCAGCACAAACCCCACGCCGGCCAAGGTTTTCATCCAACGCGGGGGGATAAGCCGCGCCACCCAGGCCCCTGCCCAAACCCCGATAAAGCTGGTGCTAATGAGGGCAGCGGCAGCCCCACAAAAGATCACCGTTAGGTCTTGCGAGCGGGCACTGAGGAGCAGGGTAGCCAATTGGGTTTTGTCGCCCATTTCGGCCAGCAGGATTGAGCCAAAGCTGACCAGAGCAGCCCGACTGGCTATTTGCCTGAGGGAAAAAGAGGAGGCCTGGCTACTGTTTTCTTGGTTCACCACGTTCCTTGGCTGATCCTCCGAACTTGGGGGTGGTTGTCTAGAAAAGCTAGCCCTGGCGAAGGTGAGCACCCTGCCATTCTCGCCACAGCACGTAGACTCCAATCATCAGAAAACCCACACCCGCCAACCATTCTATCCAGGCTGCCGGGATCACCTGACCCAGCCACCCCCCCAACAATACGCTGAGCAAACTGGCGGTAACCAGGGCACTGGCCGAGCCCAAGAAAATTGCCCAGGGAGACTGGGATTGGGCGCTTAGAAGCAAGGTTGCCAACTGAGTCTTGTCGCCCATTTCCGCCACAAAAACGGTTAAAAAGGTTACCAGCCACAGTTGCAGCGGCGATCCCTCCGCCAAGTTGTTCTCAGGAGCAAAGCTTACAAGAGGCGGCGGCAGGGCTAACCCCAAGGTACTTAGCCCCAACTGCTCCAGCCAAAAGCGCAGTAAAGCCATAGCCTCCGCCTCTGCAACCGCCCTCACTTAGCTTAGCGCCAGCTTACTGCATCGCCTAGCCGCTTAGCTTCCTGGCAGCCCCGCGGAGAGTAAGATAGAAAGAGGGGATCCACTTTACCGGCGCGCTATGACCACCACCCTTGAAGTACCTAAGCGAGGCTTACCCGTCACCATCATCACCGGCTTCCTGGGGAGTGGGAAAACCACCCTCTTAAACCACATCCTCAGGAATCAAAAGGGGATGCGCACGGCGGTACTGGTCAACGAATTTGGCGAGATTGGCATCGACGGCGAGCTGATTGTCTCCAGCGAAGAAGACCTTGTAGAGCTCAACAACGGCTGCATCTGCTGCACCATCCGCGATGACATTGTCGAGAGCGTGCTGCGCCTGATGGAGCGCTCCGACAAAATCGACTACCTGGTGGTGGAGACCACAGGGCTGGCGGATCCCTTGCCGGTTGCCCTCACCTTTTTGGGGCCAGAACTGCGGGATCTAACACGACTGGACTCGATCATCACCCTTGTGGATGCCAGTAACTTCGCCCCTGACCTATTTGACAGCGACGTCGCCTACAGCCAAATTGCCTATGGAGACGTCATCCTCCTCAACAAAATCGACCTGGTCGAGCCGGCAGAGGTCGAGCGCTTGGAAAAACGCATCCGCGAGATCAAGGAAGATGCCCGCATCTTGCGCACGGTCAACAGTGTTGTTCCCCTAGAGCTCATCCTGGATACGGATCTGTTTCAGTCCAGCTCCCTGCCCCAGCAGGAGACTCACGGCACTGAGCCTGAGCACGACCCCGAACACGGCCACGAGCATGACCACTCGCACCGCAGCCACATCGAGGCCGATGGCTTTAACTCCCTCTCCTTTGAGAGTGATCGGCCTTTTTCTCTAGATGCCTTCCAAAACTTTCTCAATGAGTTGCCCGAGGCGGTCTTTCGAGCCAAAGGGATCCTGTGGTTTGAAGAAAGCCCAGAGCGGTATATCTTCCACCTCAGCGGTCGACGCTACACCCTCAGTAGCGATGAGTGGCCTCGCCAGCCCAAAAACCAGTTGGTGCTCATCGGCCAGCACCTCGATACGGTCAAGCTGCGGCAAAAGTTGGAAGCCTGTCTTGTCCCTGCCCCCGTCCAGGGCTAAGGGCTGGGTGGCAGCCTAGGAAGAGTTAGGCCCTGCTCCCGAGCAGCCTCCCAAGGGGGGCCTCGAGAGAGGCCATTCCACCTATGTCCGACATCTTTGTGATGATCCGCAACCAGGCCAACAACGCCCTCGCTTCTATTGAGGGGATCCCTTTTGTCGCCTTCTTGGAACAGGAGGGGAAACAGATTGCGGAAGAAACCATCGAGTTAATCTACGCCGATGCCGGCTTTGATGACCTGCCTATTGGAAAGTACACTGTGGGAGTACGGCACGAGCGAGTGGAACCGCCAAGAGCCACCTGCCCAGTTGCCATCAGGACAGTCGACGAAGTTGTTTTGGTAACATTTACTTACCTTGAGCCGGAGCGGGTGCTGCTGAACACCCAAGTTTCTGTGGAAAAAAGGCTGTAGCCTCCTGCTCCCCCAAAGCTGGCAGCTATCGAAGGGAGCACCCTACCCTATCTTCACGGGGGTGTCTGGATCCCGGCCCTGACGCTACAAGGACAAGGCTTGTCCCGCTCCGCACCCCCAGGGCAGGAGACTCTTACTCCCACTCAATGGTGGCCGGCGGCTTGGAGGTGATGTCGTAAACCACACGGTTGACGCCTGGCACCTCGTTGACAATGCGGTTGGAGATGGTGGCCAAGAGGTCGTAGGGCACCCTGGCCCAGTCCGCTGTCATGCCATCTTCGCTGGTTACCAATCGCACGACCACTGGGCAAGCGTAGGTGCGCTTGTCCCCCATTACCCCCACTGAGCGCACCTCCGGCAGCAACACAGCAAAGGCCTGCCAGAGCTGGGAGTAGTAGCCAGAGCGGTTGATCTCCTGGCGGACAATCATGTCGGCCTCACGCAGGATCTCCAAGCGCTCCTTGGTAACCTCCCCTACAATGCGGATGGCCAATCCCGGTCCTGGGAAGGGATGGCGGCCAACAATTTCTTCCGGCAAACCCAAGGAGCGGGCCAGTTGCCGCACTTCGTCTTTGAAGAGCTTGCGCAAAGGTTCTACCAGCTTAAAGCGCAGATTTTCTGGCAGGCCACCGACGTTGTGGTGGCTTTTGATCTTGACAGCGATGCGCTCTCCAGTCACCGGATCCACGTTGGTGTTGGCCGACTCGATGACATCGGGGTAGAGGGTGCCCTGGGCTAGGTACTCGAAGGGGCCTAGCCGCTGGGATTCTTCCTCAAAGACGCGAATGAACTCTGCCCCAATGCGCTTGCGTTTTTCTTCCGGGTCGGTGACTCCCTTCAACTGTTGGAGGAAGCGCTCCTGGCCATCTACGTAGTGAACGGGGATGTGAAATTGTTCCTGGAAAAGACGCAGCAGCCGCTGCGGCTCGCCCTTGCGCATGAACCCTTGGTCGATAAACACGCAGGTGAGCTGGTCGCCGATGGCCTTGTGCAGCAAAAAAGCCAGGGTGGAGCTGTCCACCCCCCCAGAAAGGGCCAGCAACACCCTTTTGTTGCCCACCTGGGCGCGAACCTCACGAATTGCTTGCTCCAAAAAGGCTTCCGTGGTCCAGGTGGGCTCGCAGCCACAGATGTGATAGACAAAATTGCGGATCAAGAAGGCGCCGCCCTCGGAGTGGGCCACTTCTGGGTGAAATTGCACTCCGTACAGACGGCGAACGGGATCGGCAATGGCGGCAAAGGGGGTATTGTCCGTGGCAGCCAGGGTGTGAAAGCCTGGCGGCAACTCAGTAACCGCATCCCCATGGCTCATCCACATAATGCTGTTTTCCGGCAAGTTGGTGAGCAGGTTGGTGGGATCCAAAATGTGGAGGGCAGCACGGCCATATTCGCCTTTTTGGGCTGGCTCCACCCTGCCCCCCAACTGTTGCACCATGAGCTGCATGCCGTAGCACACGCCCAGGATGGGGATCCCCAACTTCCAGATCTCAGGGTCACAAGTAGGAGCGCCCGGCTCATAGACCGAGTTGGGTCCGCCGGAGAGGATAATGCCTTGGGGCCGCAGTTGCCGCAGTTGTTGAGCAGTGGTGCGATAGGAAAGGATTTCCGAATAGACGTGGGTTTCGCGAATACGGCGGGCAATCAGCTCCGAGTACTGGGAGCCAAAATCAAGAATGACGATCATCGGGCACTGTCGGAAGGGAGGAGAGAAGCAGAAGAGACCCCCAAGCCTCACCCAGGGCCGGAGAGAAAGCAGGGCCAAAACTTGGCTGTGGATAAGAAACGTTAAGTATCCTTCCATCGTAGCAGGAAGGCCTTTCTGGAAACAAACCGCGCCCCGGATCCCTGGAAAAGTTGGCCCCCGGCTAGGCAACCCTCCCCCTAGAGAAGTAGGCAGAATGATGATAGGGCTCCAAAGGAGTGGGTAGAGCGACAGGGGGCCCTAGTGTGTCCATGGTTGCCGAATCCTTCCAAACCTACCTACGTCGCCGCCGTCGTTTGCTGGCCCGCCGTTTCAAGCACCAGCAGGGATGGGTTGTGGTTTTGGCTCTCTTGGCCTTGTACTTGCTCAGTTGGGATGTACTGGGCAAGAATAAACTGCTGCCGCTGCCGTGGTTAGTGGCGATCCCGCTGCTGGGGGGAGGGCTCTACAGCCTAGGGGCCGCGATGATCTGGAGACTGCGCCAGCGCTGGTCTACCCAGCTTTTGGCCGAGATGATTAGCTTGCCCCATTTGGCTTTGGCCGCCCTGATCTGGCTGGGGCTGGCTACTTGGGGAGAGCAGCTTTCCCCTTTCCTACTAGGCCAAAGAAACCAACTGTTGGCCGGCCTGGTGATTAGTTGGCTGGTGGCCCAGGGGTGGAGTTTTCTGCGTCCCACCTCGATGGGGGAGGTGGGACAACTGTGGGCCGATTACCTGCAGGAGTTGCGGGCTTCCCTGTTACAGCCCTGCTACCGCCGCCTGGAGGCCTGTCGCCAGGCGTTGCAGCTCTACCAGGCTATTTGGCAAGACCTACAACTGGAAGAGCTGGAAGCCCAGCACCTGATCCAATTGCTGTCTGAATCCCTGCTGCCGCTGACCTTACCCCTCAAAGTCTACGCCCAACGGGTTCACCACTGTTGTCAGCAGCTAGCAGCCCTGCTGGCGCGGATGCAAGAGCAGGTCGAGCGGCTGGAGCAGGTGCTTTTGGAGGTGGAACTGGAGTTGGCCTCCCGTCAGCCCTTCCCGGCGCAGTCGCAACCCATTAACCTCTGGCTGGAGGAGGGGATCCCCTATCAGGAGCTGGATTTGCAGGAGCTGGTTTGCTTGAATCAGGAACTGGTGGGGGCGGATCGCTCTTTGCAGGGCTTAACCCAGGAACTCAAGGGTTGGGCCGAAAAAGCCATCCCTGCTGCCTTGAAGCTGGGCCTGCCAGGATGACCAAAGCCAAGCAGACCCCCCTGTTCCCACCGGAGCCCCCAGATCTCAAAGCGCTGTGGGCAAGGTGGCTGGCAGATCTCGGTTGGCAACCCACGGAGCGCCAGCAACAGCAACTGCAGCAACTCTACCCCCTGGTGATGGCCGGCAACCGCACCCAAAACCTCACCCGCATCACCGACCCCATCGACTTCTGGGAAAAACACCTGTGGGACTCGCTGCGGGGCCTCTGCCTCCTGGGTCCCTGGGAGGTCATCCAAACCCAGCCCTGGCGGGGGATCGACGTTGGCACGGGAGCAGGCTTCCCAGGGATCCCAGCCCAAATTGCCCTACCCCAAGCCAGCTTTACCCTGCTAGATAGCACCCAGCGCAAGATTGCCTTTGTGCAAGGCGTTTTGCAGCAGCTTTCCCTCCCCCAGGCACGGCCAGTGGCTCAGCGGGCGGAAGTTTGGGGGCAAGACCCGCAGGAACGCGGCAGCTATGATCTGGCCCTAGCCAGGGCTCTAGCCGCCGCGGAGATCTGCGCCGAGTATTGTCTGCCCCTCCTCAAGGTGGGGGGACGCGCCATCCTCTACCGCGGCCATTGGACCCAGGCCGAAGCCCAAGTCCTGGAGCGGGCCCTCTCCCTTCTAGGAGGGAAATTGGTTCACGTTGAAGCCTTCACCACTCCCCACAGCCACAGCGTGCGCCACTGTCTGCTGCTAGAGAAAGTGGCCCCCACACCGGCTCTCTATCCCCGCCCGCCTGGCGTTCCCCAACGCCAACCCTTAGGGCGGAGCAAGCTTCCCCAAAGATGTCTGCAGAAAATCGAGGAGGGGGAGTTTGCAAATGCTGCTGCCAAGACTATGATGGTGGGGGCATCAGTTTCGGATCAAGCCAAGGGTCTAACCAGGCGAGCTTCCGAACTGAGCGCTAAAGGGTAAAGTTCGGAGTTCGCTAGGTTATGACCATTTTTGTCGGCAACCTGTCCTTCAAGGCCAGTGAAGAAGACCTACGGCGGGTTTTTGCTGAATACGGCACTGTCAAGCAAATCAAGATGCCAGTAGATCGCGAAACGGGCCGCAAGCGGGGCTTTGCTTTTGTGGAGCTGGAAAACGAAGCCGACGAGCAAAAGGCTATCGAAGAACTGGATGGGGCCACTTGGATGGGCCGCGATCTAAGAGTCAACAAGGCCCTGCCGCGGCAGGTTAGCACAAGCAGTAGCCGAGGGAATCGTTCCGCTCGCTTCTAGATCCTTAGGTTGCTGCACCGCTGGTGGGGATCCCTAGCTTCAACCCCAAAGGTGGGGGTTCAACAGGCTCAGCCAAACCAAGGAAGAGCAGGAGAGCCGCTCTGGAGTACCGGAAGGATAGCTGGGTAGCTCCCCACTTTTGCTGGCTCGGTTGAGCCCCAAAACAGCCATGAGGTGGGTCTTGCAGCGGCAAGTTGCCGTGGCGCCCGCTTGGAGTAGTCCTTAGCCCGACGGAGCGCTGGTCGTCCAACGGGTGGCCGCCTGGGAGCTGTCTGGGGGAGCTAGGCCCCCGCCTGGAAGCTGGAGGGGATTCCAGGCAAGGGGGCTGAGTTTTGTATGATAGGGGCTCAGACCCTCGTTTTCTCACGTTGTCCATGCCTGCTGCCATCCGTCGTCCTCCCCGTTCCCTCTACTGTGGCCAAGTGCGCCCGGCCCACATCGGCCAGAGGGTTACCCTCTACGGCTGGATCGACCGCCGCCGCGACCACGGGGGCGTGATCTTCCTGGATCTGCGGGATCGCTCTGGCATCGTACAACTGGTGGCTGATCCCCAGAAAACCCCCCTCTCCTATGAGCTGGCTAAGGAGGTGCGCAATGAATACGTGGTGCGGGTCACAGGCAGGGTTCAGCGGCGGCCTGAAGACGCCTTTAACCCCCGCCTGGCCACCGGCGAAGTGGAGGTCTACGCGGAGGAGTTGGAAATTCTCAGCCGTGTGGGCAAGCAGCTTCCCTTTAGTGTTTCTGGGGAGGAAGGGGAAGAGGTGCGGGAGGAGATCCGCCTGCGCTACCGCTACTTGGACTTGAGGCGAGAGCGCTTGTCTCGCAACCTGCAGCTGCGCCACCAGGTCATCAAGGCCATCCGCCGCTTCCTGGAGGATGAGGAAGGCTTTATCGAGGTGGAGACCCCCATCCTCACCCGCTCCACCCCCGAAGGGGCCAGGGACTACCTGGTGCCCAGCCGCCTCAATCCTGGCGAGTGGTTTGCCCTGCCGCAGTCGCCCCAGCTTTTTAAGCAGTTGCTGATGGTGGCTGGGGTGGATCGCTACTACCAAATTGCCCGCTGCTTTCGGGATGAGGATCTGCGGGCAGATCGCCAGCCGGAGTTTACCCAGTTGGACATGGAGATGAGCTTCATGGATCAGGAGGCAATCCTGGAGCTCAACGAGCGGCTCCTCTGCCACATCTTCAAAACCGTCAAAGGGATCGACCTCCCCCGTCCTTTCCCGCGGTTAACCTACGCCGAGGCCATGGCCCGCTACGGCTCCGACAAGCCCGACACCCGCTTTGGGCTGGAGTTGGTGGACGTTTCAACGGTGTTTCAGGGATCTCGCTTTCAAGTCTTTGCCAAAGCCCTGCAGCAGGGAGGAGTAGTCAAAGTTCTGCCGGTACCCGGCGGCGACGAGAGGATCTCCAACACCCGCATCAAACCCGGCGGCGACCTGTTCAAGCTGGTCACCCAGTACGGGGCAGGCGGCCTGGCCTTCATCCGGGTGCGGCCTGACAGCCTCGACACCATTGGTGCCCTCAAGGAAAGCCTTAGCCCTGAGCAGGAGAAGCAGTTGCTGCAGCTTACCAACGCCAAGCCAGGGGATCTGCTGCTGTTTGGGGCGGGGCCAGCTGCCGTGGTCAACGAGTCGCTGGGCCGCCTGCGGCTGCACCTGGGCCAGGAGCTAGGCTTGATCCCGGAGAACGCCTTGAATCTTCTCTGGATCACCGATTTCCCCATGTTTGAATTCAACGCCGAGGAAAACCGCCTGGAAGCCCTGCACCACCCCTTTACCGCCCCTCATCCGGAGGACTTGGCCGACCTAAAAACGGCGCGGGCCCAGGCCTACGACCTGGTCTGGAACGGCGTGGAAGTGGGCGGGGGATCCCTGCGCATCTACCAGCGGGAGATCCAGGAGCAGGTTTTCCAGATCATCGGCCTTACCCCTGAGCAGGCGCGGGACAAGTTTGGCTTTTTGCTAGAAGCCTTTGAGTACGGCACGCCGCCCCACGGCGGCATTGCCTACGGCCTGGACCGGCTGGTCATGCTGCTGGCAGGGGAAGATTCCATCCGCGATGTCATTGCCTTTCCCAAAACGCAGCAGGCTAGGTGTTTGCTCACCGGCGCCCCCTCTGGCGTTGAGCCCAAGCAGCTCAAAGAATTGCACGTGGCTTCCACCTATCAGCCCAGCTAAGGGATCCCTCCACCTGTGTGGGAGGATGGATAGGCATGTACCCCTACCTTTGGGTCTCCCTATGCTAGATCTGACCGGAAAGAAAGCCTTGGTAACCGGCATTGCCAACGAGCGCTCCATCGCCTGGGGCATTGCCCAGCAGCTGCACAAAGCGGGAGCTACGTTGGGGGTTACCTACTTGCCCGACGAGCGGGATCGCTTCAAAACCAGAGTCCAGCAATTGACGGAGCCCCTGCAGCCGGATTTTCTCCTCCCCTGCGACGTGCAAAGCGATCAGCAAATCAACGATCTGTTTCAGGCAGTAGCCCAGAAATGGGGTCAGGTCGATATCTTGGTTCACTGCCTAGCCTACGTCAAAAAAGAAGAGCTGAGCGGCAATTTTAGCGATATTTCTCGGGAGGGGTTTGCCCTGGCCATGGATGTGAGCACCTACTCCCTCATTGCCCTCTGCCGAGCCGCCAAGCCTCTTCTAAGACCTGGCAGCAGCGTCCTTACCCTCACCTACTTGGGGAGTGTGCGGGTGGTGCCTAACTACAACATGGCCGCTGTCACCAAAGCGGGCCTGGAAACCTGTGTTCGCTACCTGGCGGCCGAGCTGGGCCCCGCCGGGATCCGGGTGAATGCCATCTCTGCTGGGCCCATCCGTACATTGGCTTCCTCGGCCATTGCTGATTTTCATGCCATGCTGCACGCCGTCGAGGAGAAAGCCCCGCTGCGGCGCAACATCACGCAGCTTGAGGTGGGGAATGTGGCTGCTTTTCTGGCCAGCGACCTAGCCAGTGGTATTACCGGCCAGGTGATCTACGTAGATAGTGGATATAGCATCCTAGGTTTTTAAGCTCAGTGGGATCCCCCTGGCATGAACCGCTTCTCCCCCTTGCAGCGGCTGCTGCTGACTTGGATTTTGATTGTCATTAGCGGCTGGCTGGCCCTGCAAGTGGGCCGGCTGTTTGGCCATCTACTCACCACCCTCCTGACGGCGGCGGTACTGGCTTTTTTGCTCAACTACCCGGTACGGGTCCTGCAGCGCTATCGGGTCAACCGCGTTGTAGCGGTGGCCTTAGTCTTTGCCCTCTCGGTGGTGCTGCTGGTCTTGGTGGGGATCGCCGTTGTGCCCATCCTAGCCAGGCAGGTGGTGCAGTTGGGAGCGCGGATCCCGGAGTGGGTGGATACTTTACAACACTGGCTTGACCAGATTAGCCTCTGGGCTGCCGAGCGCGGCATCAACCTTGGGCAGCCGGAGCTGGTGAACACTCTCCTTAACCGCCTGCAGGCCAGTGCCGAAAAAATTGCCGGCCAGTCCCTGGACCTCCTCCTGGGCACCTTTAACCAGGTGGTTGACCTGGTGTTGGTTTTGGTCTTGGCCCTCTACATGCTGCTCTACGGGGGCCAGTTCTGGCAGGGGTTGCTCAGCCTCTTTCCCAAGCCCTGGGGGCCACGCATTGGCGAAGCCCTGGTGCTGAGTTTTCAGAACTTTCTCATCAGCCAGTTGGTGTTGGGGTTCATTATGGCCCTGATGCTGGTGCCAGCGTTTGGGCTCCTGCGAGTGCCCTTTGGGCTTTTGTTTGGCCTCTTGATTGGCCTGCTGGAGGTGATCCCGCTGGTGGGGGGCTTCATTGGCATTGGTGCGGCAGCAGTGCTGCTGGCCTTCCAAGATATCTGGCTTAGCCTTAAGGTGGTGCTGGTCTCCTTGATTGTGCAGCAGATTAAGGATCGGGTCATCGCTCCCCGGCTAATGGGGGAGCTAATTGGCCTTAACCCAGTGTGGATCTTGATTGCCCTGTTGGTGGGAGCCCAGCTGGGGGGCATCCTGGGCGTGATTGTTGCCATTCCCCTCAGCAGCGTGGTGAAAAGTCTCTACGAGGTGGCCCGTTCCGCTGACTTGGCCGCCGAAGATGGCGAAAGGGAAACTCGCCGGGATCCCACCCTGCCCAAGCCAGAGACTCAGCAAGTCTAACCCCTTTCTCAGAGACGGCCCTTTCAGGCAGCAACCTAGCCCCGATCCCCATTTTTCCTGTCCCTAACAGAGAGAAGCTGGGGGCGTTGTTAGCGAATTTTTCCCTCGATAAAAGGCACTTCCAGCACCTTTTCGTGCTGGATGGGGCCATGGCCAAAGTAGCCCCCTTCCCCAAACAACTCGCCGTGGTCGGCAGTCACTGTAATGTAGGTGTTTTTGGGAACCAGATCGAACAGCTGCTCAAAGACCCCGTCTAGGTAGCGCACTGCCTCAATCTGCCGCTGGCGCAGCTCCTCCACCTGGGCGGCACTGAAAAAGGGGATCCCGTCCTCTTCCCCTTCATCCAGCCGCTTGAGCACCCCATTGACCCCCGAAAGGTGGGGCCACGAGCTGGGGTCCTCGTCGGGCAGAGCGTAGGGATAGTGAGTTTCGCCCACATTCAGCAGGTAAAAGCTAGGGCGATCCGGATCAAAGCGCAACTGCTCCACCATAGCCGCCATGTCGTTGTGGCGGGGCATGAGACGGTAGGAATCAAAGTCGCGATTGAGCAGGGTGCTGGGGTTGAGCACCGGCATGGAGACTAGGGCGTGGGTGGTGTAGCCCAGTTGATGCTTCAGTAGCGTTGGCAAATAGAGGTGCGGCAGCAGATGCTTGAACTCAATTGGCTGCCGAGTGCCAAGGCGCTCGTTGTAGCGCAAATACTCCTGCTTGTAGTGTTCGGAAGCAAAGACGTGGGTGGGGCTAGTATGGGGCAGCAGGCCCATGAGGAGGTTGTAGTGGGCAGGAGCTGTCCAGGAAGCGTAGCTCCAGCGCTTTTCCAGAGGGCCTAACTTCAGCAAGTGCTTGGGCTTAGCCGCCAGCAGGCTGTCGAAGCGGCAACTGTCCAGCACGATGAGCAGGTAGTTATTCTGCCCTTGAGGCTCGGGGCGAGGGGTGGGCTCAGAGGCAGGGGCTGCAGATGCTCTCCACCAGTTTAGGAATCCCATTCTTCCTCCTCCTCGGCAGCGTAAGGCCGCCGGACGATCCGCCAGCTGGGAGCTGCGGTGTCGTCCTCAGCTTCACTGGGTTCGGGGGCGGGATCGCGAATGCGTTCCGGCGGGATATTGGAATAGGAATAGCGGCCTGCTTGGGGATCCGGCAGATCTGGGGGCAAATAGTGGTCAGGGGGAAGCAGCTGCGCTTCCAAAAAACGCACCCGCTCGAGGAGTTGATTAAGCTTGCGGATTGCCTGTCGCTCCAACGCCCGCTGGTGTAGCTGCCAAGATCCCACGTACAGAAATCCCAAGCCCACTCCTACTCCATAGGCAGTCAAAAGCACCAGCGACAGGGGCAGAGCTGGGCTGGCCTGCCCAGCGACAATAACCACCGCTGCAGATCCCCAGTTTTGGACAAGGAAGATGAGCAAGGCCAGGATCCACAGGCCTAGGAGCAGGGAGCGGATGTTCTGGAGCATGGCCTCAACCTTTCCTCTCCCTTAGGCTACCATCAATCCCCTAGCAGGGGGCAGAGAGCCTCCAGCCAGGGTCAATTGAAGTGTTGGAGCCCCAGGTGGGGGCCACTTGAGCAGCTCTAAGGATAAAGGCAGCTAGGTTACGCAGAGCTTCCTCATCCATCCAGGAGGAAGGTACAGGACGGCAGCCGTAGCTGGGCTCGCTGCCATCGTAGCTGCGGGGTACTCCACGAGAGCATGCCCACCGACTAACGCAGTCCACCGACGAACTCGTAAAGGCGCTGTGTCAAGCCACACCTAGACAGTTCCTTGGAACCAAGTCTCAAGGTTCCGCTTAGCACTGTCCGGCTCTTTCACAGGGGTGGGTGCTTGAGCATTGGCGAACGACTCAAGTCCCTCAAGGACTACGTCCCGCTAACGCAAGCGGGCTTTTCCGCCCTGTACAAATCGCGCTAGCGGGACGGAGGGTTACCACCGGCTCAGTGGCCCGCAGATACTGGCTCACGTAGGGATCAATACGGGCTGCCACTAGGCTAGCTAGCCCTAGCCATACCAAAAGCAGGATCCCGGCCTATCTCCAGCTCGGGATCCGCCACCGGTTTGCCACTTGAGCTTGCCTAGACATCAGAGATAGGCCGAAAGATCACTGTGGGATTCACTCTTAGTGCCGCCCCAACCGGGCACCGTCTTAGCTTGAACCAAGATGTAGCCGGCAATTAACTTTAGATCCTCATCAGTGAGGTTGCGCAGGCGAGGATACTCACTTAGGAGCTGGGTGTTGGGATGGTATTCCACCAGGGACTCTACTCCATCATAGGTAACTGGGTTTTTAATGTAGTCCACAATTGCCAGCACGTTGTCACGAGGAGGTGTTGCCCCCGCTAGATCCGAAAGGCTCAAGGTAACATCTGGGTTGGGAAGGGTCTGGCCTCCTACGTGGCACTGGGCACAGGTTTTGTTAAAGAGCTGCTTGCCGCGGGCCAGTTGCGCCTCGGTAAAAGTAATAGTTTCAGTGGGCGACAGGGGAACCGGAGGGATCTGCCTGGCTGCCAGGGCTGGCCCCCAGGCAAACCCAGCCAGCCCTAAAGCCAGGATCCAAGCCAAAAACCGCCGCACTGCCACCAGCGCCTTCTGGAAAGAAAAGGACTTGCTAAACATGGTTCTCCACCAATCAATGACCTCAAAAAGAAAGGGAGTCGGCTCTGCTCCAGTGACAAACCCGCCACCAGGATCTAAGGATAGACTATTGCGGGATCACTTGCAGGCGGGATTCTCTGGGAGGTGTTCAGGATCCCCAGCGGCTAGGATTGGCTTTTAAACAGGTAGCATAAAGCTTAGCCTGCCCTCTGGAGGTTCTGGAGCGAAGTTCTAGGATTATTGCCCATGTCATCCTTCCAGTTCCAGCCGTTGCGGGTGGCCTTCACCTGCGCAGATTCCAGTCAAGTGCCGATCCCTGTTGCCGAGTTAGTAACGGCTCTGCCGGCCTCGCCACTTCTGACCTATACTGAGCCGGAAACAGCAGCTCTGCGGGTGGAGATTTTGCCGGATGCCACTTATTACTTTTACCGCCGCGGAGAGGCGGTGGCTCTGGCTGCTTTCCGGATCCCAGTGAAAAAGCCGCAGGCTCTGCCCCGCAAGCTGGTGCGGCTGTTGGAGCACGTGGCTGCCTTCGACAACCTCCTCAACCTGCAACCTGCCAGCGATGCCTTAAGCAACGTCCTGGAAGTGGAGTTTCTGCAACTGGAAACGCCAGCCAGCGGCTCCAGGCCTGCCGAAGTTAGCCCCCTGCCGCGGGATCCTCAGGGCCAAGTGCAAATCCAGGCAGGACGCAACCTGGCTATTGCCTTGCGGAATAGGGCCCTCACCCCGGTGCATGTCTATGTAACAGTCTTTGACGAACGGCAGTGCAGCGTCGGTTTAGTCTATCCCTACCAGCCGGACTTTCCTGCCCGCCTGCGCCCTGGCGAAAGCGTGTTAGTCGGCTCTGGCCCTCGCTATCTGCTGCAGATGCAACTGCCCGAAGACGCCGAGACAACGGTGGATCGCTTCAAAATCTGGGTCAGCAGTACTGGCATGCAGCCCGGCATCATGGCAATGCCCCCTTTAGGGCAAAGACTGGAGCCCCCCTCCGAAGATCCCTATGGATCAGGATCCCGTCTGGATCGGGAAGTTCGGCTGGCCATTTTGGGTAGAGCAGGCAGCACGCCCATGCCGGCTTTTGCCGAGGATCCCTGGTGGTGTATGGAGCAGGCTGTCAAAGTGGTAGCTTAGACTGGGCCTACCTCCTCACAATTCTGTACAGCAGAGACTCAACCTCCTCGACACTAATTGCTGAAAGATTATAGGACGAGGAGATCCTACTTCTCGTCTCTTGATCAGCATCTGCCAAGACCAGGAAGACTTGATCTGGGCCGAGACCCATTTCGGAGGCGAGCCAAGAGTACTTCTCTATACAGTCCCTGTAGCTGCCGGTCTTCGACTCTATCCAGTAGAATCGGTTGTTAATGTGGAAGAAGAGATCGATCTCAAAGTCGCTACCGTTGGGCAAAGTAACTTCCGCATTTGCGATGTAGGAAAAATCGATCTTCTGTCCCTGCTCTCTAGCAAACTTGATCAGTTGCTGTTTGACATATCTCTCCAGCCAATCTCCAGATAGGAACTTGATTGCCTCTGGAGACTTGCTTAGCTTTACCCTCAGAGTTTTGGAGGATTTTGAGTAGTTATATTCCTCTAAGAAATTAACCTTATGTAGAGTGGAAGCAAGTTGGCAGCTATAACTTATCACTTCCGGGGGGTTGCCTTTTAAGCAAAGATTTAAGGCCTTTTCTTCTCCAATGCCAGATTTAATTTCTTTGTAAAGCTTCTCGATCAGCGAGTACCTCTGACCCATAAGGTTTGATATCCAGTTCAGCTTGTTATCGAGTTCTCCTTCTGCATCGGCTTTTTTACTAGATGGGATCAGGTTCTTCATCCTTATGTTCCTAGACCACAGAAATACCCCTATTTTCACCTGTTCACGGCTAATCGTCTCTGGCGGCAAACTCTTGAGTCGCGCGTCAGCAGTTCGCTCGTTAGTTTCCTTCGTCTTTTGAAGGCTAGAACTTGAGCTTAGATTCTGGGAAATTTTTTCTGTACTTTCTAACCTGCTCAGGATATTCTGCTGGTTACTTATGTTCTTAACTAGCTGATTTCTGTACTCAGCTAAATGCTGAAGGAAGTTTTGGTAACTTTCGGACAGACTTTCTGAGATATGAAGTTTGAAGCCCTCAAGGTCAGCTTGTAACTTTCTTAGAATCTCATCCAGTAACTGACTATTAGCTCTTTGAGTGAACCGGTGAAGTTGCAAAGCTATTGCCCTCTCAGTTTCTTTTCTCAAACCTCGATTCGTAGCGGTTCACTTCAGATCGCCTACAGGTATAAACGCCCAGGGAGAAACCAATAGCCGATCCAATTAGAAGACCTAAAAGCAGAACAGCTAGGAAGATTTTAAAGCATTGCTACCTCCTGCTTACTCTTGAGCCAGAAGGGATCCCAGCCAGTCTCGCTGGAGAGACTCTTGTTCAGGGGTAAGTTCAGGCAAAGCTTCGAGGGTGTAAACATCCGGGCGGGGTGGATCCAGGGGGATCCAGAAGTGTTTCAACTGATCACCTTGGAAGACGCTTAGGCAGATCACCTGGTGGGGCTGGTAGGCTGCCAGGCGCTCCGGCAAGGTGGTGGCGCTCACCCGAAAGCCGTCTAGGGCTACGAGCTCGTCGCCAGCCCAGATGCCTGCTTTTTGGGCGGGGGATCCCATCTCGACGGCGCTGATGCGGTTGCCTTCCCCATTGAAGTGGAGACCCAGGTAAGGGCTAGGGTTGGGGCGGCTGAAGTGGGCTTTAAGGGTGAGGCCAAAAGGGTGGAGGTAAGCGTTGTAGTCCAGCTCTTCCGTACCTTCCACGTAGGCAGAGAAAAAGTGGCCAAGATCGGCGCCGGCTGCCCGCTCGAAGGCCTCCCGCAGGTCTTGGTGGGTGTAGCCTTTCTCAAACCGGCCAAAGCGCTGCCACAAATCCCGCATGGCTGTGTCCAGGGATCCCTGGCCCCCCGAAAGGTGGCGAATGTGCAGATCCAGCAGCCAGCAGACCAAAGCGCCCTTTAGGTAATAGGAAACCTGGCTGTTGAGGCTATTTTCGTGGGGACGGTAGAGCTTGATCCAAGCGTCGAAACTGGACTCCTGCAGCGATTGCACGGCCCGACCCGGAGTACGCTGCAGCTGGCCAATTCGCTCAGATAGGATCTGTAAAAACTCTTTGGCGGTGAGGAGCCCTGCCCGCAGCAAGATCACGTTTTCGTAGTAGCTGGTCGCCCCCTCGCAAAACCACAGACAGTCCACATAGTTTTCTTGGTTGTAGTCAATTTTCTCCAAAGCCAGAGGGCGCAGCCGCTTGACGTTCCAAGCATGGAAAAGCTCATGGGCCAGCAGCGCCAAAAAGCGGCGGTAGGACTGGGGCTGATGCAGCTCCAGGCCAGAATAGTTGAGGGTAGCACTGTACTTGTGCTCTAGGCCGCCAAATCCCCCTGGGGACAAATGCACAATAAACCAGTAGCGGTCGTAGGGCAACCCGCCAAAAAACGCTGCAGTGGCCCGGACAATTTTCTCAGCATCGGCCACCGCTTGCTCCAAATCCAGGGTGCCTGCTCCCCAGACCACGAAGTAATGCGGGATCCCTTCCACTGCAAACGACCGCAACTGGTGCAGGCCCACCTCCACCGGACTATCCACCAGCTCGTCGTAGTCTGCCGCCAGGAACGACCAGCCGGCATTGGGATCCTCAGCGGCGGGCAAGGGCTGCAAGCTGGTGGCGACACGCCAGTCGGGTTGAGGAGGGATCACCGTCAAGGTGTAGGGTTCCCGCTCGCGGCCGAGCACGTAGAGAAAGAGCGCTGCCCCGTTGAAATAGGCATGGGTGAGATCCAGATGGTTGGTGCGCACCGTCAGCTCATAGGCATAGACCCGATAGCGGATGGTGACCGCCGAACACCCCGCTGGATTGACCTCCCAGGTGTTTTTATCAACCTTTCGCCAGGCCAAAGGGCTCCCTTGCTCGCTCAGGGCTTGAAACTCCTGCACATGGCGGGCATACTCCCGCACTAGGTAGGATCCCGGCGTCCACACTGGCAGCCGCAGCCGCAGAGGCACCTCCGGTTCCACTTCGCGAATCTGCAGCTCCACCTCCAAAAGGTGGTTGGCTGGCTCTGGCATCCGTACTGTAAAGTGCTGGCGGCTATGGCGAGAGAGGGTGGCAATCCCCATACGATCTTCCCCTACCGCAACAAGAGAAATGTAGCTATTGCTACAAAGATATCCAGAGTCTAGGGTAGTCTTCGAATCGTAGGCAGCTTGATCTGGGTTTAGGAGTTGATCCTAGAGATAAACTGACCTTGAGAGGTTGTCGAATCCCGTGGTGGCCGTTGCAGAAAAATCTCTCATTGCAGCCTTTAAACAGCTAGGAGGGCCTCACCATCCTCCAGTTATCGAAACCTTTGAACGTGGCAAGACCATTTTCCTCCCCGGCGATCCGGCGGAGCGGGTTTACTTTTTGGTCAAGGGAGCTGTTAAGCTGTCGCGGGTGTACGAAATGGGGGAGGAAATTACTGTCGCCCTCCTGCGGGAAAACAGCATTTTTGGGGTGCTCTCCTTCATTACCGGGCAGCGCTCCGACCGCTTCTATCATGCCGTAGCCTTCACTCGCGTCGAGCTGCTCTCTCTGCCCATCGAGCAGGTGGAAAAGTCTGTGCGGGAGAACGCTGAGCTGGCCATGCTGCTGCTCAAGAGCTTGGCTTCTCGCATCCTGCAGACAGAGATGATGATTGAAACACTGGCCCACCGCGACATGGCCTCCCGGCTGGTTAGCTTTTTGCTGATCCTCTGCCGCGACTTCGGCGTGCCCGGTCCCAATGGCGTGACCATCGACCTCAAGCTCTCTCACCAGGCCATTGCCGAAGCCATTGGCTCAACCCGCGTCACCATTACCCGTCTCTTGGGAGAGTTGCGCAAGAAGAACTACATTTCCATCCACAAGAAAAAGATCACTGTCCACGACCCAATCCAGCTAAGCTATCGCTTTGCCTAGGAGGAGGACCTGGCCCCACGGCCGTTTCCGGGAATGGCCGCACCACTGGTTGGCGGGGTGATCCCTCCCTGCAGGAGAGGGAGGCAGCAGCAAGCAAACCCCTACTTAACCGCCGGCGGCTGAGGGCGGTTCTTGGGGAGAGGCTTGCTGTTGAGCCAAGGCGGCCAGGATCTTTTCTCCCATCTCGCGGCAGCCTACAAGGGTCATCCCCTCCGAGTAGATGTCGGCGGTGCGGTAGCCCTGGGCCAAAACTGTCTCAACGGCCTGTTCGATGCGGTCGGCAGCTTGGGGCTGATCCAAAGAGTAGCGCAGCAGCATTGCCCCAGAGAGCACCTGGGCAAGAGGGTTGGCCTTGTCTTGACCGGCAATATCGGGAGCTGAGCCATGGACTGGCTCGTATAGACCAGGGCCGGCAGCTCCCAAAGAGGCGGAAGGCAACATGCCAATGGAGCCAGTTAGCATGGCTGCCTCATCGGAGAGGATATCCCCAAAGAGGTTCTCTGTCAGGATGACGTCAAACTGCTTCGGCCAGCGCACCAACTGCATAGCGGCGTTATCAACATACAGATGGGACAGCTCCACGTCAGGGTATTCCGCTGCCACGGCATTGACCCGCTCCCGCCACAGTTGCGACACTTCCAGCACATTGGCCTTATCCACCGAGCAGAGCTTGCGCCGCCGCTTGCGGGCCAGTTCAAAAGCCATGCGGGCAATGCGGTCCACCTCGGCCTCAGTGTAGACCATGGTGTTTACGCCGCGTCGGGATCCTTGGGCATCGACGAAGATCCCGCGGGGCTGACCAAAGTAGATGCCACCGGTGAGCTCGCGCACCACCACCAGGTCGATCCCGGCCACCACCTCCGGCTTGAGGGAAGAGGCCTCCACCAGGGGCGGAAAGATCTTCACCGGACGCAAGTTGGCAAACAGCCCCAAGCCAGCCCGCAAGCCCAGCAAAGCCTGCTCAGGGCGCTTCTCCCGCGGCAGGGCGTCGTACTTGAAGTCGCCAACTGCTGCCAGGTAAACAGCATCGCTCTCCTGGGCCATTTTCAAGGTCTCTGGGGGCAAGGGATCCCCAGTGGCTTCGTAGGCTGCTCCACCAATGAGGCCCTCCTGCCACTGGATGGAAAACCCCATCTGAGCGGCCACTGCATCCAAAACCGCCCGCCCCACCTGCATGATTTCGGGGCCGATGCCATCGCCGGCTAGAGCAGTAATCCGGTAGATGCGGGGAGCAGGAGGGGGAGTACTCATGCGGGATCGCGGTAAAAGGAATGCGTAGCGATATTACCACCACTCGGCCCAGCAGTACCCACAAAAAAGTGCAGCCCAGCCTTTGGCCTGCTGCACTTGTGCGGTGTCAACCTACCCGCAGCTCTAGAACAAGCCCAGAGTAACCCACTTGTCCAGAGGCAGGGTGGCACCAATGCCTAGGTAGAGGGTTACCAACGTGCCAAGCAAAAACACCGTTGTTGCCACTGGACGGCGCAGTGGATTCTGGAACTTATTGACATTTTCAATGAAAGGCACAAACAGGAGACCTACGGGAATAGCTAACATCAGAGCAATGCCCAGGAGCTTATTGGGAACCACGCGCAAAATGTGAAAGACAGGGTAGAGGTACCACTCCGGCAGAATTTCCAGCGGTGTGGCAAAGGGATCCGCCGGCTCGCCCACCCCCGCCGGATCCATGACCGCCAGGCCGACAATCACCCCAATCGTACCCAGGATGACCACCGGGAACATAAAGAGCAAGTCGTTGGGCCAAGCGGGCTCACCGTAGGTCATGTGGCCCATGTTCTTCTTCAGCTTGGCCAAAACTTTGGGGTTGTCCAGGTCAACTTTGCGTGTAATGACCTCAGTTGCTATTACTTGCTTCGAGACAGGCATAGCCGTTCTCCTTGTCTGGGGGAAAAGGGTTAGAAGAGAAACTTGGGGAGCGAACCGGCTAGGATTCACAAGGGTCCAGAAATGCCCTGGCGGCGGATCATCAGAAAGTGCATAGTCATGAAGACCGCCGTCAGCCAAGGCAACACAAAGGTGTGCAGGCTGTAGAAACGGGTGAGGGTGGCTTGGCCAACCGCCTCGCCGCCGCGGATAAGCTGGACCAGGGCATCACCCACCACTGGGATAGCGCTGGGCACTCCTGAAACAATTTTGACCGCCCAATAGCCCACCTGATCCCAGGGCAGCGAGTAACCCGTAACCCCAAAGGAAACCGTCAGCACCGCCAAGATTACACCGGTTACCCAGGTCAGCTCGCGGGGCTTCTTGAACCCACCGGTTAGGTAAACCCGGAAGGTGTGTAGGATCATCATCAACACCATCATGGAAGCACTCCAGCGGTGGATGGAGCGCAGCAGCCAGCCAAAATTGACCTGGGTCATGATGTAGTTAACCGATTCAAAAGCCTCAGCCACCGTCGGACGGTAGTAAAACGTCATGGCAAAGCCGGTGGCAAACTGAATGAGGAAGCACACCAGCGTGATGCCGCCAAGGCAGTAGAAGATGTTAACGTGGGGCGGAATGAATTTCCCGGTTGCGTCGTCGACGAAAGGCGTGATCTCTAGCCGCTCGTCTAGCCAGTCGTAAACCTTGCTCATGATACCTGCAATCTTTAAAGAGTTTGAAGCTGGATATCCAGGAGGGGACAAGCCCACTCCCACCAGCACTGTAACACAGTTTGTTAACACCCTCCTCAAACCAGGCTCAGCTGCAGCTCAGGGATCCGCCTCTCCGCCGGCAAAGCAGCTTCTAATATTGCGCTTTGTTAATTTTTCTTAGCATTTTGGGAGGCAATGCTGGCACAGCAGTCGAGAGAAGGAGAAATCCGTCGCAAGGGGTGGGGGATCCGCTGGGCCCTGCGCGTTCTCGTGCTGAGTTGCTTGCTCTGGGCAGGCCTGAGCCTTGGCGCCTGTCAGGTGCAGGCCAGCCGTTGGGGGGAGGAGCAGCAACTGTTGGCGCAGGCGTGGGCCTATGTGGATCGGGCCTACGTGGATCCAGGGTTCAATGGACAAAACTGGTGGCAAGTGCGGCAGCGCTTTCTCTCTCGGCCCCTGCAGGATCGCCAGGAAACCTACCGGGCCATTGAGGAGATGCTGGCAACCCTGGGGGATCCCTACACCCGCTTTTTGGATCGGGAGCACTACCTTAGCCTGCAGACTTCTACGGCTGGGGAGCTGAGTGGTGTCGGCTTGCAGATTGCCATCGACGAGCAGGGAGCAGTGCGGGTCATTGCCCCGATGGAGGGGACTCCTGCCGAACGGGCTGGGATCCAACCCCAGGATGAGATCCTGGCAGTGGATCAGGTGCCAGTGGTAGGGCTGAGCCTAGACGAGGTAGCAGAGCGCATGCGGGGCCCCAGCGGCACCACTGTTAGCCTGCGGCTAAGGCGGCAGGATCGCATCTGGGAGGTGGAGCTGGTGCGGCAGTCGATTCTCATCAACCCGGTGCGCACCGCCTTTTTCCAGCTGCCCCAGGGCTTAGTGGCTTACATTCGCCTCAGCCAGTTTAACGGCAACGCCGCCGCCCAAGTGCGCCAGGCCATCCAGAATGCAGAAGCGCGAGGGGTGCGGGGCTACCTCCTTGATCTGCGCAACAACCCAGGGGGGTTGCTGCAGGCAGCCATTGAAATTGCCCGCTTCTGGATCCCCAAAGGCGACATCGTGTTGGTTACAGACCGCCACGGCATTCAAGAGAGCATTCCCGCCACCGGCGACATCCTCACCCAGGCGCCGCTGGTGGTCTTGGTCAACCAGGGCAGCGCCAGTGCCAGCGAAGTCTTGGCAGGAGCCCTGCAGGACAGCGGGCGGGCGCAACTGGTGGGGACGCGCACCTTCGGCAAGGGGCTGATCCAATCCCTGCTGGAGCTGGCAGACGGCTCCGGGCTGGCCGTAACCACTGCCAAATACCTCACCCCCAACGGTCGCGATATCCACCGCCAAGGGATCCAGCCCGATGTGGTGGTGGCCGAGGGCCCTGTTCCCCTGACGGCAGAAACCCTGGGCGGCCCTGAGGATGGGCAGTTGCAGCGGGCTTTGGAGGTGTTGGGGTCAACTTTGGCCGTGGCCCAGGGGATCCCAGCGGCAGCCACTACCTGAGGTAGGGAAGAGGGGCAGGAGGTCTGAATTGGGGTGCCTGTTTGTCTGCGATTCGTTTTAGGATCGGGCTTAGCTGTCAACTCAGCCTTGCTGTCGATCCCTCTGGCATGAATGCCCTTCAGCAATTTCACTACTTCTTTAACTGCTGCATTGGTGCCTGGCACACCGAGCGCACCTACCACTACTTGGATCGCGGGGAGGTGGAGCGCTCCCGCACGGAGTTCACCATTCGCACCCTCACCCCTGAGCTTAAGGAGAAGGTGCTGAGGGACAACAACTACCCCAACCACGGCGTCGACGGCTTCTTGGGCTTCCACCTTGCCTTTGAGACTGTCTCCGAAAAGGGAGAGGAGGTGGGGCAAGAGCTGAACATGCTGTTTGTGCCCCGGCGAGAGAGCGCCCGCGGTCTTGAAGGCGACTATCTGCGCGATCGCGCCTATGAAGAGGAGCGGCCCATGGTGGCCGACTTCCGCTTCGATCCGCAATCCCTGCAACTGGTGATGACCACCACCTACACGCGCGTCGTTGCCGTGGATACCATCACTCTGCTCAACCCGCGCCTGCGCCTGCGGCAGATCCTCACCTACCAACGCCCCCCTCACGGTCAGCCGCCGCAGGAGGTGCTTCTGGTGGGGTTCGGGGTGGAACAAAAGCTTACCTAGGGGAGTTGATCGGTGGAGCCAGAGTTGATCCCTTCTGAAGACTTGCGCTTGCCCCAGCATTTGGCCCGGATTCAGGCCAGCTTTGAGCGGGGACACTACCGCCAGGCTCTGGAACAGGTGAAACAGGCCCAGAGCCGCTACCCGCAAGCAAGCAAGCTGCGGCTCTGGCAGGCCCTAGCCCAGGATGCCCTTGGAGAGACCCAGGAGGCAATCCGCTTGGTGCAAACCTTGCTGGGCAACCCGGATCCGGAGGTCGCTCAGCAGGCCCGCTACGTGTTGGGCATCTGGCAGGCACCTCGTCTGCAGCGGCCAGCGGAGTGGTTGCTCGAAATCCCAGATCTCAGCCACCTGGAAGAGGCCAAGCCAGGGGAACGCCGCCGGGTCTATGAGCGCCTCCGCCGTCCAGCTTCCCTGCCAAAAGTTACTGCTCCTATCCGCCGCGAGGCTACTCCCCCTTTGAATACCCAACGGCTGACGTGGGGATTGATCGGGATCCTCCTCGCCCTGCTGGCGGTGATGGCCTGGCTACCCTAGGGCCACCAAGGCAGGGGATCCTCTCGTCGCTGCCCAGCCGAGGAGAGATACTGGAAACAGGGGCAGATCCCCCGCGATCCCTCCTAGCGGGATGGGAGTTTACAGCAGGCAAAAGCGGAGGTTAACGGTGGCGGCACAGACTTTGGTTATAGACGCAGTGGAGCGGTTGGGCCTGCGAGTGACGCTGGGAGACATTGCCTCCAGCACTGGCCTGGCCCTAGAGGAGGCAAAGCAGGAGGTGCTGAAGTTAGCCCAAAAGGCGGGGGGTCATCTCCAGGTTTCGCGGCAGGGGGAGATTGCCTACGTTTTTCCGCCCGACTTTCGCGACATTCTCAAGCGCAAGGAGCAGCAGGATCGGCTGGCGGTTCTGCGACGCAAGCTCTGGGGCGGCTTTCTCTACGGGCTGCGCATCTCCTTCGGCATCCTGTTGGTGGTGTCGATTGTCCTCATCACCCTAGCGTTGATGGCTCTGCAGATGGCCAGCAGCCGTGAGGAGGACAACCGCAGCCGCTCGCGGGGAGGGGGGGTCTTCTTCTATTTCCCCGACCTCTGGGTGGGCAACCCCTTCTGGAGTCCCTACGGGGGCTATTCCGGTCAGGCGCGACCCCGCCGGGAAAAATCCGAGATGAACTTTTTGGAAGCGGTGTACAGCTTCCTGTTTGGGGACGGGGATCCCAACGCCAACCTGGAAGAGGAGCGCTATGCCTTGATTGGCCAGCTTATCCGCGCCAACGGGGGGGTGATTGCCGCCGAGCAGGTGCTGCCCTACCTGGATGTGGAGCCGGGATCCCCGGCCCTGGAGTATGAAGACTACATGCTGCCGATTCTGCTCAAGTTCGACGGCCAGCCGGAGGTAAGCGAGGACGGCGATATCGTCTATCGTTTCCCAGAGCTGCAGGTAACGGCCACAGAAAGCCCCCAACAGCAGCTTCCTGGGATGTTGCAGGAAAAACCCTGGGTGTTTAGCCGCGCCACCCCTGAGCAACTGACCCTGGCTGCTGGCCTAGGGGTGCTCAATTTCTTCCTGGCAGCCATTCTCTACGGGGCGCGGGAGGAGGTGGCCGCCGCCGCCGGGAGCAACGCCTTTTTGGCGTTTATCTACCCGCTGATTGGCTTCCTCTTCCTCTATGGCACGCTGTTTTTGGCGGTGCCTGCGGTGCGGTGGCTGACGTTGCAATTTCGCAACCAGGGGGTGGAGCGGCGCAACCGCAGCCGGCGGTTCTGGCAAGAGCGGCTGAAGCGTCCCTCCGAGGCGCTGCTGCGCAAGCTCGACTTTGCCCGCCGCTTCCGCCGCCAAGAGGTGGTGCAGGAGGCGGACACCATCTACTCTACAGATCGGGATTTGATCGAGCAGCGGGACTACCGGCTGGACGAGCCGGCCTTTCGCCAGCTGTTGCAGCAGGAGCAACCCCTGGCAACTGAGTCGGAAGAGATGCCCCGGCGTCGTCTCTAGGGAGGGGTTGAAATGAGAAGCGCAGGGGCGGACCTGCAGGAGAGCCTTATTGAGCAATGTTCAACACCAGCAGCGAGCAAGCCGAGCAACAGGACTGGAGGCAGGAGGGCTTGGTCCGTCTGGGGATCGATGTGGGGGGGACCTTCACCGATTTAGTGCTCCTTCAGGAAGGCCAGATCCGGACGGCCAAGGTGCTCTCCACCCCCAGCCCGGAAGAGGGGGTCTTTGCCGCCTTGGACAAGCTGGGCGCGGTCAAGGTGGATGTGTTCTGCCATGGCATGACGGTGGCCACCAACGCCCTCCTGGAGCGCAAGGGATCCCCTACCCTCTTTTTGACCACGGCGGGTTTCCGAGATGTGCTGGCCATTGGTCGCCAAAACCGCCCCTCCCTCTACGACCTCACCCAGCCCAAGCCGGAGCCAGTGGTGCCCCGCCACCACTGCCTAGAGGTAAAGGAGCGCTGCAGCGTAAGCGGCGTGTTGGAGCCGCTGACGGAGGAGGAGATCCAGCGCGTCATCCGGGAGGTGGGAGAGCGGGTGCAGCGGGAGGGGATCCGCGCCGTGGGGGTAGGGTTTTTGTTTTCTTTCCTCTACCCGGAGCACGAGCAGCGCCTGGGGGCGGCTTTGCGCAAGGCCTTTCCCGGCTTGCACGTTTCCCTCTCCTGCGAGGTGGCGCCGGAGTTTCGGGAATACGAGCGCTTTAGCACCACAGCCATTGATGCCTACCTCAGCCCGGCCCTGGCGGGCTACCTGCACCGCTTGGCCCAGGGTTGTCGGGAGAGAGGGATCCCCGCCCCCCTAATCATGCAATCTTCCGGCGGCGTCACCTCCCTTGCTCAGGCGGCAGCCCACGCCTCGGTGGCACTGCTTTCGGGGCCGGCGGGCGGCGTTTACGGGGCGGCCTATGTGGGCCGTCTGAGCGGCTATTCCCATCTGCTCAGCCTGGACATGGGAGGAACCAGCACCGATGTGGCCCTCATTCAAGACGGCCTCCCTCAGGTTACCTCGTCAGCGGTAGTGTGCGGCCTGCCGGTGCAGCAGCCCCAGATTGACATCCACACGGTCAGTGCCGGGGGCGGATCCCTGGCCTACCTGCTACCCGGCGGGGGGCTGCAGGTGGGGCCGGAAAGTGCCGGCTCCAACCCTGGGCCGGCCTGCTACGGGCGGGGAGGAACGGCTCCCACAGTAACCGACGCCAACCTTTGGCTGGGCTACCTGCCGGATGGGGGCTGGCTGGGGGACTCTGTTTGCCTGCGACGGGATCTGGCTGGCCAGGCCATTGCGACGCTGGCGGAGCCCTTGGGTTTGAGTTTGGAGGAGACAGCTGTTGGCATTCGCACCCTGGCCAATGGGGCCATGGCGCAGGCTTTGCGGGTCATCAGCGTGGAGCGGGGCTTGGATCCCGCCGATTTTGCCCTGCTGGCCTTTGGCGGAGCCGGGCCCATGCATGCCTGTGCCCTGGCAGAGGAGCTGGGGATCCGCCGCATCTTGATCCCGGCCTTTGCCGGTGTCCTCTCCGCGCTAGGTATGGCTGTGGCCAACCTACAGCGGGATTACCGGCGGGCCCTCCTGCAGCCGCTGCGGCAACTGGAGTCGGCTGCCGAGGGATCCCTTTTGGCCCAATGGGCAGCCCCCCTCATCCGCCAGGCGAAAGCCGACCTGCAGGAGCCGGAGCTGTACTTTAGCTTGGACCTGCGCTACCGCGGCCAGTCCTTTGAGCTGGAGATCCCGGCCCAGTTGGCGGATCCAGTTGCCCTCCTAGAGCAGCGGTTTCACCAGGCCCACCAGCGGCGCTACGGCTGGCAGGATCCCGACCAAGAGGTGGAGGTGATCCAGCTGCGTCTGCGGGCGGTACAAGCTTTGCCCCCTGTGCCTTTAAAGGCGCCGCTCCCCCTGCCAGGGGATCCCTTCAAAGGAGAGCGCAAGGCCTGGTTTGCCGGTCGGCTGCGCCCAGTACCGGTTTACGATCGGCGGTGCATGGACGTGGGGTTTCAGCTGCGCGGACCAGCCATTGTCGAGATGCCAGAGGCCACCGCCGTAATCGAGCCGGGTTGGACGGGCAGCATCGACGCCGTGGGCACCCTGGTTTTAAGCTGCAACTAGAGGAGTAGGGCGGACGATGGGATTCGAACCCACGAGTGGAGGAACCACAATCCTCTGCCTTAACCACTTGGCTACGCCCGCCAAGCTCTAGACATCTAGCTTAGCATGGGAGAAAGGGAACAAAACCCTAGAGCTGGAAGTGCTCTCCCATGCTGCCCAGAGCCGATCTCCTCAAAGGTGCCGAGTACCGAGAAACCTTGGCGCGCATTCTGGATCTGGGGGAGCAAGCCCTCAAAACCTGGCAAGTGGTCTGCAGCGATTTTCTCTCCCCCCCAGAGGTAGCCGAGGTGCAAAGCCGCTTGCATAACTTGGCTGAACTGCAGGTGGTGGCCTGGGGGGGCTATGCCCAGGCAGAACGCCAGCGCCTGGCCCTGGCTCGCCCCGAGGTTGGTGTGGAGGCGGAAGGGATCCCCCTGGCCGCTATTGAAATTGAGGGGAACTTTCTTTTCGACCCCGCCACTCACCGCGACTTTTTAGGAGCCCTTTTGGCAACGGGAATTGCCCGCGAGAAGGTGGGAGACATCCTCGTAATTGGGGAGTCAGGCGCGCAGGCTATCGTGGTACCCGAACTGGTGGACTATCTCAGCCTCAACCTGACCCAAGTGCGCAGCGTGCCCGTCAAGGTCAGCCCCATCCCTCTTAGTCAACTAAAGGTCCAACCGCCACGGGTCAAGTCCATTACCACTGTGGAAGCCTCTTTGCGCCTGGACGCAGTGGCCTCGGCGGGATTCGGCATCTCCCGCAGCAAAATGGTGGAAGAGATCCAACAAGGAGAAGTGCGGGTCAACTGGAAGCCGGTTACCCAAGCCAGTTACCTCCTTAGGCCCCAGGATTGGATTGCCATCCGCGGCCGCGGTCGGCTGCAAATTGAAGAGGTAGCCGAGACAAAAAAAGGCCGCTTTCGCATCCAAATGAAGCGGTATTTCTAGGGCTCTGGCCTCAGGCCAGCAAAAGGTCTAGGACTAGGAGATCTCTTTGAGAAGAGCTGCCAGCGGCGCCCAGCGGGGATCCCCTGCCGGCGCAGCCGGTTCCACCACAATGCCTGGGCAGTCAGGGCGGCAGGGCAACTGGCTGGGCATCTCCAAATGCAGGTATTGGTACATCCAGTCTTCCACATCCAGCTCGCCGTCAGGAGGCAAGCTTTCCAGCAGATCCTCCTCATCCCGCAGTTCCAGCTCCAGGGGGGGAGGGCCAGGGCTGGGCTCACGAATGAGAATGATCTCCTCAACGTCCAACTCCAGCCGGTGGTTAAACTGTTGCAGGCAGCGGTGACAAGTTAGCGTCACGATGGTGCGGGCCTGGGCACTGACCTCAACAAAGTGCCCTCGGTGGCTGACCTGCAGGGATCCCTCCACCGGTGTCAGGCTCTCAAAGCCAGCAAAAAACTGCCTAAACCGTACCTCCTGAGTTTGGCCAGGCAGTTGTCGCAGATCGGATAGACGAATTGGCTTTAGCATGGCATTGTTCCCCTCGAGTGGGATCTCTTAGCTGCCCCGAGCTCCACAGCCTACCCTCGGCGCGAGGCCCGCCGGATTACCAAGCGGCGATCCGGCTCTTTTCCGCGGCTGAAAGTTTCCAGGTCGGCATAGGCAGGGTCCTTGAGGAGCGTGTGGATTTGCCGCCGGTCGGCAGCCGAAAGATGCTCAGGAAACTCATACTCCCGTCCGCTCCCTCTTACCTTCTCCACAGCTGCCGCAACCAAAGCCTTCAACTCCTGCAAACGGCGCTCCCGATAGCCGTCTAAATCCAGGATATAGGGTTGTTGCTGGTCTTCTGGCTGGTTGAGGTTGAGAATTGTGTTGGCTAGATATTGCAAAGCATCTAGAACGACTGGAGTCCGCTCTTCGTCAACTTTAGTCTCCTTAGGGAGGGGCCCTGGGAGCACCTTGGAAAGCAGAACTTGTTTTTGGGCAGGCGTGAGAGAACTGGCCTCAATTTCAATGACCTCCCCCACCACCCGCACCACTGCTGGTATTCCCATTGCCGCCAGTACCTGCTGCAACCACTCTCTAGCCCGTTCTCGCTGCTCAGCGGGAGAAAGCTTAATCTGGGAAGGGGCAGCGGTTCCCTCAGACTGCTGGTGGGACTTCCTAGCGGCAGCGGCTCCTTTGGGGGAACCTGTAGAAGACTCAGGGTGGCTCATCCTGAACAGCTTCCACTTGCTGAGAGACTATCAACCAGTCAACTGTAAGCCCACCCCCTGAGCAGCCAGAGGATTGCTTAGGGCTCAAAGGGCAAAGATTCGCGACCTCCCCCAGCTGCTTTGGGTTTTGCTACTCGGTCAGCACTGACCTGGGCAGTACGGCGACGTTCCTCTTCCACCAACTGCTGCAAGCTCTCTGGCAAAGGCTCTCGCGAGAGCAAGAAAGTTTGCAGTGTCTGGAAAAGGCTGGAAATGAGGATATAAAGCAAAACTCCCGCCGGCAATGGGAAAAACAGAAACATCGCTGAAAACAGCACCGGGGTAATGCGGGCCATCGAGCTCTGGCTGGGATCCTCCTGGCCGGTACTGGTCAGGGCCTGGTTTAGGTAGATGGAAAGGCCAAAGAGGACAATCATGGCAATGATATCCCAGTGGATGGTCCCATCTGGGTCAAAGGCGCCAACGCGGCCTAGTTTATCGATAAACAAAAAGCCAGTATCTGAGGCCAAGCCAGGAATTGAGATCTGCAGCGTTACCTCCCCTGGCTGCAGCGCCAGCAGGCTGCCATCCGGCTGGAGCTGGACCCGCTCCTCCCCCTTAACCACCTTCCAAGTTGGCTGCAACAGCTTGGGGTCTCCCCCTGCTTCTGTAACCAGCTGCTCGAAGGGCTTGCCCCCCGGCCCCTGCAACCTCCACTGCACCTGCTCCCCCACCGCAATCTTGGTACCCTTAGGTACCACCAGCACCACTGGCTTGTGGACTGAGTCGGCAACGAAGATGTTCTTGCTGGGGCTGACGTAGGGGGTGGGCACCACCTCAGCTGCCACCTCCGCCGGCAAGATCTGCAGGTTGACGTCATAGGTTACCGCTGCAAACGGCGATCCCCGCAGCGTGGCAAAGAGAGCAAATAGCACTGGCATTTGAATCAAGAGCGGCAGGCACCCCCCAAGCGGGTTGACCCCTAGTTCGCTGTAGAGTTTGGCCTGGGCCTCCCGCAGCTTTTGCGGGTCGTCGCGGTACTTCTCCTGCAGCTCTCGCATCCGCCGCTGCATCACCGGGCTAATCACTTTCATGCGGCGCATGTTGCGGATGGACCCGGCATTGAGGGGGTAGAGGGCAAAGCGGATCACCAACGTCAGAAAGATGATGGCCAGGCCGTAGCTAGGCACGATCCCGTAGAAAAAATCCAGGATCGGCAGCATGACATTGTTGGAGAGAAAGCCGACTCCGAAATCCATGGGGGGTGGTGGCAAGCGTCCGTAACCCATTGTAATGGTTTCCGGCCCCCTGACGAGGGCCTTTTCCTCCTCTGGCCCTGAGAGCTGGCCGAGGCTACAGCCCCTTGCTCCGCGGTGCTGGCAGAGGCGGCGTAAAGGTCCCCCCGCTTCTAAACCACCAAAAGAGAGGGGCAAACCGCCCCTCCCCTACAACTTGCAGCCGGGCAGAGCCCTGGTCCCAAAAGAGAGTAGGGAAAAACCCCTCTTCCCCAGCTCGGCCTACTTGACCTTGACCGTAGCGCCAGCTTCCTCCAGCTTCTTCTTGATCTCGTTGGCCTCCTCTTTGGAGACCCCTTCCTTAACTGCCTTGGGGGCAGCTTCTACGAGATCCTTGGCATCTTTCAGGCCCAAGCCAGTTAACTCCCGCACCACCTTGAGGACGGCAATCTTCTTGTCGGCAGGGACAGCCTCGAGAATGACATCAAAAGCCGTTTGCTCCTCTACCGGCTCAGCCGGGGCTGCAGGTGCCGCTGCCGCTGGTGCTGCCACAGGAGCAGCCATGACCATGCCACCTACCGGCGCAGCTGCACTGACGCCAAAGGTTTCTTCAATGGCTTTCACCAGCTCAGCAGCTTCCAGCAAAGTCAAGGTCTTCAGCTCTTCTAGGATGCTTTGAACACGCTCTGAAGCCATAGTTTTGTCTCCTTGGTTCACAAGTGGATAGGGTGAAATTGGACCATCGACCTAAGGAGGCAGCTGCCTTTAGGCTGCCTCCTTGTCGGCAATGGCCCGCACAGCCCGTGCCAGCGAGGCCGGGATCTCCTGGATACTGCGGGCCACCTGGGTGGGCACGGCATTGAGCCCAATCGCCAGCCGGGTAGCTACCAACTTGAGGCTGCCCGCCACCTGGGCCATGAGCACCTCCTTGGGTGGCAGCTCGGCAATAGCCTTGGCCTGATCCAAGGTCAGAGACAGCCCCTCCGCTGCAGCACCGCGAAACTCAGTCTTCTTGGTTTGCTTGGCAAAGTCTTGATACGCCTTCAGGGCTGCCGCAATATTGCCTCGGATCATGATAAAGGCCGTTGGCCCCGACAAGAAAGGCAGGATCCCTGCCCAAGCCTTGAGGTCAGCAACCGCCCGCCGCATCAGGGTATTTTTAACCACCATGCAGACCGCATCCGCTTTGCGGAGCTCCGCCCGCAGTTGGTTCATCTCAGCCACGGTCAGGCCTTTGTAGTCAATGACCAGCACCATTTGGCTGGCTTGCAGCAGGGATCGAACCTCATCGACCACCTCTATTTTTTTCGCTAGGGGTTGCTTGCCCACGCGCTCACCTCCTCGATTGTCCGTCATTGGGTGAGAACCGAACAGCGGTTGCCGCTGCAAAAGGCCAAATAGAATGCGCCTCAGCTCTAGCCGAGACGCACTCGGGCAAGTACGAAAGTTACCCCCTTGGGATCCTTCCCCACTCTACCCCAGCCTCGGCAGGAGATTAAGCCACTTGGCACCTGCTGTCTTCGGCTCTCTGTTCAACTGTGGAAAGGATTTCTGCTGGGATCCCTTCCTTGGCTGGAATTTGCCCTGAGAAACTAGGCAGCCAACTTTAGCTCCCGCAGGGCATTGATGTCAACCTCGATGGAGGGACCCATCGTAGCACAAATATGCATCGTTCGCCAATACTTGCCCTTTGCCCCTGGGGGACGATTGCGGTCAATAGACTCCTGCACCGCTTTCAGGTTTTCCAGCAGGGCTTCGACGGGAAACTGACACTTGCCGAAGATTAAGTGGACAATGCCAGATTTGTCAGCCCGGTACTCTAGTTTGCCAGCTTTGAACTCCTTAATTGCCTGGGCCAGATCCATGGTAACCGTGCCCCCCTTAGGAGAGGGCATCAGGCCGCGTGGCCCCAACAGGCGCCCCAGCTTAGCCACCTGGGGCATGACATCGGGAGTGGCAATCAGCAGGTCAAAATCAATCACGCCTTTGCTGATCTCCTCGATGAGGTCTTCAAACCCCACTCGATCGGCCCCGGCATTCTGGGCTTCCACCACCTTTTCGCCGCGGGCAATCACCGCCACTCGAATTTCCTGCCCGGTGCCGCGCGGCAAAACTACAGTGGAGCGCAGCTGCTGGTCGGCATATTTGGGATCGATCCCCAGGCGAATGTGAACCTCAGCCGCCTCGTCAAATTTAGCAGTGGCTGTTTCCTTCATGAGGGCAATGGCTTCTGCAGGAGGATAGGGGATGGGCTTGACCTTCTCCCGCAAAGCCTGCATGCGCTTGGATAGTTTTCGAGCCATAGTTCCTCCTTGGGGTACTGGCGAGAACTTCTCTCCCCCAGAACAACAAACACCTCCACTAGGTCAGCAGAGCCCTAGTCAACTATCGTCACTCCCATGCTGCGGGCAGTGCCGGCAATGATTCTCATTGCTGCCTCTACATCGTTGGTATTCAAATCCGGCAGCTTCTGCTCAGCAATCTGGCGCAGTTGCGCGCGAGTTAAGGAGCCCACCTTGACTTTGTGGGGCTCACTAGAGCCTGACTCAATGCCAAGGGCTTTCTTAATCAGGACCGAGGCTGGCGGCGTCTTGAGGACGAAGGTGAAGCTGCGATCGTCGTAAATGGAGACCTCAACTGGCACCACCATGCCAGCCTGATCTGCCGTTCTGGCATTATATTCCTTGCAGAAGGCCATGATGTTGACCCCGTGCTGACCCAAGGCGGGGCCAATAGGAGGAGCGGGGGTGGCTTTGCCCGCTTGGATGGCCAGCTTGACCACTGCCACCAGTTTCTTAGCCATGCAACGCAGTTACACCTCTTTTCGCACTTGACCAAGCTCTAATTCTACCGGAGTATCCCGCCCAAAAATCGAGATTAAAGCCTTGAGCTTGCCCCGTTCTGGGCTGACATCCACGACCTCGCCGTAGAACCCCTGGAAGGGTCCAGAGAGCACCTCAATGCGATCCCCAGGGGCCAGGTCAATCTTAAGGGGCACCGCTTCCACCTCAGTAGTGCTGAAGATGCGCTGAACCTCGCTGGGACTGAGGGGTCGCGGCGTCACGTGTCCCCGGCCGCGACCATAGGGCCGTCTCTGTTCTGTACCGACAAAGTTGATGACATTGGGAGTGGTTTTCACCACCATCCAGGTGTCATCGTTAAGGTCCATGCGCACCAGCACATAGCCGGGGAAAATCTTTTCCTCTTGCTCCTGGCGCTTGCCAGATCGGTCCAGCTTGAAGCCTATCCGCTTTGGGATCACCACTTCAACGATTTGATCGGCCACATCCAGCGCTGCTGCTCGCTGCAGAAGAGCGCTTTTAACTTTGTTTTCGCAGCCAGCAGCCACCTGGACGGCGTACCAGCGCAAGTTGCGCTGGCTTTGACCTTCCCCTTCTTCCCTTTCTGCAGTCGTTTCTGGAGCTTCTAGGGGCTCAACGTAGTTCCCACGGCGTCTCCGCCGTTGCTCTAACCCTGACCTCATACCTCACCTCCTCTCCGTAGGCTTCCCCTCCCCCTAAGGGGGATTCGCTACCTCAACTCTGCCCTGTCCAGAGAAGGATTTATGAGAACAGCTGCGTGGCTACCCAGCCAAACAGTTGATCAACCAGGTAAATAAACGCGGCGAAGATCAGCACAATTAGGAAGACGCCAATGGATTCGCTAATCAATTGCTGGCGACTTGGCCAAGCAATTTTAGCCAACTCCGCCCGCGTCTCTCGGAGGAAGCCGGCAATCCCTTTGGGCTCAGGGGAACTGTCTTTGGATTGACCCCGCCTGGCGGGATCCAGACGCTCTTCCCGTTCAGTTTTGCTGGAGGGGGTACTCTTAACCACGGCGGCATCTCCTAGGGGATCCCGAGAGCAGAGCGCCATTGTCTAGCGCCCACAAGGATATCTTTGTAATCTTAGCAGATCAGGCTGGCGAGGGGAGCGAACCTCAAGGGGTAAGAGAGGTGTTGGGCCTCTCTGGGGAGAGCAACAAGGGGCGACGGCGGGATTGGTTGAACTGCTCCACAGCTTCATCGACGGCCGCCCCACTGTCCCAGCGGGAGGAGGCACTTTGGCGAGAGAGAAACTCGGCAGCCCGGAAGAGATCGCTTATGTCAATGCTAGTGCCGTCGAACCACTGAACTCTGCTGTCGCGGTAAAGGGCCTCGTTGCCACTCCCCCTTTGGGCTAGAGCAAGCCCCGGGCTGGCCAGGATCCCCAACAGAAGCAGTCCCAGAATCCTAGGAATTGCCGGGTGGCCATTGAGAAGGGAGTTGAGATAGTTTACCCACATCCTTATTCCTCCACCTCAGTGTGCTGCTTGGCTAGGCCTTCGGCCAACAACTGTTGTTCTTGGGGGGTGAGGGGACGTTTGGCCAACAGATCTGGCCGCCGTTGCCAGGTGCGCACCAACTGCTGCTGTAGGCGCCAGCGGGCAATGGCCTCGTGGTTCCCTGAAAGGAGCACCTGGGGCACCTTGTACCCCAGAAACTCAGCTGGGCGGGTATATTGGGGGTAGTCGAGCAGCCCTTCCTCAAAGCTCTCCTTCTTCAGAGAGTCTACCTTACCCACAGTACCCGGCAAGAGGCGCACCACGCCGTTGATCAAGGCCAGCGCCGGGATCTCTCCTCCTGTCAACACAAAATCCCCCAGCGACACCTCGCGGGTAGCTAGATATTGGCGGATCCGCTCGTCAAAGCCCTCGTACTGCCCGCAGAGCAGGATGAGCTGGGCCTTTTGGGCCAGCTCCCGCAGCAGGGCCTGGTCTAGGGGTTGCCCCTGGGGCGTGAGCAAGATAATCTCGTAGGGCTCCAAGCGAGGTAGGGAGGCGACAGCGGCAAAAAAGGGCTCTGGCTTGAGCACCATGCCTACCCCACCCCCATAGGGCTCATCGTCGACCCGGCGGTGCTTATCGGTGGCAAAGTCGCGCGGGTTGGTGAGATGAACCTCGGCGATCCCCTGCTTCAGGGCTTTGCCCACCAAGCCAATGCGCAGCGGCGACTCAAAAAATTCCGGGAAAAGGGTAACAACGTCAAACCGCACAGGAGTTGGGATCAGGCAGAAGGACCAGCCTCAGAGCAAGGTTCTGTGCGCAGCCGCTCTAACTCCAGGCGCAAGGACTCAATCTGGTGGATCAGCTCCATCAGTTCGGCCATCTCTTCTTGGGAGATGGGGGCAGCAGGAGCCGGGGTTGGGGAGCTGCTCCTAGCAGGCGGGCTGGCCGGTGCTTGGCTATCTACGGCTGGATCGGAGGCCTTGCTAGCTTGACGGCGGAGGCTTTCCAGGTAGCGAACAGCCTCTTGTTCAATCTGCTCCCCTTTTTGCTCCAGTTCTGTAGCCAGCGCCGCCCAGTCGACAGAAAGGCGACTGAAACTTTCAGCGCGCTTTTGGGGATCCTCCAGAATTTCCACCAGGGCAGTGGCGGTGCCGTAGAAGAGATGCCGTGCCCGCGTAAACCAGTCCGAGGAGCGAGAACTCATGGTGGCGGCAGAATCTCAGCGGATACTGCTAGAGGTGGCCAAGGGATCTCCAGTCTATCCCAACCCTTTGGAGCTGCGGGTTTTTACTCTACAACGCGAATCTCACCGCTATTGAGGCGCTCCACAATCTGGTCCAGCAGTTCGTGTTCTTCCGGTGAGACGTAGGAATCGGCCGTAACTGCCTTGAGGATTGCTTCTTGCTCGGCGCGGGTGAGGACTTTATCCGCCAGCGCTCGGTCGATGAGCTCTTTTAGCTTAGAGGGCTCCACCGTTTTTCTCCTAGCGGGATCCCGCCAGTAGGGTTCTAAACCCGAGAGACAGTAGACTAGACGGTGCTTTACCTCTCAGTGTAACTCGTGGGGCGGTGCGGCCGTGAAGTCCCAAACTCAGATGCAGCCGGTAGGGGTAATCGGCGGCGGACAGTTGGCGCAGATGTTGGCTCTAGCGGCTCGTCGGCTGGGGATCCCCCTGGTTGTGCAGGCCGCTGCTCCCACCGAGCCGGCGGTGGCGGTGGCCGACGGGGTAGTTTGGGGCTCTGTAACCGACACCCAGGCCACAGCCCAGTTACTGGAATGCTGCTCGGTGGTAACCTTTGAAAACGAGTTCATCCCTTTGGCAGAGCTGCAAAAGCTGGATCCAGAGGGATCCCGCTTTCGCCCCCGCCTGAGCACCCTGGAGCCGTTGCTAGACAAGTTGCGCCAGCGGCAGTTTCTGGCGGAGTTGGGGTTGCCGGTGCCGGCTTTTTGGCCTGTGGAGATGGCGGATCTCTCTAGCCTAAGCTTCCCCTTGGTGCTCAAGCGGCGGCGGCAGGGCTACGATGGCCAGGGCACCCGCATCCTGCCCGACCGAGCAACCTTGCAAGAGGCCCTGGCCGAGTATGCCGGGATCCCGCTGCTTGTCGAAGAGTGGATCCCCTTTGAGCGGGAGCTGGCGGTGATGGTGGCGCGGGGGCTAGCCGGCGAGATCCAGATCTACCCGGTGGTGGAAACTGTGCAGATCGAGCAGGTCTGCCGCCATGTTCTGGTGCCTGCCCGCATTCCCGCAACTGTCGAGGCCGAGATTCGCGACCTGGCGGTCAAGGTGATGGAAAAGCTGGAGGCAGTGGGAGTGTTCGGCATCGAGTTGTTCTGGGTGCCGCCGCCCCACCCCAAGGCTGGGATCTGGATCAACGAGATCTCGCCGCGGGTTCACAACTCTGGCCACTACACCCTGGAAGCCTGCCACACCTCCCAATTTGAGCAGCACCTGCGGGCCATCACCGGTCTGCCGTTGGGGGATCCCTCCCTCAAGTGTGGGGGGGCAGTGATGGTGAACCTCCTGGGCTATGAGCACTCCACCAGTGACTATGCCCAAAAGCGGCAGCGCTTGGCGGAGATCCCCAATGCCACAGTGCACTGGTACCACAAAACCCCTGCCCGCCCAGGACGAAAACTGGGCCATGTCACGGTCTGTCTACCCCATCCTCCCTCTCCTGCGGAAGCGGCGGCCCTTGTCCGTACCCTCGAAGCCCTCTGGTATCCCCAGCCGTGAGCCAAGCCTCAGATCCCACCTTTTCTCCAGCTATCCAATCCCCCCAAGAGCACTCTGCAGTGTTGAGCCCCGCTCTCCAATACCTTGCTGAGGTGGATCCCGGCAGTGCCCGCTGGTTTGTTCGCTACCTCATGGCCCCTGCTGCCAAAGCCCAACTGCGAGCAGGGATCCTGAAAGCCGCCCAAGGTTACCTCCAGGAGGCAGAAGGGCTCGACTACGAGCTCAAGCTCCATTCGCAATCGGGGGACCAGATCTTGAGCCTTAGGCGCCGAGCCCTGCCCTATGCCGCCCCGGATGACGATCCCTTTGGGCAGTTGTTGCTATCGGCGTTTTGCAAATTGCGGGACTAGACCACCATGGGTAGCACAAGTTATCGGCTGCAGGTGCTGGATATCACTGCCCTGCCCCAATTGCTGGAACTGGATCGGCGCTGCTACGGGGGATACTGGGGGGAGCAGGGCTATCGCGCGGAGCTGGAACGGCCCACCAGCACTGTCATTGGAGCTGTGGTGGAACCTGGAGACAGGGGCGAGAAGACGTCGCCTACCCCAACGTTAGTAGGCTTTGGCATCCTCTGGCGCATTGAGGAAGAAGCCCACATCATCTCGTTGGCAGTGGATCCCGACCATCGGCGGCGTGGTTTGGGTCGAAGGATCCTGGAGGAGCTGCTAACCCAAGCCAGGGCAGCAGGCTGCTGTTGGGCCACGTTGGAAGTGAGGGCTTCTAACCACGCTGCCATCCGCCTCTATGAATCGGCAGGGTTTCAACTGTTGGGACGTCGCAAGGGCTATTACAACAACGGAGAAGATGGGCTGGTGTATTGGAAGAAACCAATTTAGGAGGAACCAACAGTTCTAAGAAGCTGCATAAGTTTTCCCTAGACACCTTTTTCCTTCGCCAGCACCCCTGCAGTTTTGGTCAACCATCAGCTCCTGATATGAGTGGACGTAAAGTTTCGTTTCAAGACGTGGCGTTTTTGTTTTTTGAGGCTCTCTCCTAGGTCAGCCCAGCTTGCCTGAAGAAGCGCTTCAGGCTAGCCTACTCTTATCATTTGAACATCCTGATCATTTCAGGTTGTGAGGGTAATCATGGACACCTCTATAAACACTCTTCAAGATGAGGCCGTCTCCTTTGTTGTCAATCTTTGGGGTAGAGTTATTGCTTTTATGCCCAATCTGCTGGCGGCGATTGCCATCCTAGTTCTGGGTTGGCTCGTGGCCACGGCGGTGGCCTTCGGCGTTCGGGGGCTGCTCAGGCGGACGCAGCTCGATAACCGCCTAGCTGCTTGGGTTTTGGGGCAAAAGCCTGGCGAGAAGCTGCCGCAAACGGAGCGCTGGGTGGCCGCTGCTGTTTACTGGATCATCATGGCTTTTGTGTTGGTGGCGGTGCTGAATGCCCTACAGCTCCAGGCCGTCTCCGACCCACTCAACAGGTTTTTGGGAGAAATTTTCGTCTATCTGCCGCGGCTGGGTGGAGCCCTGGTGCTGCTGGTGGTGGGCTGGGCGGTGGCCACGGTTGCCCGCCTAGCGGTCATTCGGGGGCTGCGGCGCTTTAACTTGGACGAGCGGCTGGTTCAGCCTCTTCACCAAGAGAGCGCTGCCGGTGAGGTGGGTACAGAAGGAACGGCTGCCAAGTCAGAGGGGGGGGCTGAGGTCACCCCATTTCTCTTAAATGAAGCTCTGGGTGACGCTCTCTACTGGTTGGTTCTGCTGTTCTTTTTGCCGCTCATCCTGGATACGCTGAACCTGCGGGGGCCGCTGCAGCCGGTGCAGAACCTGCTGGATCAAATCCTGTCGATGGTGCCGCGCATTTTGGGAGCGCTCATCATCGGTGGGGTGGGCTGGTTTTTGGCCCGCATTGTGCGTGGGATCGTTTCCAATTTGCTAGCGGCAGCAGGAGCCAACCGCTTGGGGGCCCGCTTTGGCATTCCCCAGTTGGCCCAGACGGTGGGCACGGTAGCCTACATCTTAGTGTTGATCCCGGCAGTGATTGCGGCTCTCAATGCTCTGGAAATCCGGGCCATCTCGGATCCGGCGGTGGCGATGCTGGAGCAGGTGTTGCGGGCCATTCCCCGAATTGCAGGATCGGCTCTGATTCTGGCCGTCTTTTATTGGCTGGGGCAGTTCTTGGCCGGTTTGGTGACCCAGTTGCTGCAGGCGGTGGGCTTTGACCGTCTGTCTGCTGGCCTGGGCTTGCCCTTGGCCCCTGCTCCTGAAGCACCTGCTGCTGAAGGGGAGTTGGTGAAGCGGCGCACCCCCTCTGAGATTGCTGGACTGGTGGTCTGGGTGGGCGTGGTCTTGTTCGGGGCGGTGCCGGCGGTGGAGCTGCTGCAGTTTGCCGCTTTGACCGAGATCGTAGAGGGTCTGTTGCTGATTTCCGGGCGGGTGCTCATCGGCGCCTTGGTGTTCGGGATCGGCCTTTACCTGGCCAATTTGGCCCATTCCATGATCAAGAGCTTGGGCAACCCCTCTGCGGGCGTGCTGGCGCAGGCGGCGCGGGTGGCCATTTTGGTTTTCGTCGGCGCCATGGCCTTACAGCAGATGGGTGTAGCCACCGACATTGTGGTGCTGGCTTTTGGCCTGGTGCTAGGCGCGATTGCCGTCGCGGTGGCCTTGGCTTTTGGCTTGGGAGGTCGCGATGTGGCTGCCGAGCAGATCCGGCAGTGGCTGAAGCGGGAGTGAAGAGGCCAAATCTGCTAGAGGAATTGCTCTTCCTAGCCTAAAACCTAAGGAGAGCAGGGCCTCCTAAGGAGTGGCCGTGCCGCCCATCCGATGGCCGCCTCAAGGTTAACCCTGTTTTGCTTGCAAATGTACCCCGCCTGGCAAAACGCTGGGCGGGGTCTTGTTTTCTGGGTTTAAGCTGCCTCTGGGACTTTGCTCTCTTCTGGCGTTGCTTCCTGCACCACGATCTTGCCCCGGAACACCACATAGTTGTAGATGTTGTAGGACAAAATAACCGGGATCAAGAAGCCAATAAAGGTGAGCATAAACACCAGCGAACTGGGAGAAGCTGCCGCCTCGTAGATGGTGACGCTGGGAGGAATAATGTTGGGGAAAACCATAAACCCCAGGCCGATAAAAGAAAGGGCAAAGATTAAAAAAGTGTAAACCAAAACGCTATTTTCTTCTCGCCGCCGCAGGCTGCGCAGCAACAGAGCCACCAACAAAAGTCCCAAAACGGGGATGGCAGCAAAGATATAGAAAAGAGGAGGCGAGAAAAGCTGAGCGCGCGCCTGCTCCGACATGATGGGGGTGCTGATGGTGATAAACACTGCCCCCAGCAACGTTGTCCAGGTGGCGATGGTTGCTGTCTTGTAGTAGGTTTTCTGCAGCTCGCCGGTGGTCTTAACGATTAGGTAGGCCGACCCGATTAACACGTAGCCCTGGATCAAGGTAAGAGCCACCAACACCGTGCGCCAGGTCAGCCAATCCCAAGGGCTGCCGGCAAAGTGGCCGGCTTCGTCGACGCGGATCCCTTCGAAGACGCTGCCCAAGGCAAACCCCTGGCCCAAGGCCGCCAAAAAGCTGCCCACCCCAAAGGCGAGGTTCCACACCAGCTTGTTGTTGGCGTTCTCCCGAAACTCGAAAGAGACAGCCCGCAAGATCAGGCCCACCACCATGATCACCAGCGGAATGTAGAGGGCGTTGAGAATGGTGGCGTAGGCAAGGGGAAAGGCTCCAAATAGGGATCCCCCCATCAACACCAGCCAGGTCTCGTTGGCATCCCAGACATTGCCCAGACTGGTCATGAGAATGCTGCGGCGCGTTTCGCTGGAGGCTGTCAGGGAAAGAATGCCAACCCCCAAGTCAAATCCATCTAGCAGAACATAAAGAAAGAGAAAGAGACCGAGGATAAAAAACCAGACTTGCGGTAAAAACTGCTGTAAAGGCTCGAAAGATTCCATCGTCGTTCTCTCCGCTTTGGGTATTTCCGACCAGTTCGAGACATGATCCCCCCCACCCCCAGCCCCTCTCCCTCTGGGAGAGGGGAGCTGGAAATCGACAAGTGGCTTGGCTGCTGTTGGATAAAGAGCCGGCAGTGTCGCCTGGGTCCTGTTGGAGCCGCACCGGCGCTAGCGAGCTTCTGCAGGACGGCGATCCGGCTCGTGGCGGGCAGGCTCGATCACGATCACCGGCTGGGTTGCCGGAACGGGGGCAGGCAGCTCCAGGTTAGGCCCTCTGCGGAGGATGCGGCTGCCAAAGTAAAGGGCAGCCACGAAAAGCACTGTATACAAAGCAGTCAGGCCGACCAAAGAAAACAGCACCTCTCCCGGCGGCAGCGGCGAAACGGATTCCGCGGTGCGCAGTTGTCCATACACAATCCAGGGCTGCCGGCCAACACAGCGGACAATCCAGCCAGCCTCGACAGCAATGTATCCTAGGGGGCCAGCAAAGACCCAGGCCCACATCAGCCACTTCTGCTGGGAGAGGGCCTCCGCCGACAGCTTGCCCCTCAACCACTGGATCAAGGTCACCCCCACAAGCCCGGCCAGAAACAGGCCAATGGCCACCATGGTCCTAAAGGAGTAGTAGATGAGGCCAATCATGTGGGGACGATTTTGGGGATCCCAAGCTTTCAGGCCCTGCACCGGTCGATCCAGCCTGGGCTTAAATTCCAGCAGATAGCCCAGCGCACCGGGGATCTTCACCTCCCACTCGTTGCGCTCTTCTCGGTCGTTGGGCAGGGCTAGCAGGCTCCAATCGGCTCGTTCGCCGGCAGGGATCGTCTCCCACTGGGCCTCCATGGCCGCCAGCTTGGCCGGCTGATAGCGATACACTTGCTCTGCGCTCAAGTGGCCGATAAACACCTGCAAGGGGGCTACCACCAGAGCCATTGCCAAGACCACTTTGAGGGAGCGGGAAAAAAACTCGCTGTGCCGCCGCTTGAGAATGTACCAGGCGCTGATGCCACCAATTACAAACAAAGAGGTCTCCAAAGTGGCAAAAAACATGTGCAGAAAGCTATTGACCATGAAGGGATTGACAATGGCTTGCAGGTAGTCGCGCACCACAAACTTTCCATTGACAAATACTCCTCCTGCCGGCGTCTGTAGCCAAGAGTCAGCCGTCAGGATCCAAAAGGTAGAGAGGTTGGCGCCGAAGGCCACCAGGATGGTCGAGATCCAGTGAATCACCGGCGGCACCCCCTCCCAGCCAAAGAGCATGATCCCCAAAAAGCTGGCCTCCAGCATAAAGGCCATCGTGCCCTCAAACCCAAGGATGGTTCCAAAAAAGTCGCCCACTGCCTCAGAAAAAGGGGCCCAGTTCATGCCAAATTGAAAGGCCATCGGCAACCCTGAGGCCACGCCAAGGCCAAAGTTCAATACTCTTTGACCAGAAACGAGCGTGGCGATAGTAATCTAGATTGCGGGTTTTTAGCCAAAGGCCCTCTATAACAACAAGATAAATAGCCATTCCTGTTGTTAAAACCGGCCATAGCATATGGAAAATGGCCGTAAGGGCAAACTGTAGTCGAGAAAGCGCGACGGTGTCTAGAAACATGATTGGCACCCAGTTTGGATGGATAAACTCAACTTTTCCCAACCCTCTCTGCTGCAGTTTGTGCAGGCACGCCTCTAGGTATGTTCGCTACAGACATCCGTAGCCATTTGGATAAGGTGGGGAAGGCTATCTTTTTTGCTCCTCCTAGGATTGCATCTTGACCAGGATCAGCATGGGCTGCTCGACTCTAAAGGTTAACTTTAGGAAGAAGGGGTTTTCTTCGTGTAAAGCGGACTACAGAATAAAGAGGGTTGCGAACTTGGCAGCCTGGGGATCCGCAATCCCGAAATGGCCCGTTGAGGGGCGGGGATAACGCCATGCAAATTTTCCTCAGGGCCTGCCAGAATTGGGATCCCGGCTTGTTAGAGATCCCAGTTGGCAGTGGGGGGTGGAAGATGTCGTTTGTCCCGCTGGTGCACTTTCTCGCCCAATCCGGCTTGGTACAAGAGTTGGCCGCCCGCTTGAGATCGCGGCGACAGGCAGCCATTCAGGGGGCAGGGCGGATTGCCAAGGGGTTGATGGCCTCGGCTTTGGCCCAGCAGGAGGGGAGATCCCTGCTGGTGGTGACTGCCACTTTGGAAGAAGCAGGCCGCTGGACGGCGCAACTGGAGGGCATGGGCTGGGAGAGCGTGTACCTTTATCCCACTTCTGAGGCTTCCCCCTATGAGCCGTTTGACCTGGAGCCGGAACTGGTGTGGGGCCAGTTCCAGGTGCTGGCCGACTGTCTCCAGGGCAGAAAGGGCATGGCCATCGTGGCGACGGAGCGGGCCCTGCAACCTCACCTTCCCCCCCCAGAGGTGTTTCAGGGCTTTTGCCTCAAGCTGGAACCTGGCCTGGAGCTGTCGCCGCAGCAGTTGGGGCAGCAGTTGGCCCGGCTGGGCTACCAGCGGGTAAGCCTGGTGGAAAGCGAGGGGCAGTGGAGCCAAAGGGGCGATATTCTCGACATTTTCCCGGTGGCCTGCGAGTGGCCGGTGCGCCTGGAGTGGTTTGGCAATGAGCTGGAACGGCTGCGGGAGTTCGACCCGGTAAGCCAGCGCTCCCAAGATGGGATCCCTTCTGTCTGGCTGACCCCCACCGGCTATGGGCCAATGCTTTGGCCAGGGCTGCAGGAAAAGATGGAGCGGCTCTCCCCCGCCCTGCAGCAGCATTGGCTGCAGGGATCTCCTCCCCCAGAAGGCCTGCGCCGTTTTCTCGGCCTGCTCTACGATCCACCGGCCAACCTGCTGAGCTACCTGGATCCCAACACTTTGATCCTGATCGACGAGCCGGAGCAGTGCCAGGCCCACAGCCGGCAGTGGCTAGCCCACGCCGAGGAGCAGTGGCAGCTGGCCCAGGCTGCCGAGCCGGCTCTAGTGCCCTTCCACCGCCCCTTCGATCTTGAGGCCGCTGAGTGGGATCCCTTCCCCCGCCTGTTGGCCCGTGCCTTTGCCCCTGCTGGCGAGGGGGAAGCTGTCCTCGACCTCAAAAGCCGGCCTGTCCCTGCCACTCCCCACCAGTTTGGATCCCTGGCCAAAACCCTGCGCGAGTACCGCAAGCAACACTTGCAGGTGTGGATCCTCTCCGCCCAGCCCTCCCGCACCGTGGCTCTGCTGCAGGAACACGACTGCCCGGCCCAGTACGTGCCCAACCCCAGAGATTTTCCGACTATCGAGCGCCAGCTCCAGTCCTACACGCCGGTGGCCCTGAAGTACTCCGGCCTAGCGGATCTGGAGGGGTTTCTCCTGCCCACGCTGGGGTGGGTGGTGCTGACCGACCGCGAGTTTTTCGGCCAGCACAGCCTGGCCACCCCCACCTATGTGCGCAAGCGCCGCCAGGCCAGCTCCCGCCAGGTGGATCCCAACCTGCTCAAGCCGGGGGATTTTGTTGTTCACCGAGCCCATGGCATTGGCCAGTTCCTGCGCTTGGAAAGCCTCACCATCGGCGGCGAAACCCGAGAATATCTGGTCATTCAATACAGCGATGGCTTGTTGCGGGTAGCTGCCGACCAGGTCAACTCCCTCTCCCGCTACCGGGCTAGCGGCGATGGACCGCCTGCTCTGCACAAAATGTCCGGCAGCAGTTGGGAAAAGACCAAGCAGAAGGTGAAAAAGAGCCTGCGAAAAGTGGCCTTTGATCTGCTGCAGCTCTACGCCAAACGAGCCGAACAGGAGGGCTATGCCTTCCCGCCCGATTCTCCGTGGCAACAGGAGTTTGAGGAGTCTTTTCCCCATCCGTTGACGCCGGATCAAATTCGCGCCGTCCAGGAGATCAAGCGGGATATGGAGTCCCCTCGCCCCATGGATCGGCTGCTGTGTGGGGATGTGGGTTTTGGCAAAACGGAAGTGGCCATCCGCGCCATTTTCAAAGCCGTAACCGCTGGCAAGCAGGTAGCTCTTCTGGCGCCAACCACCATTCTCACCCAGCAGCACTACCACACTCTCAAAGAGCGCTTTGCCCCCTATCCCATTCAAGTGGGCTTACTCAACCGCTTCCGCACTCCTGAAGAGAAAAAAGAGATCCTGGCCCGCCTCAAAAGTGGCGAACTGGATGTCATTGTGGGCACCCACCAACTTTTGGGCAAGGATGTGCAGTTTCGGGATTTAGGCCTTCTAGTCATTGACGAAGAACATCGCTTTGGTGTCAACCAAAAAGAGAAAATTAAACTCCTCAAAACCCAGGTAGATGTGCTCACCCTTACGGCTACTCCTATTCCCCGCACGCTGTATATGGCCTTGTCAGGGTTGAGGGAAATGAGCTTGATCCAAACTCCCCCGCCCTCGCGGCGCCCGATTAAAACTCACCTCTCCCCCTACAACCCTGAGGTCATTCGCACGGCTATCCGCCAGGAGTTGGATCGCGGCGGGCAAGTCTTTTATGTCGTCAACCGCATTGAAGGGATCGAAGAAACCAGTGCCAAACTGCGGGAATGGGTACCCGGCGCCCGCATTGCCATTGCCCATGGGCAGATGCCAGAAGGGGAGCTGGAAGCGACGATGCTGGCTTTTAACAATGGGGAAATCGATATCCTGGTCTGCACTACCATTATTGAGTCTGGTTTGGATATTCCCCGTGTCAACACCATTTTGATTGAAAATGCCCAGGAGTTTGGGCTGGCTCAGCTTTACCAACTGCGAGGTCGGGTGGGCCGGGCTGGGATCCAAGCCCATGCCTGGCTGTTCTACCGAGAAGATGGCATCCTCACCGAGGAGGCCCGCAAACGCCTGCAGGCCATTCAAGAATTTACCCAACTGGGATCTGGCTACCAGTTGGCTCTGCGGGATATGGAAATTCGCGGGATTGGCAACTTGCTGGGAACGGAGCAATCGGGGCAAGTCAATGCAGTGGGCCTTGATCTCTACCTAGAAATGCTGCAAGAGGCCATTCGAGAAATTCGCGGCCAGAAGATCCCGCAGGTGGAGGACACCCAGATCGACCTCAACGTTACGGCCATGATTCCCCAGAGCTATATCCCTGACGAGGAACAAAAAATGCAGGCTTATCGCCAGTTGGCGGCTGCTGGATCGCGCCTGGAGCTTTCTCAGATAGCCCAGGAATGGCAAGACCGCTTTGGCCCGCTGCCCAAGCCTACCCAGGAACTGCTGCGGGTGATGGAGCTAAAGATTTTGGCTCGCACGCTGGGCTTTTCCCGCATCAGGCCAGCCAAGGAGCATGTTCTTTTGGAAACTCCCATGGAGGAGCCGGCCTGGAACCGCCTCAAGGAAGCCCTACCAGCCCACTTGCAGTCCCGCTTTGTCTACCAGCCGGGCAAGGTCACAGTACGGGGGCTGGGGATGCTGGCGCCGGCCCAGCAACTGGAAAACCTTTTGCAGTGGCTAGATAAGATGAGCCTGGCCTTAACGGAGCCGGAGGCTGGGATGCCAAAGCTTGCCTCATGAAAGTTCTCGCAGTGCATCACCTCCAGAAAACCTACCGGCAGGGGGGCAAGCAGGTGCGGGCGGTGGTGGATGTCTCTCTGACGCTGGCGGCAGGGGAGATCCTGGCTTTCTTGGGGCCCAATGGAGCCGGCAAGACCACCACCATCAAAATGATTGCTGGGCTGATCCGGCCGGATGCTGGCACGGTGCGCATCCTGGGACGGGATCCCCACGCCGATGCGGGTGCGCTGGCCCAGGTGGGAGCGGTGCTGGAAGGCAACCGCAACCTCTACTGGCGGCTGACCCCCTTGCAAAACTTGGAGTACTTTGGCGTGCTGCGGGGGCTATCCCCCAGAACGGCTCGCCAGCGGGGGCTGGAGCTACTGGAGACCTTTGGCCTGCTGGAAAAACGGCATGTTGCCGTGCAGACCCTCTCGCGGGGTATGCAGCAGAAGGTGGCCATTGCTGTTGCCCTCTTGCACCAGCCGGCTCTGCTCCTTTTGGATGAGCCCACCCTGGGGCTGGATGTGGAAGCCGCCCAAGCAGTGAAATCCTTGATCCGCCAAATTGCCGCTTCAGGTCGGGCCATTCTCCTCACCACCCACCAACTGCAGATGGCCGAGGCCCTCTCAGACCAAGTGGCCGTGATTGAGGGGGGGAGAATCCTCCTCCAGACTCCCACGCAGGAGCTGATCCGCCAGTTTGCCGCTGCGGCCAGTACTTATCGGATTGAGTTGGAACAAGAGCTGGATCCCAGCCGGGCGGAGCGCCTGCTCCAGCAAGGGGTGGAGATTCTCGGCTTCCATCAGCTGCGCTTTGGCGGCTCCTCGGAGGCGTTGTATCAGGTGCTGGAGATCCTCAAGCCCTTGCCCCTGCTTAGCGTTAAGCGAGAGGAAGCAGATCTCACCCACATTTTTCTCAAGCTGCTGCAGAGGAGATGAGACCACTGCTGTACCTGTTTTGGGCGGAGCTAAAGCGCACCTGGATCCAGTACATTCGCTATCCGGCAGAAGCCCTGGGCGGGATCCTCATCACCACCTTTTTCTTCTATGCCCTCTTTGCCGGCGCTCAGTATGTGGCGGGGCCAGCTTCCCAGTTTGGCGAACGGCTGGACGCGGTGGTGATTGGCTATGTGCTCTGGACGCTAGTGATTTTTGTAGTGAACGATATTGCCCTCAACTTGCAGGTGGAAGCCCAGACGGGCACGCTGGAGCAGGTGTTGCTCTCGCCCTTTTCGGCGGCCACCCTGTTTTTGGCGCGGGCCTGCGCCAGTTTGGTGTTGCGCCTCACCCTCGTTGTCGTCATTTTGGGGATCATCCTGTTGCTCACCGGCAGCCAGCTGCGCTTTCCCCCCAGCTTGCTGCTGCCCCTTTTGAGCGTGGTGCTAGGGGCCTATGGCTTCTCGTTTTTGCTGGGATCTGCTGCCTTGATCTGGAAGCGCATTCAACAACTGCTGATCCTGAGCCAATTTGGCCTGCTCTTTCTCCTAGCTACCCCCACGGAAGAGTGGTCGGGATCCCTAAAGTGGCTGGGGCAGATGCTGCCCATGACGGCAGGGGCTGGCCTGCTGCGGGATCTGATGGTGCGGGAGGTGGGATTGGATCCCCTGCGGCTGCTCATGGCTCTGGCCAGCGGCATTTTCTACTTCGGCCTGGGCTTGCTGGCCTTTCGCCGGGCAATGCAACTGGCCAAGCAGCGGGGGATCCTGGGATCCCAGTAGGACCTTGTCAGAGGGAGCGCCGGTCGCCAGGGGAGCGCAACAGGTGAGGGAAGTGGTACTCCACTGCGCCGGTGGTGAGGTTGTTCTCAGGGGAGGCAATGCCCCGTCGGCTTAGCTCTCGCAGCGCTTTTTCAATCTCGTCAAAGTCGGCAGGGAGCTCGATGGCGATCTCCGAGAGGGTGAGGATCCCTTGTCGCTGCTGCGCCAGCCGTAGGATCTCCCGCATCAAAGCCTGACCCTTCAAAGGCTGAGGCGGGGCCGAGACAGACTTGGCGGGAGCCCCAGAGGGGCGGATCCCTTGCAAGACGGCCAGCTTGAAGTTGTAATCTTCCACCATGCCTGGGATCAAAAACAGGTCAATTAACTGGCCAATTCCCAACAGGCCAAAGGTAAAGAGCCAGAGAATGCCCGTCCCGGTTTTGCCCAGGTAAAGGCGATGGACACCGCAGATGCCGAAGACGCTCAATGCCCAGAGGAGATAGGCGGTGCCGACGGATTTGGGCTCGGCAGGGGGCAGCAGGTAGCGAGAGCTCATGGGCATCAGTCAAGGTAGCTTGGGCGAGTAACCCTAGTCTGCCATCTTTTGCCTTGGACGGGCAGGACGCCTCTTCTCTGGTGCTTGGGAGCGGGGTAGCTTCAAGAAAAGAGGCTGAAAAAGGGGATCCAAGAACGCCATCGAGGGGGTGGCGGTCGCGCCCCCGGGAGACTCAGGAAGGTCGATGCTTGAGCCCATCTTGATCGGGTTGAGTGCTGTGCTCTGGGGCCTCCTCTGGAGCTACGCCACGCTTCTAGTTGTACTGGTCAACTTCAAGGAGCAGGATTCCGTTTACGCCTACCCCATGCAAGCAGTGTTAGATCGCTTTGTGGAGTCGCTGGGGCTGGGTTGGCTTAAGGATCTCCATGCCATGCAGCTGCAGCCACTGCGCCGGATCAGCTATGCCCTCTTTGGCGTCGTCACGCTGGGGGTGGCTTTCATGCTCTGGGTTTTGGGGTGAGGCAGTGGCCAGCTCCTCGATCTGGCTCTAGGCAGAGCCGACTGCAGCCGCTGAAAAGTCCCGCTGCTCAGCCTCTCCCGAGTAGAAAATTGCTTGCAGCTTTTTCAAACAGGCTTGGATCTGAGCCATCTCTTCGGGACTCAGCTTTTGAAAACGCTCTTTCAGGTAGGCCACGTGGGCCGGGAAGATCTGTTCAAACAGTTTTTCCCCCTCTTCAGTGAGCACGACCCTAAAGCAGCGGCGGTTTTCTGGAGGTACCTCGCGACGCACCAGCCCCTTTTGTTCCAGGCGATCCACGATCCCGGTCAGTGTTCCTTTGGTAACCAGCGTTTTCTGGGCCAGGACATTCATTGTCAGGCCGGGAGTGTTGCCAAGAGTTACCAACACATCAAATTGGGGGGCGGTCAGCCCCATTTGACGAATGTGAGCGCTGGCGCAATTTTCAAAGGCTTGGTAAGCCCGCGCCAGATCCCGCAGCAGCCCCAAGAAAGGCTCCTGGTCTGCTGCTACCGAAGGCTGGAGAGCTTGCTCTGTAGGCAGCTGAGCAGAGGTGGGCATGGTCAGCAATCGCTAGAGGCGACGGATTCCTCAACAACTGTTTTAGCTTCACCATAGCCTACTGTAATATAGTCCTAACACAAATTAATACTCCTTGAAACAACTGCTAGCGCTGGAGATCCCAGCTACTGCAGAGGGATGCCCCCTTAGGCCTCTGAGTAGGGCTTGGCGGCGGAAAATCCAGGCTAAGCTATGACCATAGCCCCTGTGGAGCGTGCTAGGCGCAGATGGGATCCCTCACTCTCTGCCTACAATAAGCCAGGCGAAGGAGTTGCCATGCTGAGAATTGTTACCCAGCTAGCCGAGGCCGAAGCGGAGCTCAGACGGATCTCGGAGCGCACTCAGGCTGAGCAAAACCTTCATCGCGAGGCAACTGTGCGGGAGATCCTGCAAGCAGTGCGCCGCCAGGGGGATCGGGCCCTGCTGGCCTACACGGCAGAGTTCGACCAGGTGGAGCTCAGCGTAGCTGAGCTAAGGGTCTCGGGGGCGGAGCTGGAGGCGGCCTACCAGGCAGTCTCGCCGCAACTGCTCTCGGCTCTGCGCCTGGCCAAACAGCGCATCGAAGCCTTCCACCGGCAGCGGGTGCCCAGCAGTTGGGTGAGCTTTCCTGGTCCCGAGATTGTCTTGGGCAAGCAGTACCGCCCAGTGGATCGCGCTGGCCTCTACATTCCCGGAGGGCGCGCCGCTTATCCCAGTACCGTGTTGATGAATGCGATTCCAGCCAAGGTGGCGGGAGTGCCGGAAATTGTCATGGTAACCCCACCAGGATCCGACGGCTCAGGAGGCAAGGGGATTCACCCCGCCATTTTGGTGGCCGCCCAAGAAGTAGGTATCCACACCATCTATCGCGTCGGCGGGGCCCAGGCGATTGCAGCACTGGCCTATGGAACCGAGACCATCCCCAAGGTGGACGTGATCACGGGCCCCGGCAACATCTACGTAACCCTGGCCAAAAAGCTGGTGTATGGCACAGTGGGCATCGACTCCTTGGCCGGTCCTTCGGAAGTGGTGATCATTGCCGATGAGAGCGCCAACCCCCTTTATGTTGCTGCCGATCTCCTGGCCCAGGCCGAGCATGACCCCCTGGCAGCGGCCATCCTGCTTACTCCAGACCTCCAGCTGGCCCAACAGGTGCAGCAGGCGGTAGCTACCCAGATCGAGGAGCATCCCAATCGCCTCATGGTGGAAAAGGCGGTGGCCAACTACGGGCTAATTGGGGTGGTGCCCGATCTGGCCACGGCGGTCAACTTGTCCAACCAGTTTGCGCCGGAACACCTGGAGCTCCAGGTGGCCGATCCCTGGGCCCTGGTAGATGCGATTCGCCATGCGGGGGCAATCTTCTTGGGACACTATACCCCAGAGGCGGTGGGGGACTACCTGGCCGGACCCAACCACACCTTGCCTACGGCAGGGGCAGCCCGCTACGCTTCAGCGCTGGGGGTAGAAACCTTCCTGAAGCACTCCAGCTTAATCCAGTACGGCTCGGCAGCCCTGCAAGAGGTGGCCGGTGCCATTCAAGCGCTGGCGCAAGCGGAGGGGTTACCCGCCCATAGCCGGTCGGTACAGGTGCGGCTGTCGGCCAAGGCCTAGCCAACTGGAGGGGCAGGAAGGTCGGGCAAATGGAGAACTGGCGCAGGGGAAGCTGCCTGTGGCAACTGGGGGGAGCCCTGTTGGCGGTTTGGATTGGCTGGACAGAGGGGAGCGGTATCTGGTTGAGGGATCGGGCAACGGCTGCCCCAGAAAGCTCCTCTCCCTTGCCCCTGCCCTGGGAGTGGGTGTACTCCTTGCAGGAAGAGGCAGGGCAGCGGCAGTGTACGCTGGTGGGCCTGCTGCGCAGCCAGCCGCTGCCGGCTCCGGATCCCCAGTGGCAGGTGTACACGCGGCTGGATTTGGTGGCCACACCGCAGGCCAGTCGGTTGACCAGTGTGCTGTTTGCTGAGAACCTCCGTACCCAAGCTTTGCACGTGATCTATCAGGCGGCAGCGTCTGTGTACGACCCTGTTGAGCCCTTGGATTTTGCCATGATCCTGCCGCTAGCCTGGCAGGACAACACCCTGCTGGCGCGGGAGTACACAGGCTGGTTCCAGACCGACTTAAGCTGGGATCGGGCGGTGGTCTGGCCTTTGCCCACCGGCTCGAGCCAGATCCCACCGGTGCAAATCTGGGATCCACCCCCAGCACTGGCCTATGCAGAGCTACTGGGCTGGGATGCCGCGGCAAAGGGACGGGTGCTGTTTGCCGTAGCCGACAGCCTGGGAGAGAGGCCCCGCTTGGTGAGCGTGGGTTCAGACGGCCAGGTGTTGCAGCGGGCATCTGCTGTTGCTTTTCCCCAAAGCAGCTCTTCTCTGGAAGGGTGGCAAGCGGTGATGGCAGAACCCCTGTGCCATCAGAGCCGTTTTGGGGTGGAGCAGAAAGAGGAAAATGGAGAGTAAAAGACCGAGGGAGCCAACATGTCCAGACCCATCGTGCGGCGCGGTTGGCCGCGGGAGGCTTTTGTAGGGGACATCATCGTCTGTACTCTCGAGGGATCCCATCTGGATCAGGTAACCGAGATCCGGGTCAGCCCGGCAGGCAAGGGGATCCGGGTCAGCTTCGGGGATCCCTTGGGGCGCTCCCAAGAGCCAGTGCAGGCCAGCGCCGAGGCCCTGACAGTTACCTTTGAGATTGATCCCAGCACCTACCCTGGCGAAAAGCGCATTGAGCTCATCTCGCCGGCAGGACCCAGCGATCCCCTGCCCTTTTTGGTGATGATGTAGTAGGTCATGCCGTTGGCAACTGCCCCAATCGACCTGGGCGCGCTGGTACTGGGGGTAGGCCTGCTGCTCCTGGTGGGAGGCTGGGCCTGGTGGCTGCGGCGGCAGCAGCGGGCTGCTCCCCCCGACTCGACAACTGTTTTGCCAGCAACAGCGGTTGACCTCTCTGCCCTGACGGCGCAACAGGCGGCCCAACTGCAGCCTTTCGAAGAGGCAGTGGCAGAGCGGCCCCAGGATCCCATTGCCTGGTACAACCGCGCCACCCTCCTCGACCACTTGGGGCAGGCGCAAGCCGCTCTAGCTAGCTACGACCGGGCCCTAGAGCTGAAGCCGGACTTTCCCGAAGCTTGGAACAATCGTGGCTCGCTGCTAGACGAGCTTGGCCGTCACCAGGAAGCGCTGGCCAGCTACGAGCGGGCTCTGCACCTAAAGCCGGATTTTTTTGAGGCCCGCTTTAACCAGGCCAACACGCTGCGGCAACTGGGCCGCTACCAAGAGGCCCTGCGCGCCTACGAGCAGGTTCTCACCTTGCGCCCCGACAGTGGAGAAGCCTGGCATCTGCACGGGCTGACCTTGGCCTCCCTGGAGCGGTGGCAGGAGGCGGTGAACAGCTACGACAAGGCCCTGGCCATCAATCCCCTGGATCCCCAGCTTTGGCAGAGCCGCGGGCTGGCTTTGGTGCACCTGGAGCGCTACGCTGAGGCCCTGGCCAGCTACGAGCGAGCCCTGCAACTGGGCTGCGAATCTGCTTCCCTCTGGGCCGGCCACGCCCTTGCCCACCACCAGCTGGGCAACTGGATGGAAGCTCTCAACAGCTACGACCGCGCTCTAGCCCAGGATCCCCAGCGCTCCCAGCTCTGGCTGCAGCGCGGCCTAGTGCTGATGGACTTGGAGCTCTATGGGCTGGCCATTCAGAGTTTTGAACGGGCTCTGGAGCTGGATCCCAACAATGCCGATGCCCACTACGCCAAAGCCTGCTGCTGCGCCTGGGAAGGCCAAGTGCCCCAGGCCCTCCAAGCCTTAGAGCAAGCTCTGCGGCTGCAGCCAGAACGCTACTGCCCCTTACTTGCCTCCGAACCCTACTTTGATCCCATTCGCGGCGAGCCAAGCTTTGCGGCATTCCTAGCCTCTCTCTGGCCCTGCAACTCATGGCCGCCCCCCGCTGCTGACCCCAAGAGCCCTTCCTCCGCTACCTGAGAGGCCCAACAGCATTCTGCCCAATGGCGGAGGAAAGGGAGGCTCTTTTGCCGACGCAAGCCGCCAATTTTCCCTTTGCCGGTGGTGGAGAACCAGTACTTTGGCTCCCCGCCGCAGTCTGAAGGGCAGGCTGTGTTCTTAGTAACATCTGGTAGCATCTTCATGGTCACGCTTTGAAAGGGTTTGCCTGCAGGTTGCTCCCCAGTTGGGCCCAGTAGAGGTCTGATCTGGAAAAGTTCGAGGTCAGGGGGGATCCCTTGTTTGGCTCCTTATCCGGCCTTGAAGGAAAACCAGGGACTTCCAGGCTCATAGCTCCCCAACAGTCTCCTCTCGACAGCCCCGACCCACCGACGCCGTTTGTCTCCATGGCCTCCAAGCAGGAAGACGTCAAAACCCAAACCGTCGAGCTGTTGCGGCTGTACCACCAGACCCGGGATCCTGCCCTGCGCAATCGGCTGGTAGAACTGAACCTCGGCTTGGTGCGCAAAGAAGCCCACCACTGGCGCAGCCAATGCAATGAGGCCTACGACGACCTGGTGCAAGTGGGATGCATCGGATTAATTCAAGCCATCGAACGCTTTGACGTCAGCCGCGGCTTGGCTTTTAGCTCCTTTGCTCTTCCCTACATTCGTGGCGAAATCCAACACTACCTGCGAGACAAGAGCCCAGCAATTCGGATCCCACGCCGTTGGGCGACTCTGCAGCGGCAAGCCAAGAAGGTAATCGCCCGTCTGCGGCAGGAGTTGGGCCGTCCTCCCTCCGAAAGGGAGGTAAGAGAAGCCCTGCAGCTAACAGAGGAAGAATGGCGAGAGCTGCAACTGGCCCAGCAAAACAGCAGCTTGCTCAGCCTTGATGCCCCCATTCAAACAGAGGAAGACAGTGCTGCCTTAGGGGAGGTCATTCCGGATCAGCGCTACCGCAGCTTTCAACTGGCCGAAGAAGATCGCATCCGCTTGCAAAATGCCCTTGCTGCACTGGAGGAGCGCACCCGCCAGATTTTAGAACTTGTTTTCCTCTACGATCTCACCCAAAAAGAGACAGCAAAGCGGCTGGGGATCAGCGCCGTTACGGTTTCCCGCCAGGTCAAAAAGGGCCTGGAGCGCTTGGCCCAGTTACTCAAGCAGGACATTTTTTAAAAGCTAGAGCTCTGCTACCTTCGGGATCCCTGCTCCAGTTTTCCACCCCTGCTTCAGCAACAGTCGCCAGCACCTGCCGCCGCTAGGAGGGCCTATCCAAGAGGAGGGGAATCTGGGTTTTGAGATTCGCTGGGAGGTTGAGTTTTGTCTGGGGATAGGCTTGCTTCCCTTTTTTGCAGTTGGCTCACTTGGGAGCGCACCTGCAAGGCAATTTGCAAAGCAGCCTCCAAAAGCCGCGAGTGTTCGCTGGCCTGTTCCCTTACCTGGAGCGCAGTTAGAGTTGTCAACTCGTCACCGAAGAACTCACTTTGCTGCTCAATAAAGTCTTTGTTCTGCCGCAAGATCCGTTCGGTTTTCAAGGCGCGGATTAGGTCGCTGCGAGCCAGCTTCAAAGCCTCGACAATCTGATCCCGCTGGGGCAGCTTGACCTCAGGATTACCTGCCTCCACCAATTCGTCGTTGATGTGAATAGCTTGAATAAGCTGATGGTAGCGATCTACTTCTTCCAGCAAGTTCAGCAAGAGCGGCAGGCGGCGGCTGCGGAAAATCCAATAGGCTTGGCCCAAAGCGGCAATGGCTGCCAGGATCCCCCATTCCACCAGCCAACTGCCCCAGCTGCTGCGCAGACCAGGGATCACCATCCGCCCCACCAAGGTCACTAGGGATCCCCCTGCCCAAAAGGTCAAGAAACGGCAGAAGAGATCCAGCACCAACAGCAGGCGCAGCAGCTCCCAAAAAGCGGAGAACTGGCGCAGCCAATCTTTCCAGCGACGGACAGGCCGAGGCCGGTACAGCCAATCTATAGGTACCCCGGAAAGCTTTTCCACTAGAGAAGGAGAAATGACCAGCTCCTGTAAATCCCGCCGCATCGCTAGGGGCTCTGCAAAGAGCTAAGTCTTCCCCCTAATTCTACCGTCGGTATCTTAAGATCCGGCTGGGGAAAACAGACAGGCTACGGCAAGCTGCGGAGATAGTCTCAATATCCAAGGAGGAGACAGGTAGAGTGAGCAGCCAATTGCGCCAACTAAAGGCCCATCTGGTGGAGTCGGAAAACTTTGCCCCCTACGGGCAGGTGATCTACCCTGTCCCTGACGACAAACCCTTCGACAGCCAAGATGCCCAGTTGGTTTTGAATCAGGGGCAACCCCGCTTTTACCTCATGCGCTTGCCCCGCCGTGGCCTTCGGTTCACCCACATAACTCACCACACCCGTTGCACCCAGTGTCTGGGATCCCTGCACGGCAAGGAGTGGTTTATTGCCGTTGCACCGCCTCGCGAGAAGCTGCAGGTGGACGAGATTCAAGCTTTTCGGGTGCCCGGCGATTGCTTTATCAAACTGGAGGTGGGCACCTGGCATGCCGGCCCCTACTTTGACCACGAGGAGTTTATCGATTTTTACAACCTGGAGCTGGCCGACACCAACCTCACCGATCACGAGACAATCAACCTGCTTCAGACCTACAACCTGGAGTTCCAGATCATCCCTTGAGCAGCCGAATTCAGCAGCAAAAAAGCAGATTCATCTAAGGTGCATTAAGGTACAGGGATCCCTACCAGCACTAAGGGTGGAGAGAGAGGATCGCTTTGGGCTCTATCTCTAGTAGGCAGGGCCAAGGGGGAGAAACCAGGTTCTGCTCTGGCACTTCCCCCCCTGCGTGATAAAACAGGGTCAAACCTGGCAGGGTTTTGGAGATCTGTTGCGATGGCTACACTTCAACCCACCCAAGTGACCTGCAAGCTCTTGGGGGCTCTGGCCCTGTTCCTCTGCCTGGGGCTGCTGTCTGCCTGTGACGAGGGTAGCAGCAGCACCGTCAGCCCCCCCAGCCTCCCTCCTACCCCTACTCCTGCTAGTCGATAAGCCTACAGGACTTACATGCCTTGGCAGCGGCTGCCCAGTTGGAAGCCAGTCTGGGCAGGGGGGGTTCTTAGTTTGCTCTGCCTACTATTTTTGGTGGCTGCCTGTGGTGGGAGGGGATCCCTCACAGCTCCAGAACCTCCGCGGGCAGGAGAGCTGCCGATTGCCAACTTCCTCTGCCAGTTGGATCGCCAGACCCGCACCTTTGCTGGCCCCATCTATGCCGAGCAGCCGCAAGTTGCCACCTGCAATCCCGGTCGCCTCACCCCGGCAGCAGCCCAGAAGATGATGGATCGGCTGAACTTTCTGCGGCTGTTGCACGAGTTGCCCCCGGTGGAGCTCAATCCCGAATTCTTGGCGGCCGCTCAGCAGGCGGCGCTGCTGCAGGTGGCCAATGGCGCCCTCAGCCACGAGCCACCTCCCTCTTGGCGTTGCTTCACTCCTGCCGGGGCGGCGGGATCCCGCTTTAGCAACTTGGCAATTGGCCCGATTCTGGAGCTGAACGGCCCCGACCCAGGGCGGGTGCTGGCGCGCCAGGTGGATATTTATTTTGCCGAGCCGGGCCGGGAAAACTTCGTGGATGTGGGGCATCGCCGCTGGAACCTCTACCCCCAGTACGCCCAAGGAGCTTACGGCATTGTCTACGACCCGCGGGCCGGACGGGTGACCCAGGCCAATGCCAATTGGATCTTCGGTTTTGACGAGTCAGTGCCAGATCCAGAGTTCATTGCCTTCCCGGAGAGGGACGGCTACCTGTACCGCCTCGAAGGGTTTTCCAGCCAACCTTTGTCTGCCTACCGCTGGTCTTTCTCGGTGCCCAGCCGCGGCGGCCTCTCTGATCTCAGCCAGGCCCAAGTTCGCATCACCGATGCCCTCACTGGCGAGGCAGTGCCGGTTTGGGATATCCGGGTTGGGGATCCCGCCTTTGGCCTAGAGACTCTCACCTACTCGGTGGGAACCGTCCAGCCCAATCGCCCCTACCTCTTTGAGATTAGCGGCATCCGGCTCAAGGGCGGGCCGCCGCGCACCTATCGCTACACCACCACCCTCTACGACTGCAACCCTCAGGCGCCGCAAAGGTCTGCGCCCTTAACCGCAGGACTGGGGATCCCACCTCGCTGGCTCTGGCAGAAGGAGCCCTTCAACCTCAGCTTAGAGTGGGACTTTGCACCCTGATGCTCAACTGCATGCCTTCGGGAGCAAGACGTTAGGCCTCTTCTCCTCAGCTGGAAACAGCCCTACCGTTGAGAAAATCTAAGGAAAGTTGAGATTCTGATACTATCGTTGCCGTCTCTTTACTGGAGGAGTTAGGCTCTAATCATCAAAGCTTTTTTCAAAGCTGCTTTACCAGCCCCAGAGAAGCGACCTCTCTGGGGCTTTGAGATGCAGTCGAAAAAAGAAGGGGACTAGGAGGCGGGCACTACACCTCGCCGGACGGCAGGCCCAAGGGCGCGGCTGCCAATGTCAGAACGGTAGTGGGCTTTGGGGAACTGCACCTGCTCCACAGCAGCATAGGCTTGGCGCAGCGCTTCCGCCAGCGTTGCCCCTTGGCCGGTAAGACAGAGGACACGCCCGCCGTCGCTGAGAAGCTGCTTGCCCACCTGGCGAGTGCCGGCATGGAACACCAGGGCCCCGGTGGCGGCGGCAGCCTCCAGACCAGTAATGGGGATCCCTCGCTCGTAGCTGTCAGGGTAGCCGGGGGCAGCCATGACCACGCAGGCGGCGTAGCCAGGTTTCCACTTCAGTTGAAGATCGGCCAGCCGTCCCTCGATGCAGGCCAGCAGCACCTCGTCCAGAGGGTTTTCCAACAGGGGCAGGATCACCTGGGCTTCGGGATCCCCGAAGCGGCAGTTGTACTCCAACACATAGGGATCCCCGTTGGGTGCAATCATCAGGCCGGCGTAGATCACCCCCTGGTAGCGAATGCCCCGCCGCTGTAGCGCCTGCAGGGTGGGATCCAGCACTTGGGCTTGGATGCGGGCCAAAAGCTGTGGCGTCACCAGGTGGTCTGCTGGGGCGTGGGCCCCCATGCCGCCGGTATTGGGGCCGGTATCGCCATCGCCAAGGCGCTTGTAGTCTTGGGCGGGCAGCAGCGGCAGGCAGGTCTGGCCATCCGTCAGGGCCAGCACCGAGACCTCTTGGCCGGCAAGGAACTCCTCAATCAGCACCCGCTCGCCCGGCTTGGCCAGAGCCGCCTCCAGGGCCTGCACGGCTTCTTCCCGGCTGTGGGCAACGGTTACCCCCTTGCCGGCGGCCAGCCCATCTTTTTTGATCACCACCGGATAGTTGCCTTTGCCTGACGGAGTTCTTGAATCCAGGTAGGCCAGTGCCTCAGACAAGTCGGCAAAGCCAGCAGCCGGAGCTGTAGGGATCCCCGCTTCCTGCATCAGTTGCTTGGCCCAGAGCTTGCTTCCCTCCAGTTGGGCGGCGGCGCGACTGGGACCGAAAATGGGGAGCCCCGCTGCCTGAAAGGCGTCCACAATTCCCTCCACCAAGGGCAGTTCCGGCCCCACCACCGTCAGGCGGATCCCTTGAACGGTAGCAAATCGCACCAGTCCCTCGATGTCGGTGGCCGCCAAAGCCACAGACTGACAGCGGGGCATCTGCTGCGTGCCGCCGTTGCCAGGTGCACAGTAGACCCGAGTAATCTGGGGAGACTGCAACAGCTTCCACGCCAAAGCGTGTTCTCGTCCCCCGGAGCCGATGACCAAAGCCTGCATTGCGCTATCCCACTGTTTGTAAACGCCGCTTGTTTATCTTGGGATCCTCTCCGAACATTCCCCATTAGACCATGTTCCCGCGGTGTTTCTGCTCGCGTCAGCGGGAGGGGCTTCTTGTATTCTGCTTAGCTTGCTGCCAGGGGACGGCCCCGCCAAGTCCAGTTGCGCCCGCTGGTGGTGCGGATGGCAGAAGCCAAGATGATGGCTGCCGTCAGCCACCAGTAACGCAGCGGCAGGTGGGCCCAACGCCATAGAAGCAGGTGGATGACCCCTTGGCCTAGGATCCCGGTCAGGCTGGCCGCCAAGACCTGCAGGGATCCCGTAGCTGCAGCCAGGATCAACCCCAGCCAGGGCAGGCTGCAGATGCCCAAGACAGTGACCATCGCCACCACGGCGAGGGCCCAGTTGCGCTCCAGGCCCAGGAACCAGTTTTTCGTCCACCCTTCCCAGAGGGCGGCTCCATTGGCGTACATGCGGCATCGCACCCGCGACCCCCCAAGCCGATCTGCAAGCCCAGGCCAGCCGCTTTGATGCGCTGGGCCAAGGCCACGTTCTCGATGACCCCATTGGCCACGCCGGCGTGTCCGCCCACTTGCTCGTAGGCGGAGCGGCGAAACAGCATGAACGGCCCGAAGGCAAAGGCCTTGGGGCGCTCGGGATCGTTGACGGCGGCAAAGTCGTAGCCTGCCGCCAAGATGACCATCCTGATGGGCTGCACCAGCCACTCGGCCAGACAGGGCCCCACGCTCAGCAAGCTGCTGCCGCTTGCCAGCAACTGTCCTAGGGCTGCTTCAATGGCAGCGGATCCCAGCCGCACGTCGCAGTCGAGAAAGAGCAGGTAGTCGGGGGGATCAGGCTGGGCGGCCAGGGCGGCAAGGGCTTGGGCACAGGCCCAGTTTTTGCCCACCCACCGGGGATCCCCTTGGAGCAGGTGCAGCCGCGGATCTTGCCGTTCGGCAGCCAGGGCCTGGGCCAGCTCCCAGGTGGCAGCGGTGGAGCCGTCGTCCACCAGCCAGACCTGCAGGGGGGCGGCGGTGCTGTCCAGGACCCACCACGTTTTCCGCCTCGTTGTAAGCAGGCACGATCACCGCCAGCCGCTCCAGGGCCGCTGCGACCTCTGCCGCTTGCTGCGGCAAGGGATCCCGCCCGCAGCGCCACCAACGCAATCGCCAGGGCCGTTAGCGACAGAACCCCTGCCAGGATCTCCGGGATCCCCACTCTTGCTTGCTTCCCTCTCTGTACGGATTTGCCCACGCCCTGGTCTTGGGACTAGGCAGACAAGGCCCTCTCTACAATATCGCTGTAGGGGCGGGGGAAGATCAGCCAAACCTGGCTTTGCGTTTCCACCAGCGATCGCACCAGCGGCGAGAGCTGGGCAATTTCCACGTAGCCGTCTTCGGTTTTGAGTTGGATCCCTTGGTCGTAGAAACTGTAGCCCTGGACGTGGGCCGAGCGAATTCCCAAGTAGCTTTCTGGATCCAAGCCATCTTGCTGCATCTTCTGGCTTAGCGTTGCCACCAGCTCTTGGCGTCGCTCTTCTGACAAGCGGGTGATGTTGCGGGCTTTGAACAGATCCCGATCCAAATAGCGCCGCGCCAGATCCGCTAGGATGCAATCCTTCCCCGCCATGGCCCAAAAGCGAAAAGGGTAGCTGAACATCACATCGTCAGCGGCCAAATAGAGGGGCAAAGGCAGCTCGAAGGGATCCCCCTTTTGCGCCGCCAGCGCCGCCCAACACCAGGCACTCAAGATGGGATCCAACTCGATCTTTCCCTGTTGCAACAGCACCTGGGCCCGCTTGAAGAGCCGCTCCAAAATAAAGCGGGCACACAGGCTCTTGGGGTGCTGGTACACCTGGGTGTACATGAAATAGCGCACCACCAGATAGTGCTCAATGGCTCCCAGGCCCTTGCGGGCGGGAATGGAGAGGGATCCCCTCTCCGGGTCGTAGTCCAACACCGTGAGGATGCGATCCAGATCCAGGTGGCCGTATTGGGCGCCGGTGAGCAGGCTGTCGCGCATCAGGTAGTCAAAGCGGTCGCAGTCCAGTTGGCTGGCAATCAGCTGCCCCACCAGCGGCAGGGGAAATTGTTTCTGCCACACCTGCTCCAGTTGGGTCGGCAGTTGCGGGTCGAACTCCGCCACCAGCGTGGCTATCTGGGGATCCTCCCGCACGATGCGGGCCGTCCAGACCTCGTGCCGGCAGCCGAAGATTTCCTCGCCGGCATGGCTAAAGGGGGCATGGCCAATGTCGTGCAGCAAGGCGGCAACCAGCGTTACAGCGCGGTAGGGGCGCAGCTCCGGGTAGCGGCGGGCCAATCTGTCAAACAGGCGCCGCGTAACCTGCAGCACTCCCACCGAGTGGGTGAAGCGGGATCCCTCAGCGCCATGGAAGGTAAAAAAAGCAGTGTCCAACTGGCGGATGCGGCGCAGGCGCTGGAAGGCAGGGGTGTCGATAAGACGAATCAGCAGGGCCTCGACCGGATCCCCGCCATCCAGGCTGATGGCGCCGTGCAGGGGATCGTGGTAGGTGCGGGACTTGCAAAAACGCAGCGCCATACTCCCACCATACTCGCCAATTGGCCAATCTTCGGCTAGCTTGGCTGGGGGCTTCCCCCACCTCTGCAGCAAAGCTACCCCATGGGATCCCCTACTGGGCAAAAGAGGCAAGCCCCCAGACTCGTTCGGTTGCTGCTGCTCTCAGTGGCAATCGGGATGCTGGGTTGGGGGCTAACCGCTTGTTCCGAAGCCTCTAGAATGCCCAGCCCGCCTGCCCTCACCCGCTATGTTGCTCTGGGAGCCAGTGATGCCGTTGGCTTCAACGCCTCCATCTCCTGCGATGGTCCAGCCAACGCTGCCGGCACCCGCCCGCAGCGCTCAGAGCCGCTGGACTGCCCCAATGGGACGGGGTATGTCCCCCGCCTGGCCCGCCTGCTGCCCGGCCCGGTGGAGCTAATTAACTTGGGCCGCTCAGGAGCGGTACTCAGCCCAGCCATGCAAGCCCTGCGGGAAGGGATCCCGGCCAACCTGCTCCAGGACCAAGTGCCGCGCATCCCTCCCGACGCCACCCTGATTACCCTCTGGGTGGGCGGCAACGACACCAACGCCATTGTCTTTGCCGCAGCCCAACGGGTCCTGCAGGGCGAGGATCCCTTGCCCTTTATTGAGCGCCAGATCCAACAATTTGCCGCCGACTACCAAACCCTGCTGCAGGCGGTGCGGGCCCGCGCCCCCCAAGCCCGCCTGGCGGTGGCCAACCTGCCCAACTTTGCCCTGATCCCCCTGGGGCAGCAGCAGCCCAGGGGCCTGCGGCAGCTGCTGGCTTTGGTCTCCGTCGGCCTCAGCCAACGGGCTATTAACCCCCTGAGCCAGGAGGGGATCCCCGTGGTGGACCTCCTCTGCGATCCCCGCTCCTACCGCCGCGAGTCTTTCTTCCCCGGCCCGCTAGCCGATGGCTTTCATCCCAACGACCGGGGATATGCCGACCTGGCGGAGGCTTTCCTGAGGATCCTGCAGCAGCCGGTCCCACCCCAGCGCCACTGCCCCCCCTTTAGCGAGGTGGGATCCCTTGCTCCCGAGGCATTGGCAGAGCTCTCGTCTAGCAGCTTCCCAAAAGCAGAACTTTCCTTCCCCAGCCCAGGGAAGCCCTGAGAGCCAGCCACCCCCGTCTTACGAAGCCGCCACCGCCGCCGAGGAGCGCCGCCGCCGTCCCAAGGCCAGCCGTTCCTGTTCCGGCTGGGCTTCCCCAACAGGCAGAGAGGATACCGGCCCAGACTCCTCTTCAGGCGACTGCACAAAAACCAGTATCGTCGGCTTGCCGGGCAGTTGTTCGCGGACAAAGCGGCGCACCACCCGCTCCACCTCTGCCTTGAGGCCAGCCCAGTCAATCTCCAACCTGCCCCGCTCCAGCGAGCGGGCAAAGTGCGGCCATGCTTGCTTGAGGGTCTCCTCCACTAGGGGTTTCAAGTCGGATCCCTTGAGAGAGGTGCCCTCACCTGCCAGGCCCAAACTTTGCACCTGCGGCGTGCAGAGCAACTGGCCCCTGCCATCCAAGCTGATGACCACCGTCACCATGCCATCTCTGGCAATCTGCTGGCGCTCCTGCAGCATCTCGTCCATGACCACCCCATCGTGGGAAGCGGCAATCATCTGTACCCCCGTGGGCACCTTGCCGACGACAGCAATGCGCTCCTGGTTCACCTCCACCACATCGCCATTGTCGATGATCACGATGTTTTCCCGCGGGATCCCCATGCTCATTGCCGTTTCGGCGTGCTTGACCAGCATGCGGTACTCCCCGTGGGTGGGGACAAAGAACTTGGGACGGGTGAGGGCGATCATCAACTTTTGATCTTCCTGGCAGCCGTGGCCGGAGACGTGCAGCCCCTTGTCTTTGCCGTAGATAACATTTGCCCCCAGCTCCATCAGCTTGTCGATGACCCGCGTTACCGCCAGCGTGTTGCCGGGAATGGGGTTGGCCGACCAGATCACTGTATCTCCCGGCTTAATCTGCAACTGCGGATGCTCGCCGTTAGCAATGCGGGTCAAAGCAGCCAGGGGTTCGCCTTGGGATCCCGTGGTGAGGATGATTACCTTATCATCCGGCAAGCTGTTGATGACATGCATCGGCTGCAGCGTTTCATCCTTGCAGCGGATGTAGCCCAGGCGCCGCGCGTGGGCCACCACGTTTAACATCGAGCGCCCCAGCAGAGATACCACCCGGCCCTGCTGCTCGGCAATCTGCAACACCAAATTGAGGCGATGCACCGAAGAAGCAAAGGTAGTGATGATTACCCGTCCCTTAGCTTCCGCAATGGCTTTGGTGAGGCCCGGCACTACCGCGGCTTCAGAAGGAGTAAAGCCGGGTACCTCAGCATTGGTGGAGTCGCTGATAAGACAGAGCACCCCCCTTTCCCCATGCTCAGCTAGCCGATGGAGGTCAAAGCGCTCGCCATCCACCGGCGTGTGGTCAATCTTGAAGTCGCCCGTCTGGATGACAACGCCCACCGGCGTGTGCAAAGCCACGGTAAAGCTGTCGGCAGAAGAGTGGGTATTGCGAATAAATTCGGCAAAGAAGTTCTTGCTCAGGCGCACAATATCCCGCGGCCCCACGGGGCGCAATTCTGTACGATTCAGAAGACCCATATCGCGCAGTTTTTCCTCCAGCAGCGCCAGCGCCAAGCGGGGGCCATAGATGACTGGGATGTCAAATTCCCGCAAGTGGTAAGGGATCCCGCCAATGTGATCTTCATGGCCGTGGGTAACCACCATTGCCCGCAGCTTGTCCCGGTTTTGCTTGATATAGGTCATGTCCGGTAGCACGATGTTGACACCGTGCATTGTCTCATCGGGGAAAGCCAGGCCGGCATCCAGCAGGATGATGTCGTCTTCGTAGCGGAAGACCCAGGTGTTTTTGCCAATCTCGCGTTCGCCTCCTAGCGGGATCATCTGCAGGGAGGAAGTGGGCTTGGCAGCAGAGGTCCCAGGACGGGAAGCAACCGAAGTCCGTGGTGTTGGCATACGAGCTACAGATCCTCAACAGCGACAGCTGAACAAACAAAAACCGATGCAGACAAAGCCCTGAAAGCCAGCAGCAAAGTCAGCAGGGAAAGCTGGATTTTGCTACCAGAACCTGTCCCCTCCCAGTTGGGAAAGAGCAAAAAATCCTAAAAGGACAGCTGATTTAACCACAGGTTAAATTCCGCGAAGTTTCCCCTAAAAACCTCCCTCCAGTAGAGGCACAACTCGAAAAAGATGTGGTCATGAAGCCTTTGCTGCCGCTGGTTTGGATCCCTGCGCCTCCTCGAGTAGCCCCATCTCTTGCAGTACTTGTCGCAAAGTCTGTAGAGAATTGGCCTGAAGAGGGGCTAAGGGAGAGCGCACTTGACCCACTTGCCAACCTTGCATTGCCAGCGCCGCCTTGATGGGAACGGGGTTGGTCTCAATGAACAAAACCTTAAACAGCGGCAAGAGACGTAAGTGGTAGGCTAAAGCTTGCTCGTGCTGCCCCTTAGCGTAGCTTTGGATCAATTCCTGCAGCTGCGGTCCAACCAGGTGACTGGCTACGCTGACTACCCCCCTCCCTCCTAAGGACAAAATTGGCAACGTCAGGGAGTCATCCCCAGAGTAGATACTAAAGCGAGGGGGGGTAAGCCGCCGAATTTCCGAGACTACGTCCATTATACCACTGGCTTCCTTAATGGCAACAATGGTCTCCAACTCCGCCAATTTCGCCACTGTTTCCGGCTGGAGGCTTACCCCTGTGCGGCCGGGGATGTTGTAGAGCATGATGGGCAAGTCGCTGGCTTGGGCAATAGCCTTGAAATGCTCGTAGAGCCCCGCCTGGCTGGGCTTGTTGTAGTAGGGCACCACTTGGAGGGAGCCATCCAGGCCCAACTGGGCAGCTTTTTTAGTGGCTTCGATAGCCTCGCGGGTGGAGTTGGAGCCTGTGCCGGCAATCACCTTGGCCCGCCCCCCTACGGCCTCCCGTACCACCCGAAACAGTTCGTACTCCTCTTGCCAGCTGAGGGTGGGAGACTCGCCAGTGGTGCCGCAGACCACCAAGCCATCGCTGCCGTGGGTTACCAAGTAATCGGCCAAACGAGCGGCCTCATCATAATTGATTTCCCCCTCTTCCGTAAAGGGAGTCACCATGGCCGTTAGCACTCGACCGAAGTTCACCGATTGCTTCTCCCCCTCCACCACACCAATTGGACAACGTCACCTGGCCCTCCAGATGAGACCAGCTCGCTTCTCCATCATACCTGCCTTCGCGTCAGGGATCCCCTCTGACCAACCCCAGCTCGCCAGTTGCCCCCGGCCAAAGCAGGAGATATATTGGAGGGGGCAGATTGTTTGAACCCAGAATGTCGAGCTGCTTACCAGTTCTGCCGTTAGCCCTGGGGTGAGCAGCCCTGTTGCTCTTGAGCTGTCCATTTTGAGGAGGCCCATCCATGGACGCCCTAACTGCTCTCAAGACGCGCGTCTCCGCCGATCATTTCGATCCCAGCCGGCTTCTATCGGAAGCGGAGATCCGAGAGCTGGTGGCCTATGCTACGGAAGCTCCTTCCTCTTTCAACATCCAGCACTGGCGGTTTGTGGCCGTCACTGATCCCAAGGACAAAGAGCGCCTCAAAGCCCTAGCCTACAACCAACAGAAGGTGGCGGATGCGGCGGTGGTGTTCATTGTCCTGGGGGATCTCAAAGGCTATGAGAAGCTGCCTGAGATTGTCCAAAGAGCAGTGGCTGCGGGGATTCTCCCCCCGGAACGGGCAGAAAGCTGGGTCAACATGGCCCAAGCCACCTACGCCAACAACCCCACCTTGGCGCGGGATGAGGCGATTCGCTCTGGGGCGCTGGCGGCCATGGCCTTGATGATTGCGGCCCAGGCAAAGGGCTTGGTGAGCGGGCCGATGATTGGCTTTGACCCAGAAGGGGTGAAGCGGGAGTTCGCCATTGCTGACCGCTACGTGCCGGTGATGCTGCTGGCGGTGGGCTACCCCGCCGCGGGCAACTTGCCGCGCAAGCCCCGCCTGGGGGTGGAGGAGGTGCTGGCCTTTGGGCGAGGACGGGAGTTTTAAAACACAGGGGGGCCGGGGCAGCGGGGTTGGCGGGAGGTTCCCCAGCCCATGGCAAAGGAAGCAGAGCTTGGCCTCAGGGCTGGAGGAAGTTGACCAACCTTTGCAGGCGATCCCAAGCGGCGCCGCTGGCAAGGATCTCCCGCGCGCGGGCAATTCCGGCTCTCAAGTCAGCCACAGCTCCCGCTACCTGGAGAGCGAGCGCCGCATTGAGGGCCACCACATCCCGCTGGGCAGGTTCCCCCTCTCCCTGGAGGACGCGGCTGAGGATAGCGGCATTTTCCGCTAAGTCCCCTCCCTGGAGAGCCTGGACGGACGCAGGCGTGAGATCGTAATCTCGCGGGTTCAAGACTTCCGTGCGCAGGGATCCCTGGGAGAGAACGGCCAAGTCCGTGGGCTGGGCAAGGCCAGCTTCGTCAAGGCCTTCCCGGCTATGGAGTACGATGGCTGCTTTCCGCCCTAGCAGGCGCAGAGCCTCGGCCATGACCGGCACCAGCTCCGGCGCATAAACCCCGATCACCTGCCGGTTGGGGTAGAAAGGATTGACCAAGGGCCCCAGCAGGTTGAAAACAGTGCGCACCTTGAGGGCCCGTCGGTAGGGAGCTACCGCCCGCATCGCTGGGTGCCAGTGGGGGGCAAAGAGAAAGGTAATGCCCACTTCTGCCACTGCCGCCCGCACCCGCTCCGGCTCGGCGTTGAGGTTCACCCCCAAAGCCTCCAGCACGTCCGCCGAGCCCACTCTGCCGGAAGCGGAACGGTTGCCATGCTTTACTACCGGGATCCCGGCAGCGCTGACCACGAAGGCCACGGCGGTGGAAATGTTAAACGTCCCGGCCCCATCTCCCCCGGTGCCGCAGGTATCCAGCAAGAGGGGCAGCTCCAGAGGGGATCCCAGAGAAGCGCGCTGCAGCACCCGCGCCATGCCGGCCAGCTCGCTGGCGCTCACTCCCTTGGCTTGCAAGGCCGCCAAGATCGCTCCCGACACCACATCCGGCACTTGGTTGTGCAACCAGCCGTTCATAAGCTGCTCCGCCTGGGCCTCGCTGAGGGATTGCCGCTCCAGCAGTTGGCCTAAAAGCTGGGGCCAAAGGTCAGCTGTTGCCGTCATGGGTGGGGACTGGTTTTGAGAAAGCCTTCACCCTAGCATACGCCTGTTTGGGCTGCTGCCGGCAAGGCGGCTAGAGATCCCGCAGCCAAGGGAGCCAAGACAGGGGCAGCCGCCGCCAGATCCCTTCGCTCCCCGCCAGATCCAGCACGCGCCAGGCCAACAACCCTGATGCTGAGAAAAAGGTCAAGGCCAACAGCAGCGCCAGGGCGCTTTGGAGGGCCAAGCCAACTTGAGATCTGCTCTGGGCAGGTCGGGATCCCTCTTGAGGCGGGGAGGGTGGTTTTGCAGAAGTTGGGGAGGGGCGCAACGGAGTAGCAGGAAGGGGGGGCCCTGGCAGCCGCCGTAAAGCCATGACCACCGCTTGGGGTTGCTGCGGCTGGCGCATCCACCGGTTGAGCTCGGCCAGGGGTTAGGGACACCCAGTGCCTGCCTACCAACGGCCGATTGTTACTCACCACCACCAGGGAGCCTGGCTGCTGTTGGGCAAGGGCATAGGTCACTCGACAATGGCCTGCTCCAGGCAAACTCCCCGTGACTGCTGGCCAGCGTTGGCGTCCCCCACCCCAGCGCGGGCTGCCGAGACGGCAAATCCCAAACTGGACCCCTGGCGCAAGAAGGCGCGCGCTATCGATTCTTCCTGGGGATCGATAGCCTGTCGGCTCAGGCGTTCCAGCTCCGCCATCACCGCTTGTGGCAGCACCCCCACCCCAAAACGGCTCCATTCTTGCCAGAGGGCCGGGCGACCCGCCAGGACTCAACTCAGCTTGGGAAGGCGGGATCCCTCGGCTAGGCAGAGGCGAATGGCCAGGGGATAAAGGCGATGTTCCTGGACCTGGATGCGCCGGTGCAGAGACTCCACCGTATCTTCCGGCAGAACCGGCACGGCTGCTTGGGCCACGATGGGGCCGCTGTCCATTTCCAATGTGACGCGGTGGACGGTGCAGCCAGTAATTTTTACGCCGCACGCCAGCGCCTGCTCGACCGCCCGCAGGCCCTTGAAGCTGGGCAGGAGGCTGGGGTGAAGGTTTAAGACCCGCTCCGGATAGGCAGACAGCAACACCTGGGTCACCAAGCGCATCCAGCCAGCCATGATTACCCACTCCACCTGATGCTGCTGCAGCACCTGCACGATGGCGGCATCCAGCGCCTCCCGACTAGGATACTCCCGATGGTTGAGCAGGACACAGGGGATCCCTCTTCGCTGCGCCCGCTGCCGCACATAGGCCTCGGGATTGTTGGTGATAACAACGGCAATGTGGGCTGGCAACTCGCCGGCCTCGATGGCCTGGGCAATGGCCTCGAAATTGCTGCCGTTGCCGGAAGCCAAGATGCCTAGGATCCCCGGCTGAGGCGGAGTCGGGATCGCGTCAGGATTCGGCCAGAGGAGGCTGGGTAAGTTCATCTTTGACCAACAGCCACCACTTCTAGAGCTCCTCGTTCAAGGTACCCCATTCCCCTCCCTTTCACACCCTGAGCTGAGCCTGCCTCTTAAAATAGAAGGCTGACCTTGCCACCCCAGGGATCCCATGCCGCGTCGTACTGACATTCACAAGATCTTGCTCATCGGAGCGGGGCCTATTGTTATTGGCCAAGCCTGCGAGTTTGACTACTCGGGCACCCAAGCCTGCAAAGCCCTGCGAGAGGAGGGCTACGAGGTAATCCTGGTCAACTCCAACCCGGCCACCATCATGACGGATCCCAGCATGGCGGATCGCGTCTACATTGAGCCCGTAACGGCAGACGTGGTGGCCAAAATTATCGAGCGGGAGCGCCCCGATGCCCTCCTTCCCACCATGGGGGGTCAGACGGCCTTAAATGTGGCGGTGGAGCTGGCCCGGCGCGGGATCCTGGACCAGTACGGGGTGGAGCTAATTGGGGCCAAGCGGGAGGCTATTGAAAAGGCGGAGGATCGGGAGCTCTTTAAGCAGGCAATGCAGCGGCTTGGCCTGGCCGTGCCCCGCTCAGGGTTGGCCCGCAGCCTGGCCGAAGCCAAGCAGATTGCCCAAGAGATTGGCTATCCCCTCATCATCCGCCCTGCCTATACCTTGGGAGGCACCGGCGGCGGTGTGGCCTACAACCAAGAAGAATTTGAAGAGATCTGCGCCGCCGGCCTGGAGGCCAGCCCGGTCTCCCAGATCCTGGTGGAAGAGTCGGTGATTGGCTGGAAGGAGTTTGAGCTGGAGGTGATGCGGGATCTGGCGGACAACGTGGTCATCATCTGCTCGATTGAAAACATTGACCCCATGGGGGTACACACCGGCGACTCCATCACCGTGGCCCCGGCCCAGACCCTCACCGACAAGGAGTACCAGCGGCTGCGGGACTACGCCATCGCCATCATGCGCGAAATTGGGGTGGAAACGGGGGGATCCAACGTGCAGTTTGCCGTCAACCCCGCCAATGGTGAAGTGCGGGTGATCGAGATGAACCCGCGGGTTTCCCGCTCTTCTGCTTTGGCCAGCAAGGCCACCGGCTTCCCCATTGCCAAGATTGCCGCCAAGCTGGCCGTGGGCTACACGCTGCCGGAGCTCCCCAACGACATTACCCGCAAAACGCCGGCCAGCTTTGAGCCTACCCTCGACTATGTGGTCACCAAGATCCCCCGCTTTGCCTTTGAGAAGTTCCCCGGTGCAGAGCCGGTTTTGACCACCCAGATGAAGTCGGTGGGGGAGGCAATGGCCATTGGCCGCACCTTCCAAGAATCCCTCCAGAAGGCGCTGCGATCCCTAGAGATCGACCGCCCTGGCTTTGGCAGCGACCGACCGGAAGTCTTCCCTACCCCAGAGGAGGTGCGGGCCAACCTGCGCACCCCCAACCCTTTTCGCCTCTTGACCATTCGCACCGCCCTGCTCATGGGTTTTTCCGTTCAGGAAATTGCCCAGCTTACCCACATTGATCCCTGGTTTATCGACAAGCTGCAGGAGCTGGTGGAAGTGGAACAAGCCCTCAAGGGGCGGGAGCTGGGATCCCTGAGTGCTGAGGATCTGCGCCACCTTAAGCAAATGGGCTTCAGCGACCGACAAATTGCCCACCTGACCGGCTCCACTGAAGCGCAGGTGCGGGATCGCCGCAAGGCACTGGGGGTGATCCCCACCTACAAAACCGTCGATACCTGTGCCGCCGAGTTCGAGGCGACCACCCCCTACCAGTACTCCACCTACGAGAGGGAATCCGAGACCTTCCCCACCGCCAAGCCGAAGGTGATGATCCTGGGGGGCGGCCCCAACCGCATTGGCCAAGGGATCGAATTTGACTACTGCTGCTGTCATGCCGCCTTTGCCCTCAGCCGTCTTGGATATGAGACCATCATGGTCAACTCCAACCCCGAGACGGTTTCCACCGACTACGACACCGCCAATCGCCTCTACTTTGAGCCCCTGACCTATGAAGAGGTGATGAACCTGGTCGAAGCTGAGCAGCCGGTGGGGCTCATCCTGCAGTTTGGCGGCCAAACCCCCCTGAAGCTGGCCCAGAGGCTGGCAGCAGCTCAGGCGCCCATCTGGGGCACTTCCCCTGACTCCATTGACATAGCCGAGGATCGCGGTCGTTTTGGGCGCCTGCTTCAGGAATTGGGGATCCGCCAGCCGGCCCACGGCATTGCCCACAGCGTGGAAGAAAGCCTGGAAATTGCTCGCCGCATCGGCTACCCGGTGGTGGTGCGGCCCAGCTATGTGCTGGGGGGGCGGGCCATGGAGATTGTCTATTCCGACCAGGATCTGCAGCGCTACATGCAGCTAGCCGTGGCAGTGGATCCCGACCGTCCTGTGCTGGTGGACCAGTTTTTGGAAGAGGCGGTAGAGGTGGATGTGGATGCCATTGCCGACCGCACCGGGGCTGTAACCATCGGCGGGATCCTAGAGCACATCGAGCAGGCCGGAATCCACTCGGGGGATTCCGCCTGTGTCTTGCCCAGCCGCACCCTCAGCCCCGCAGTGCTGCAGGTGATTCGCGACTGGACGGTGAAGCTGGCGCAAGCTCTCAGGGTGGTGGGACTCATTAACGTGCAGTACGCCGTCCAGAAGGAGCAGGTTTACGTCCTGGAGGCCAACCCGCGCGCTTCCCGCACCGTACCATTTGTCAGCAAGGCCATTGGCCGCCCTCTGGCCGATTATGCCGCCCAGGTGATGAGCGGCAAAACCCTGGCGGAGCTGGGCTTTACCCAGGAGGTGATCCCACCCTACGTGGCTGTCAAGGAGGCGGTGCTGCCGTTTCACAAGTTTCCTGGTACCGACACGCTGCTGGGGCCGGAGATGCGCTCCACCGGCGAGGTGATGGGGATTGACACCGACTTTGGCCGTGCCTTTGCCAAGGCGCAACTGGCTGCCGGCCAGAACCTGCCCCTAGGGGGCACGGTGTTCATCAGCGTTAGCGATCGCGACAAGCAGGCCGTGATCCCACTGGCCCAAGAGTTTGTCAAGCTGGGCTTTCGTCTGCTGGCCACTGCCGGCACACAAAAAGTTCTGGCCCAACACGGGATCCCTGTCGAGAAGGTGCTCAAGCTGCACGAGGGCCGGCCCCATGTTATCGACGCCATCAAAAACCGCCAGATTCAGCTTATTGTCAATACCCCTTCCGGCAGCGAGGCCCAACAGGATGGGCGGAAGATCCGGCGCACTGCCCTGGCCTACAAGATCCCTTTGGTTACTACTCTGGCCGGGGCCAAGGCCACCGCGTCTGCCATCCGCGCCCTGCAGTCGGGATCCCTACAGGTGAAGTCCCTGCAGGAGTTTCACGCCGAAATTGGGAGATAGATCTCAGCCTTCTTAGGTTACCTTTCTGAAGAAATTCTTAAGACCTTCACCTTAAGAAATTCTAGAGTTCTCGGCTGGAGAAAGTGGCCTTGGCTGCCCAGGAAAAGCCGAGACCAAGGCATCAAAATCGCAACACTGATTTGCCTATTTGTATCGATACATCAATTTGTTTCACATTCTGGCTGCACACGTTAGGGATCCCTGTCGGCATCCCGAAAACTGTCTAGTTTGGAAGAAAGCTCCCCTAGGCCTTGTCGAAGGGGCTCCTGAGATCAGTTCGGCAAAGGCAGGGGGGAGGTGGCTTTGCTGAAATTTTCTAGGAGTTGGCCTATGAGTACGGTCATTCGTCGCTCCGCTGCTGCGCGGCGGCTGTGGAGTTGGGAAAGTTTTTGTCAGTGGATTACCAGCACCGAAAACCGGCTTTACATTGGCTGGTTTGGCGTATTGATGATCCCAACGTTGTTGGCGGCAGCCTTTTGTTTTGTAATTGCCTTCATTGCCGCGCCGCCGGTGGATATGGACGGGATCCGCGAGCCGGTGATTGGCTCTTTGTTGGGGGGCAACAACCTCATTTCTGCAGCGGTGGTGCCCACCTCAGCCGCCATTGCCCTGCACTTCTACCCCATCTGGGAAGCTGCTTCCCTGGATGAGTGGCTCTACAACGGCGGCCCCTACCAGCTCATCGTGTTTCACTTTCTCCTTGGGGTGTGGTGCTACCTTGGCCGGCAGTGGGAGTTGAGCTACCGGCTGGGCATGCGCCCCTGGATTGCGGTGGCCTTTTCTGCGCCAGCGGCTGCCGCTACAGCGGTGCTCTTGGTCTACCCCATCGGCCAGGGCAGCTTCTCAGAGGGACTGCCGCTGGGGATTGCCGGTACCTTCCACTTCATGCTGGCCTTCCAGGCGGAACACAACCTCTTGATGCACCCCACCAGTTGGCTGGGGGTAGCCGGGGTGTTTGGCGGCGCCCTGTTGGCGTCTCTACACGGCTCCCTAGTGCTCTCCAGCCTAATCCGGGAGACCTCGGAAGAGGAGTCGGCCAATGCCGGCTACCGCTTTGGCCAAGAGGAGGTCACCTACAACTTCCTGGCCGGCCACTACGCCTTTTTGGGGCGGCTGGGGATCCCAAGCCTTGGCTGGCGCAACAGCCGCTCTGTCCACTTCTGGATGGCGGCCCTGCCGACCGTAGGGATTTGGGCGGCAGCCATTGGCATTGGGGTGATGGCCTTTAACCTCAATGGCTTCAACTTCAACCAGTCCATTCTGGATAGCCAGGGTCGGTTTATCCCCACCTACGCCGACCTCCTCAACCGCGCCAACCTGGGGATCCAGGCCATGCACGCCCCCAACGCCCACCACTTCCCCCTGCTGCTGGCAGCCAAAGCCGACTAGGCTCGGTCGAGTTCAAAGGCGCGGTGGGCAGCTTGCAGAGCGCGGATTCCTTGCTCCCGTCGCACCACGCAGCTTACCTTAATCTCTGAGGTGCCAATCATCTCAATGTTGATCCCGGCGTTGGCCAAGGCAGCGAAAAAGCGCGCGGCGACGCCGGGATAAATTTCCATGCCGGCGCCGACGATGCTCACCTTAGCGATATCGTGGTCGGCTTCGACCCCCGCCGCCTGCAGCTCCTCGGCCACCTGCCGGCACACGGCCTCAGCCGCCAGCGCTTGCTCCTGGGGCACAGTAAAGGCAATGTCGGTGCTGGGGATCCCATTGTGGTAGCCCCGCTGGCTTTGGATGATGGTATCGACGATAACGCCAGCTGCGGCCAGGCGCCCAAACAGATGGGCAGCCGTCCCTGGGCGGTCCGGCACCTTGCGGATGCCCAGCCGCGACTGCTTGAGATCCAGGGCAACGCCCCGCACGGGGTGGCTGCTGGGGAGGGGATCCCGGCCAGGAGCTACCGTGACCCGATGCAAGTGGGGGATGACCTGAAAGGCTTCTCCCAAGGCCAGGGCGGCCTCCCCAGCCCGCTCAGCAGCCACCACACAGCTTACCTTGATCTCCGACATGGAGATCATCTGGAGATTGATCCCGGCTTCCGCTAGCACTCGAAACATCTCGGCGGCAATGCCCGGGCGACCCATCATCCCCACCCCGGCAATGCTGACCTTGGCCACCGCCTCCTCGACGAGGACTTCCCTACACCCCAGCTCCTGGCCCACCTGCTGTGCCACGGCTGCCGCCTGGGCTGCCTGCGCCCGGCTGACGGTAAAGGCAATGTCGTTGGTAGGGGATCCCTCGGCTGCACTGAGGTGGAGCGACTGCAGGATTAAATCGACGTTGATCCCGGCTGCCGCAATTTCCTGGAACAGCTGAGCGGCAATGCCCGGGCGATCCGGCACTCCCACCAACACCACCTTGGCCTGATCCCAATCCAGCTCCACCGTATCCACTGCCCGGCCCAGCTCAATGCTACTATCGGCGGGGCGAGGGCGGGGAGGAGGAGAAAGAATGAGGGTGCCCTCGGATCCTGCCTGCAGCGGCTCCAGGCTGGAGCGCACCCGCAGCTTGACGCCGTAGTTGCGGGCAATTTCTACGGAGCGGGGGTGGAGCACCTGCGCTCCCAAGCTGGCCAGCTCCAGCATCTCGTCGGCAGTAATCTCTGGCAACAACCTAGCCTCGGGTACCTTGCGCGGGTCGGTAGTAAAGATCCCTGGCACATCGGTGTAGATCTCGCACAGCTCTGCTCCCAGAGCCACCGCCAAAGCCACCGCCGTAGTGTCGGATCCCCCCCGCCCCAGGGTGGTAATTTCCAGCTCAGTCAGGCTGGTGATGCCCTGAAAGCCGGCCACCACCACCACCTCTCCCCGCTCCAAGTGCTGCCAGAGGCGGTCGGTGTGGATGTGCAAAATGCGGGCCCGCCCGTGATCCCGGGTGGTAACAATCCCTACCTGAGCCGCCGTCAGCGAAACGGCAGGATAGCCCAAGCGCTGCAGCGCCAAGGCCAGCAGGGCAATGCTTACCTGCTCGCCCGTGGAAAGGAGCATGTCCCACTCCCGCCACTGGGCCGGCGTGGTCGGGGATCCCTGGAGGATCTGTTCCCCCAGTTCCACCAGGCGGTCTGTTTCCTCTCCCATCGCTGAGACCACCACCACCACCCGCTGGCCCTGATCCACCGTGTGGGCCACCCGCTGGGCCACGGCCTGGATGCGCTCAATGGAGCCGACAGAGGTGCCGCCGTACTTCTGGACAATTAAACCTGCTGGCATGGCTAGGGCTGAGCTGGTTAGGCGTGGTTTGGATCCTACCCCGAACTAGGCCAAGCCCAACCAAGTTTGCAAAAAGGGTGGCACCGGCAGCAGGATCAACACCAGCAACGTCAGCATCCCCAGCCCCAGCAGCTCCCGCCCCTCATCCAGCTCAGTGACGTCGTTGAGGGCCGGCTCGTCGGCACTGGAGATAACAAACAGCAGCAGCGCCCACAATAACAGCCAGGGCTGCACCGTCAAGGCCAGCAGCAGCACCAGCCAGCGAGTTACTCGCCCCACATTGGCCCCCATCTGCTGGCCATAGACGGCGTGGACAAGGTGGCCCCCATCCAGTTGGCCCACCGGCACCAGGTTAAAGGCAACCACCACTAGACCCAGCCAGCCGGCAAAGGCCAAGGGGTGCAGATCGATCACCTGGCCCGGCTGCAATTGATCCCCCAGCACCATACGCGCCAGGATTGCTAGCAGCACCGATAGGCGTGGATCGATGCGATGGAAGCTAATCGGGGTCGGCTGCCCCTCTGGCACTGCCGGAGGATCCGCAGGCGTCGAAAAGACTAGCCCCAGGAGCAACATTGCCAAAGCAACGAGGCTGCCTGCCAGCGGCCCGGCAACGGCAATGTCAAACAGCACCTTGCGGTTGGGCACCGGTTCTTTCAGCTCAATGAAGGCCCCAAAAGTTCCCAAAACAAAAGGCACCGGAATGAAGTAGGGGAGCGAGGTTTTGATGCCGTGGCGGCGGGCCACCCAGTAGCGGATCCCCTCATGGGATCCCAGAATGGCCAGGATCCCCACCGCATAGGGCAGCCCCTGCAGTAGCGAGGGCAAATGCAGCAACCGATCAGGGCTGACCCCAGCCGCCTGGGCGCCGGCAGTTAGAGTTGTCCAAAAGGTAAACAGCAGTAGCCCCAGCGCCAGCAGAGGCCATTCTTCCTGACGGGTTGGGGAGCGCCGCGCCGCTGGGTTGGGCACCAGAGCAAAAAAGGGCTTGCCGGCAAACCCCTCCTGGAGCACCACTAGAAAGCGCTTGCCAAAGGTGGTTTCCACATTCCGCTGCACCCGCTCATAGGCTTCGGTGGGATCCGCCCGCAAATTGCCGCGGCAGATGATGGCCTGAGGGCGGTATTCCACGCTTTGCAGATAGAAAACGTTCCAAGGAAAGCAGCGATTGAGCTTTTCCCGCGACACCTCAGCGATGGAAAGGGGAGCAGCCGCAGCCCCTTCCTCCTCGTCTTCCTCTCTCTCCAGCAAAGGCTCCTGCTCTGGTTCGGGATCCCGCTTGACCGGGGTGTTTTCCGCCCGAGGCGGAGGGCTTGCTGGTGGAGCCTGGAGACGCCCCCGCCGCACCAGGGTCATGCTGGCAAAGTAAGAAGCCAAAAACAGCCCCAACATCAGCAAAGGGGGCATTTCGTACTGAAACACCTGCCGCCCCAGCACCCAAATCAGGGGGGGCAGCATCATCACCAGCCACAGGATCCGCCACGGCACCTTGGAGAGGCGGGCCACGCTTTTTTGTAGCAGCAGGTAGGTTGTTGAACCCACCAGCGCCAACAGGATCCAATCTGCCATGAGCTCAAATATGGAGATACCCCTACCAAGCTAGCGGCAAACCTCCTCCGCTTGCTACCGCCACCCCTAGGGATCTCTTAGGAGCTCGCTCGGCTTAAAGCAGCACCCGGATCTAAGCAGGCGGTGGGGGGCACTTGCTTTTGTAAGCGACGGAGAGGATCCTCCCCCTCAGCCCAACATCCAGGCTGGAAGAAAGGGATGCCCCGTCATTGCCCGCAGGGTGAAATAGACAAACAGCAGCAGAGCCAGGGCTCCCAGCGTCACCAGAGCCCCTGCCGTCCGGCTTTTGCGATACAGGTTCACAAAGGGCTGGAGGCCAGCCCAGATCCCTCCTAGCAAGACAGTAATGAAGTAGGTAGGGTAGCGGGAGACATTCTCCACAAATTGATCTTCTAATCGGTGGGGAGGCTGCGGCTGGGGCATGGGCAGAAAGCAATCCAAGTCCACTCCCTATTGACACTCCCCTGACTAGTCGCGAAGCAAGACATAGTCCTTAGTCAAGGGATTCTTACGCAGTCCACAGAGGGACTCGTAAAGGCGCTGTCAAAACGCCCCTAGATGGTTGGCTCCGCTTACTTGTTGACTTACAGCCCTGTCCGGATTTTTTACCGGGGCAGGTGCTTGCCTAGGAGCAATTGTAGCATTGGCAAGCGACTCAAGTCGCTTAAGGACTATGTCCCGCTAACGCGAGCGGGCTTTTCCGCCCCGCACTAACCGCTGGCTGAAGCAGCAGGAAACCTGATATGGATATGGTAGGGGTTATCCGGCCTCCTTTGCTGGACTAATGCAAGAATTGTCCTCTGATGCCTTCAATCGTGCTGGGGAGCTGCCTGGGGATCAGGCCCTGGCATTAATGCGTGTTCAGGAGGCCCTGGATCAACTGGAGGCGGCCATTCTCAGCAGTCCCCGTTTGTTCTGGTCTCGCACCCTCATCGACGAAGAAAAGATCCTGGAGCAGTTGGACTTCATTCGCCTTACCTTGCCCACTGCTTTGGAGGAAGCTGAGGAAGTGCTGCGCCAGCGGGATCAGATCTTGGCGGAGGCCCATCGCTACGCCCAGGAAATCGTGGCCATGGCCCAGCGCCGGGCCGAGCAGCTTGTTAGCGAATCAACCATCCTCCGCCAAGCCCAAGCTCAAGCGGAACAGTTGTTGCGGCAAACCTACCAACAGAGCGAGGAAGTGCGGCGACAGACCCTCCAAGAGTCAGAGCGTCTCCAGCGGGAGGCCCACCGCTACGTGGATCAGGTTTTACAGGATCTGGAGATGCGGCTGCTGGAGTCGCTGCGGGTGCTCCGCAACGGCCGACAAAACCTGCAAACCTGAGCTTGCTTCTGGCTAAGGAGTGTTCACCTGTCCGGTTTTAAGTCATATTAAAAGTAACATCCGGACTTCCCTACTCTGCAGACTGGGGGTAGCCAAGCCCCGTTAGGCAAAACGAAGCCAAGTCCTGGATGTGTGGCCAGGAACTCGATGCGCTGGAGATTGCCGCGGCAGGCAAGGGATCTCAAGCTTTGGTGGCAAGCTGGCGCAGTTTTTCCCTCGCTGGACTGAGAGCGTGTGTCCCTACTTCTCAGCGATTGCTCCAGGACTGTACCCATCGAGCTACCTTCCGCAGCGGGCTCTTTCTTCAGCCTGCGAGTTCCGGCTTTTGTCCCTTCTGGGAGTCCCTTAGTTGTCTAGGAGATTCTATGGCCATTGAACCGAAAGCTCGTAAGAACCGCGAAAGTGCTAAATCTCGTTCTCGCAGCCGTCGTCATGAGCCAACCAAAGCCAGCAATTCAGACGCTAGCCTTTCCCTGCCGAAGTTGATCCAAGAAAACGCCGTGCTCCAGTCCCGCAGTCAGTTGTTGCTGATGTACAGTGACTTTCAAACCGAAATGCCCAACGATGGCAAGACAGGCGTTGGCACCTGGCTGCGAGCTCGCCTCAAAGAGCACGGCATGCCTAGCCTACTGCGTTTTGGCCCGCGCTCCTGTCCCCAAGTTTTCCGCCGCGATGAATTTTCCGAGTGGATGATGCTAGCTCTCAACACTCCCAGTCCCAAAAACGACAGCGCCCAGTAGGGGAAGCTGAGGCAGCAAACTAGACTAGGGGGTTGGCTGGGGAAGTTCTGCAGCAAGCAAAGCTAGCTCGAATTTCCCCAGCTTGCCTACCCCTACGCTACGGAAGCGGAGAGGCGAGTCGCTGGTTTGGGGGATCCCGTTCGCCCATCTAGGGAGGCTGGTGGCTCCTTCTCCTCCTCCGCCAGCAACAAGTCTCGGATTAGACGGGCTGCCAGGCGCTGCAACCAGCGGGAGGCCAGCTGCTGCCCCAGTTGTTGGGCCTCCGGTCTAGTGGCTACCTTGGCCACCAGAAGCAGAAGTTGCAGCGGCTGAAAGGCTGGGTTACTACTGAGGATGGCCCACAGACGCTGCAGATGGGCCAAGCCGTCTGCAGCCCCGTTTCCTGAGCTGGAAAAGAGGATATCCACCAGGTGCTCTCGCAGGAAAGCTCCCCGCTCAGAAAAGAGGAAGTCAATGGCTTTTTCCAGGGATCCCTGCAGGTCAAAATCCTCGCTGTTGACGGCATTGCGCAGCAGATTCTCCAGGCGGTTCCAGCGAAATTGCCCCTGGTTAAACAGCAGCTCCCGTAGAGACTCGCGCAGCTCTGGAGCGGGGTCGGTGAGGAGCCGCTGGGCGACGTAGGGATAGGCCACGCTCAACACTTTGAAGTTGGGATCCAAACCAATGGCGATCCCCTCTAAGGTGAGCAGAGAGCGGATGATGAGGGCGTAGTAGGCAGGTACGCGGAAGGGGAAGTCGTACATCACCCCCGAGAGCCTGTCAGTAATACTTTTGAAATTTAGCTCCGCCACGGAGCTGCCCAAGGCTTCTGCAAAGACAGCCTCTAGGGCGGGAATGATGGGCGTGAGGTCAGTATCGGGATCTAGGAATTCCAGATCCACATAGTCCTGGGCCAGGGCAACAAAATCCCGGTTCACCAAGTGGACAATGGCCTTGATGAGGCCGTAGCGCTGGTGGGGCTGGATGGTGCTCATCATCCCAAAGTCAATGTAGGCCAGCCGCCCGTCGTACATCGCTAAGAGATTACCGGGATGGGGATCGGCATGGAAAAAGCCGTGCTCCAAAAGCTGCTTAAGGGAGCAGTTAACCCCAATCTCGATCAGGTGCCGCCCGTCCAAACCTGCCGCCGTGATCTTGTCAAGCTGGGTTAGCTTGATGCCGTCGATCCACTCCATCGTCAGCACCTTGGTGCGGGTGTACTCCCAGTAGATTTTGGGAGCGTAGATGGAGGGGTGGCGATACAGCTCCAGGAAGCGCTCGGCGTTGCGGCCCTCCTGGGTGTAGTCCATCTCTTCGTACAGCCGGCTGGCAAACTCATCGACAATCCCCACCAAGTCACTGCGGATACGGCGAAAGGTGCGCTTGGCCCAGGCGGCCAGGCTACGAACGATGTACATGTCAAGGGAGATGCGTTCAATCAAATCGGGTCGCTGCACCTTGACAGCGACTTTCTCTCCCGTGTGCAAATAGGCTTGGTAAACTTGCCCCAGGCTGGCAGCCGCTATTGGCTCGGGGCTAATCTCGCGAAAGATTTGTTCTACCGGCCGGCCGAGCTCCGACTCGATGAGGGCAAAGGCAGTGGCATTGTCAAACGGGGGTAGCTCATCCTGAAGCTTGGCCAGCTCTTCCAGGAAAAGAGGCGAGACCAAGTCGGGCCGGGTGGAGAGGGCCTGGCCAATTTTGATAGCTGTCGGCCCCAGTTGCGTGAGGATCTCTCGCAGCCGCGCCGCGTGCTGGGGACGATTTTGCAGCTCCACTCCCCGCCAGCGATCCCACAGGACCCAGATCAACAGTCCCAAAAAGGGGGTAATCAACTGAAAAAGACGCCTCAGCACCAGATCCCAGCGCCCCCGGTATTGCCTGGCCAACTGCTCTGGGTCATAGCGCAGAGCTGGTTGCGAGGGTTGCCACCCCCCCGCCGTCACAGGTTGTTCTGCCCTCCCTGGCTGGGTTGCGGCCACTGTTGACCGTGTTGCGCCCATAGAAGTCCCGACGGATCTCGTAACACATCTTAACCTGCTGGGTTCGCAAGCGGCTTTTGGGCTGGGCGGGTGACCCGGGACGTCAAATCTCCTTGCTCTAGAGGCAGAGGCTGGGCCAAAGAAGGTCAAAAAAGGCTGGAAACTGTTCCCAGATCCCTCGAAAAACCTGGGGTGGATAAAGATATCCTGAAATAGGCAGCAACAGGTTGGGTGCAAAGTTTAGGCCAATGGGTTAGCCGTTAGGCCAAGGGGGCAACCCAGCAGGTCAGCATGGAAAGGCGGTCTTTTCTCCAAAAGTTACTCTTGGCTGCTGCTGGCCTTGGCCTGCCTCCTGGCTGGCTAGCCAGCCAGGCTAAGCGTTATGGACAAGCTTTGGCAGCCACCTCCCGCAAGTTGGCTCTTCTAATTGGCATTAACCGCTACCCTGGCGAGGGATCCCCCCTGCAGGGCTGCGTTACAGATGTGGAGCTGCAGCGGGAGCTGCTGCTATACCGCTTTGACTTTGACCCAGCAGGCATTCTCACCCTCACCGATGCCGCAGCTACGCCAAAAGGGATCGAATTGGCTTTTGCTGAGCACCTGGGCGCTTCAAGTCAGACGGCTGCAACCGTGGTGATCCAGTTTAGTGGCTATGGCCAGTGGCGGGCAGGGGCCGAGCCGAGGCGCTGGCAACCGGTGTTGCTGTTGTCTGGGCCTGAAGGCCCTGAAGCCATGGGTCTGGAGCACTTTTTCCAGCTTGTGCAAGGCCTAGGCACAGCCCAGATTACAACTGTACTTGATTGTGGCTTTACCTATGTTGCCCCCGCCGTACGGGGCAACTTGCAACTGCGCTCCCGCCCACCCGCTCTGCCAGCAGCAGCCTCCACGGTGCCGGATCCCGGCCGTCTACCCTCTGCGGCAGAGCAACAGGCTTGGCCCTCGCCGCCCAAAGGGGTGTTGATTGCCGCCACCACCCCCCAAGACTTGGCAGCGGAAGCCGCCTGGCCCGGATTCCATGCGGGGGTGCTCACCTACCTGCTGACTCAGTACCTGTGGGAAACCACGCCAGCTACGCGCCTGCTGATTGCTTTCAGCCAAGTGGCGGGGCGGCGGGAGCTGGGCCTATTTTCCTGTCAGCGTCCTACCCTCGAAGGTAGAGAAACGGCTCGGCGTATCCCCCCCTACTTTCTTACCCCTTCCCAAGGGGTAGCCAGTGGAGTCATCCAAGAGGTGAAGGGGAATCGAGCCCAGGTGTGGCTGGGAGGGATCCCGGCGGCCGCCTTGTGGGGTCTGCAGCCGGGTACTCTTTTGGCTCCCCTTGCTGCCGAACCTTCCACCGTTTCCCCGCTGCCGCTTCTGGTTCGTTCTCGCAGTGGGCTGTGGGCGCAGGTGCAGCCGGCCAATGGGGAAGGTCAATTGCCTCCGGTGGGGACGCTGGTGCGCGAGCAGTTGCGCGTCCTCCCCAGCAACCTCAAGCTGCTGGTGGGCCTGGAGGAGAGCTTGGGCCGCGTTGAAAGGGTGGACCTAACCAATGCCATCGCTGGCTACAGCTGGATGGAGACAGCCAACCCGCGCGAGCGCCAGGTGGATTGCCTGCTGGGCCGCATCACCCCCGAAATGGCCGCTGCTTTCCAGGTGGATGCTTTGTCCAAGCCCTTGGAAGTTAACAGCTACAGCCTTTTTTGGCCGGGACGCGAGTTGCTCCTCAATTCCTGTGGCCCGCCAGGGGAAGCGGCAGCTACAGCGGTGCAGCGGCTGGCACCCCGTCTGGCTCATCTGCTGGCAGCCAAGCGCCTGCGGACCACCCTCAACGCGGCCATCTCGCCGCTGGCGGTGGTGGGAGAATTGTCTACCTTCAAACCCTCACGAGCGGCACGGTTTGCCCAAGGAGCCCCTGCGGAGCCAGGCATCCAGCGCTTCCTGCGCGGCGAGCCCCTCTATCTCATCCTGCGCAACGAGGGGAACCAAGATCTGTTCGGCTACCTGTTGATGGTCGATCCCGGTGGGCAAGTGCACCTGCTGGCTCCCCTGCCCCAGGACGACCCTGCTCTGCCACTGCGCCTTGAGGCCAAGGGTACCCTGACCTTACCGCCCCTGCCTGACTCTGCCGTTCCTCCCGACCTGCTTACCTGCCATGCCCAGGGGTTGACTGAGCTATTGTTTGTGGCCAGTACTCGCCCTTTATCGACCAGCTTGGAAGCCCTCAAAGCCATGGTCCGTCAGCAGGGGATAACCCGTTCGCCGATGTTGCTCAGCAAACCGCTGGAGTGGACGCAGATGCTGCTAGAAGAGCTGACCCGTCGTCCGCCCGAAGGGGATCCCGATCTGCGCTGGCTGGATCCCAGCCAGGCTGTTACCCTTTCCCTCACCTATTTGCTGGTCTAGCTCAGCAACAGGGCAAACAGACCACAGAGGGCAATGCCATCGAAAACGCCGGCCCCGCCAATGCTGAGAATGCCCGAGCAATTGCGTCGCAGCACTTCCGGCAGGTGCAGCAGATCCGCTCCAATCACTGTGCCCAAAACCCCGCCGGCAAAGGCCACCGCCGGCGCCTGATCCCCGGCCCAGAATAGAGCGGCTAGGGCTGCCGTGGCCGGCGCAACTAGCGGATTCATCTGAATGCCGATCCCGGGCACCACGTGGGAAGCGTAGTAGCTGACCACCGTTACCAGTGCCGTTACAGCCAGGATCAACAGCCCATCAGCCCGGCCAAATTGATATAGGGCCAAGAGCACCGGGATCAGCCCTCCACCCACGTTGAGGGCAATCACCGTCTCCTGGGAGATTTTGGCCAACGGGATCCCCCAAAATTGCCGCATCCACAGGCTGGCCAGATCCTCTACCAGAGTTACCTCGCACTTGACGCGATAGAGAGGAATATTGACCGAGCTGCCCACCAGGATGGCTAGCAGCAGCAACAGCGCCCCCTCCCGCGAGAACCCCAGCTTCTCCACCGCCAGCGCCACCACGTCCACCGCTAGCCCCAGCCAGAGGAAGGGCAGCAGCAGCACCAGCATCAAAAACAGCAACAGCGAGAACGGTAGGTAGAACATGGCAGGGATCCCAGGCTTTTCTCCAGCCTACCAGGACTCGGTTCAACTTTTCTTGGCCTCAGAGGAGGCGCCTCAAGATTGTCTAGAGACCAAAAATAGTGTTGCGGATATCCCGAGAAATGCTGTGGCCGGCCTCCCGATCGCTAGGGGTTTTGGACAGGCTAATTTGGTAGCGTCTATCCCCGTGAAAGCAAATCCTGACATGATTATCTTCCGCGATGACCTCAAAACCGAGCTCTTCCAACCTTTTTCTGTAATAATCACTCCATCCATTGTAGTCTGAAGACAAGCTGTCTACAGATTCCCTAATTCTCCGACGATGATCATCACCCTCGTTTGCTTCGTTATTCTCAACCAAGTTTCTAAGTATATGCTGGACTCTGCTCCCTTCGTGTACGTTATTAATTTTCTCTCTCAGGATTTCCAAAATAAAACTCTTAGCTTCTTGTGGGTAAAACTCTTTCTCGGTTATTTTCAAGACTATATCTATTTCCGACGGCTCGTACCTTGTATAATGCCCTCTTCCCTGGAGAATTGTAGACAGAGTCTTTTCATAACCTTCTATGCCAGTCTTCAGCGTCTTTATTTCCTCATCCCTTTGTTGAAGCTGTAGTCTCAGCTCTCTAATCTCGTCTGCGCCTGCATGGAACTGCTCCGCACGCAGCCTCTCTATCTCTGCTTGGAGACTTCGCACTTGCCGATCTTTGTCTTGGAGCTGTTGCAAAAGCTGACGCCGCTCGGCCAACTGGGCTTCAAGTTCTTGGAGCTGCTCGCTTTTTTGC
>NZ_JANSIP010000003.1:0-185713 GCF_047462175.1 Synechococcus sp. OH30 | reverse complement strand
TTCCAGATCTTGGACTTGCTTGCTGCTCTGCTGAAGCTGGGTTTGGAGCTCTGTCAGTTCCGCTTGCCGGTTCTGCAACTCCTCCTCTCTGGCCTGGACTTGCCGGGACAAGTCTCCGACGAGACCCTGCCATCTTTCCTCCTTCCGCGCAGACTGGTCCTGTAGCTCTTCAATCTCTGCTTGGAGGCTTTGCACTCGCCGATCCCTGTCTCGGGCAGAAGACCAAGCAACCCTCGAGGCTACTGCGTTCCCGGCTCCAACCACCAGAGCCACTCTGAGGGCTCTGCCGAGGTCAGACTGAGGCAAAGCGGCAATGCTAGCAGCGGTGAGCGTGGTGACGATGTGGACGTAGAGCGGCTTACGTATGTCCATTGGGAGTGCTGAGTGATCAGAAACCTAAAACTCAGGGTAATCGATGAAGTCAGTGAGGTCTGCGCAAAATACTACACAAAGAAGGAAGAAAGCTTGAAGGGTTGTTAAGTTACAAGGGATCCAAAAAAGAAAGTAGACTTCAACGTTGCCGCATTTGCTGCTCTAAAGCGTCCCCCAGGCCATTTCCGACAAAATTGATGCTCGGTATGTTGAGATCTTCCCTGCACTGCCAGCTTGCTTCCGCGCAGTGCTAGGACGTGAATAAATTGCAGTTGCAATGGTTTGCTACCTAAGGGGTTGACGCTTTAGGAGCCTGCAGACCACTGATGCAAGCGGATGCTGCCTTCCACCCGCTTTTGGTAAGGTTTTCCTCCGCCAACGGACTGTCTGCCCGCAACTTCTTCGTTGCCCACAGTTGCCCTAAAGGAGGGCCGCCTGGGCAACCCTCAAGGGATCCCGGCCACTCCTGTTTGGCGGGCAGCCTGGATCACGGCGGCAGCCACCTGGGGAACTACCCGCCCGTCGAAGACGGAGGGAATGATCCACTGGGGATCCAAATCTTCAGGTGGGATCAAATTGGCGATGGCCTGGGCGGCAGCCAGGCACATCTCGATGTTGATCTGCTTGGCGCGGCAATCCAGAGCACCGCGAAATACCCCCGGAAAGGCCAACACATTGTTGATCTGGTTGGGGTAGTCGCTGCGCCCGGTGGCCATCACCGCCACCCGATCGCTCACCACCTCCGGCTGAATCTCTGGCACCGGGTTGGCTAGAGCAAAGACAATGGGATCCGGCGCCATTTTTTCCACCATCTCTGGGGTCAAGGCATTGGCCACGCTCACCCCAATGAACACATCTGCCCCCACCAAGGCATCTGCCAGGGATCCACTCTTCTCAACGGCAATGGCAGCTTTCTCGGGGGTGAGGTCGGTGCGGGAGCGGCTGAGGATCCCTTGGCGGTCACAGACCACGATATGGGCTGCCCCAGCCCGCCGCAGCAGTTGCGTTACCGCAATCCCGGCTGCTCCTGCCCCGTTGAGGACAATGCGCACCTCGTCTAGGCTTTTTTTGACCACCTTCAAGGCGTTCAGCAAGGCGGCCAGCACGACAATGGCGGTGCCGTGTTGATCGTCGTGGAACACTGGCAGGCTGAGACGGGCCTTGAGCTGGGACTCGATGGCAAAGCAGCGGGGGGCGCTGATGTCCTCCAGGTTAAAGCCGCCAAACCCCGGCGCCAGGCGCACCACTGTCTCCACGATTTCTCCCACATCCTGGGTAGCCAGGCAGAGGGGGAAAGCATCGATATCGGCAAAGCGCTTAAACAGAGCTGCCTTCCCCTCCATCACCGGCAGAGCGGCCTCTGGGCCGATATTTCCCAGGCCCAGCACGGCGCTGCCGTCAGTAACAATGCCAACGCAATTGCCTTTGATGGTGTATTCATAGACAGCACTGGGATCGGCGGCAATCTCCAGGGCCACCCGACCCACACCCGGGGTATAGGCCATGGCCAGATCGGCGGCGCTCTCCAGGGGGCTTTTGGCCACCACCTGTAGCTTTCCTCCCCGGTGCAGCTCAAAGGTGCGATCCACCACCCGCTCCACCTTCACGTTGGGCAAAGAGGCAACAGCAGCGTGAATTTGCTGGGCGTGCTCGCTGCTAACGGCATCCACGCAGATTTCCCGTACCGTTTCGGCTGCCGATTGGTGGATAAGGTCAATCTGGCTGAGGCTGCCTCCCACCTCGGCAATGGCTTGGGTAACACGGGCCAGCGCCCCCGGCTGGTTGGGCAGACGTAGGCGTAGGGCAATGCTGTAGCTGGAGCTGGGGGTGAGTTTTGCCATAGCTTTCTATGGTAGAAGAAAAATTGCTTTCAGCAGAGCAAACTCCTCAACGCTGAGCCCTCTGGTTGCGCCGATCCTCAACTCCCTTCTCCCTCTGAATCGATGGAATAAGCGTAGGATCGAGAAATCCTGCAGACAGGCAACCCTCCTTCCTGCATATGACAACCTCTGCTGCGGCAACTGCCGATTCCGACCTCAATACTTTTGCCGATTGGCTGGAAGGTTACTATAGCAACCGCGCCCAAGCAATGGCAGAGCCCGTGTGGTTTGTGCCGGTGAGCCTTTGGTACGTGCGCCTTCCCCACCTCTTTTCAGAAGGAATCGGCTTTTTTACCGAGCAATTTAACGAGCACACACCGGGCCGATTTTACCGCAGCCGAGTGCTGCAGGTGTTGGCCGATCCCTTGCGGATTGAGAACTATAAGTTACGGGATCAAGCAGCTTGGGCAGGCGCCTCCCAGGAGCCGCAGCGCTTGGCGCAGCTTTCGTTGTCCGACCTGGAGCACTTGCCCGGCTGTCGTATTTTGGTGGAGAAACACCCAGGCTGCTTTCACGGCGAGATGCTGCCCGGGGGAGCCTGTCGCCTTAACCCCGGCGACAGCACCTATATCCATATTGAATTTGACCTCACGGCCCAGGAATTCATCACCTGGGATCGCGGCTTTGACGCCACCAGTGGTCAACAAACTTGGGGATCCCGCGCCGGCCCCTACCGCTACCAGAAAGGGATCCCGCCCCGCCTTTGGAAATAGTTAGGGGAGCAAAAAGGGAAACAAGTCGCGAACCCCTTTGCGCAGCTTGAGTAAAAAGATCAGGCGCTCCACCCTTGGCGAAACTGATCCCGTAGCGGGACGAGTTGCCAGCTGCGCCTGCAACTCCTGCGCTTCAGTGGCAGAGAGGGGTTGGTTATCAACTGGTGAGCGGGTGTCCAGGCTGGGCTGGGCCCGCAACACCTCCTCTGGAATCTCAGAAGCCGGGGGTAACGACCAGGCTGGGCCGCAGGGATCTAGCCCAAGCAGCAACCAGCCGACGCAGCTACCCAGTCCCACCCTCCAGAACTGTCGGCTCATCCCACCCCTTTTCCTGGCCTTCTTGGCCTCTCGGGAGCAGACTGCTGCCTGGCTAGGTTAGCTAGCCACAGCTTCCGAGCGCTCCTGGATTACCCGGTCAACGATTCCATAAGCCTGGGCTTCTGTAGCCGAGAGGTAGAAATCTCGCTCCACGTCCCGCTCAATTTTCTCCAGGGGCTGGCCAGTCATTTGCGCCAAGAGCTCGTTCATGCGGCGTTTGACCCGCAGTGTTTCGCGGGCGCGAATTTCAATGTCGCTGGCTTGGCCTTGGATCAGTCCCAGCGAAGGCTGGTGCAACATGATGCGAGCATGAGGTAGGGCAAAGCGTTTTCCCTTGGTGCCGGCAGCCAGCAAAAAGGCCGCCATTGAAGCCGCTTGGCCCACGCAGACAGTCACAATGTCCGGCTTGACGTGGTTCATGGTGTCATAAATAGCCATCCCCGCTGTTACAGAGCCACCGGGGGAGTTGATGTACATCACAATATCTTTTTGGGGATCCTGGGAATTGAGGTAGAGCATCACCCCCACAATGGTATTGGCCAAGCTGTCATCAATCGGCTCGCCAATAAACAGGATTCGCTCCTGGTAGAGGCGATCATCAAGGCTAATCCACTGGGTGTAAGGCTCACCGGGCAAACGGTAGGGAACGCGAGGCACTCCAATCGGCATGAAGATCTCCTAGCAAAACTACCCAGAATGGCACACTTGCAAAACTGCTCCCGCCTTTAAGTCTAGCTGGGGCAAAACCAAGGAAACCACTCCCTTGGAGCTAGTCTTGACCTCGTTGTTGGCCGCCAACCCAGTACAGCGCAGGTCTTCCAAGCTCCAACCTCGGCCGGGGGAAAAGGCTGAGCAATTTTGCAGTAAGAATCCCTACACCGGAACTTGAGCCATCGACGGATCCCTCCACCTTAGTTTTTGGCTGCTGCCAGCTTTGGCAAGCCTTTGGAGCTGGTCAGCACCTGGTCAATGAGGCCGTAGGCCTTGGCCTCTTCCGGTGTCATGAAAAACAGCCGCTCCGTATCCTTTTTGAGGCGCTCCACAGGCTGTCCTGTGCTGCGGGAGAGTTCCTCCAGCATCATGTTGCGGAGGGTTAGAATCTCACGGGTACGAATTTCAATGTCGCTGGCCTGTCCACGTGTGCCTCCGTAGGGCTGGTGCAGCACAATCGTGGCGTTGGGTAGACTGGCCCGGAACCCCTTGGCACCCGCTGCTAACAGCATGGCCGCCATGCCAACAGCATTGCCAATACAGATGGTATGCACTGGCGGCTTGATGTAGTTCATGGTGTCCAGAATAGCAAACGCTGCCGTGTCATAGTTGTAGGTGCCTGTCGAGTTGATGTACATCTTGATCGGCTTTTCCCGATCCTCGTACTGCAAATACAGCAGTTGCTCAATGATTAGCTTGGTAACGTTGGCATTCGACTCTTCCGCTAGAGGTAGACCCAGGTAGACAATGCGCTCCTGGAGCAGCAGGGAAGCCAAATCAGGGGGCGGTGTCCGAACCGGAGCGCCGCCGTAGTAGTAGTAGGTAGATTGCACCATGCCAGAGTTCTCCTAGAGCCAATCCCTTGACTTAAGGATAAAGAGGGGAAGTTAGGAACAAGGGATCCGGGAGCGGCAACGGATCCCTTGTCCGGTAACCAGAGCCGAAGCCCAAGCTACCGATTACTCGGCTCCCTGTGGCAAGAGCACCGGCTCTGCCTGCGTGACCAGCACCTTGGGCTTGCGCTCCTCGTCCACGTCGATGAGGACTTCGGATCCCTCTTTGACGCGGCCAGTCAAGATCTCCTCTGCCAGCAGGTCTTCCAACAGGCGCTGGATGGCCCGGCGCAGCGGACGTGCCCCGTAACTGGGGTTGTAGCCCTCCTCCACCAGCAGGTCTTTGAAGCGATCGCTGACCGTGAGGTGAATTTTCTTCTCCTTCATGCGGTCGAACACTTCCTTGAGCAGGATGTCGGCGATCTGCTTCACCTCGTCCTTAGTCAGTTGCCGGAAGACGATAACCTCGTCCACCCGGTTGAGGAACTCGGGGCGGAAGTACTGCTTCAGCTCTTCGTGCACCAGGTTGCGGATGCGGTTGTAGTTGGCCTCTTCCTCGTTGGCATTGAACTCGAAGCCGAGGCTGCCGCCACCCTTCTCGATGACCCTGGAGCCAATATTAGAGGTCATCACGATCAACGTGTTCTTGAAGTCCACCGTGCGACCTTTGGCATCTGTCAGGCGGCCATCTTCGAGAATCTGCAGCAGCAGGTTAAACACGTCCGGGTGGGCTTTCTCAATCTCGTCAAAAAGCACCACCGTGTAAGGGCGCCGCCGCACCGCTTCCGTGAGCTGGCCTCCCTCGTTGTAGCCCACATAGCCAGGCGGGGATCCAATTAGCTTGCTGACCGTGTGCCGCTCCATGTACTCCGACATATCGAGCCGGATCATGGCCGACTCGGAGCCGAAGAAGTAGGCTGCCAAGGCCTTGGTCAGCTCAGTTTTGCCCACCCCAGTTGGGCCGCAGAAGATGAAGCTAGCGATGGGGCGATTGGGATTTTTCAGCCCCACGCGAGCGCGACGAATAGCGCGAGAGATGGCCCGCACCGCCTCATCTTGACCGACGATGCGCTGGTGCAGGGTCTCCTCCATATGCAGCAGCTTCTCCGATTCACTCTCGGTCAGCTTGGCCACCGGCACCCCTGTCCAGGCGCTCACCACCTGGGCCACATCTTCCTCGGTGACCTCTGGCATCTCCGTGCGGCTGCTGTCTTCGGCTTTCTTGGCCGCTGCGATGGCGCGGATCTGCTGCCTGATCTCCATCTCCCGATCCCGCAGCTCACCTGCCCTGTCGAAGTCCTGGGCTCGCACTGCGGCATCTTTTTCCCTGAGAACCCGCCGCAGCTCCTGATCGAGCTCTCGCGCTGCTGGCGGCAGTTGGGAATTGATCAGGCGCACCCGCGAAGCTGCTTCGTCGATGAGGTCAATAGCCTTGTCCGGCAAGAACCGGTCGGAGATGTACTGATCGGCCAACTTGGCCGCCGCTTCCAGAGCGGCATCGGAGATCCTCAGCTTGTGGTGCTGCTCATAGCGCTCCCGCAGGCCATAGAGAATCTCAATGGTCTCAGCCACACTCGGCTCGCCCACCATGATGGGCTGGAAGCGGCGCTCTAGAGCGGGATCCCGCTCAATGTGCTTACGGTACTCATCCAGCGTGGTGGCACCAATGCACTGCAGCTCGCCGCGGGCCAAGGCAGGCTTAAGGATGTTGGCAGCATCGATGGCACCCTCCGCCGCCCCGGCTCCAATCAGCGTGTGCACCTCATCGATGACCAGGATGATGTTGCCAGCGTTGCGGATCTCATCCATGATTTTCTTGAGGCGCTCTTCAAACTCGCCGCGGTACTTGGTGCCAGCCACCAGCAGGCCGATATCCAAGCTGATTACTCGCTTGTCGGCCAAGATGTCAGGCACATCGCCTTGCACAATGCGCTGGGCCAAACCTTCGGCAATGGCAGTTTTGCCCACCCCTGGCTCACCAATGAGGACAGGGTTGTTCTTGGTACGGCGGCCCAAGATCTGGATTACCCGCTCGATCTCCCGCGTCCGACCCACCACCGGATCCAGCTTCCCTTCCTGAGCCAGCTGAGTCAGGTTGGTACCAAACTCATCCAGGGTGGGTGTCTTAGTGCGGCTGGAGGAGCCACCCCCTGCTGTTACTTCGGCGGTTTCGCCCAGCATGCGGATGACTTGGGTGCGCACTTTGGCCAGATCCACCCCTAGGTTTTCCAGAACTCGGGCAGCTACTCCCTCCCCTTCTCGGATCAGGCCCAGCAGTAGGTGCTCAGTGCCAATGTAGTTGTGGCCAAGCTGGCGTGCCTCTTCTAGGGAGAGCTCCAGCACTCGCTTGGCCCGGGGAGTAAAGGGGATCTCGACAGCCACAAAGCCAGATCCTCGGCCGATAATTTTTTCGACCTCAATTCGGGCGTCTTTTAAGTTGACTCCCATGGACTTGAGGACCTTGGCGGCAATCCCCGTGCCCTCACCAATTAACCCCAACAAAATTTGCTCAGTGCCAACAAAATTGTGACCTAGCCGTCTGGCCTCCTCTTGGGCCAGCATGATCACCTTGATGGCCTTTTCCGTAAAGCGTTCAAACATGATCCTCGGGCTCCCTACGCCTGCATCAAGGCGGACCTGATAGGCCTGATCCTAACACAGGATTCAGGCCAACCACGGTATGGTAAACACCCCAGACGAAGAATCATCTGGGCCTAGAACGCGCCTGGAGAGATTTGAACTCCCGACCGCGTGGTCCGTAGCCACGTGCTCTAGTCCACTGAGCTACAGGCGCAAGAGTTCACCTAACCACGCTAGAGAGGGACATCTAACGCGGCTTAAGCATTGTAGCACAGAAAAGTCCAACAGCGGTGTAGGTATCCGCCCACGTTCACCAATGTCCTGGCCCAGGATCCTGGAACTTCTCTCCCCCTTGAGGGGCAGACCAGACTCCCAGGGCTATCCCTACGTGCCCTAAGGCCAGGGGGGTTGAACTGGCCCACAGAAGCACCGCAGCTTGGGGAAGGTGCGCCGCTCTATAGCCTCTCGTCGGACCCCAACACCTGTGCCATACCTCTTTGCTTGGGATCAGTGGCGTACATGAAGGCAAAGCTGAGGGAGGGATCCCTGGGCAAGGTGACACGGCTCTACCAACCTTCAAAAAACAGCTCGGCGCCGCCATCCCGGTGATAGCCAGCATGGGGCAGGGATCCCCCATCCGCTAAGCCGTTTTGCTTAGGGCACCTTGCCCCTGGAGAGCAACTCCCTCGAGAATCCCTAGAGGATAGAGAAATACCTATGAGTACCAAAAGAATGATTGTATTGTTTCTATGCCTGTCTGCTTTTAGGATGTCAACCAAGCTGAGCTTTAAGGATTTCTTTACGAGGGAAATCTGTCGGTCTAGCGGCTTGCCCTAGAAAGGCTTCCCTTGGCATGCACATATTTTCTTCTCTCGGAGATGAGGTGATCATGACATCACGTCGCAACTTTTTGTTGTCTGCGGGTGCAGTCACAGTGGGTGGGCTTGTGGGTGGCGGCCTAGCACGGGCCAGGACGGGCTACTGGGTTGCCCAAGCCAGCGGCCCGGAAACCCCTAACCTCAGGCTAGGTTTTATTCCAATTGTGGAGGCTGCCCCCCTGATCATCGCCAAGGAGAAGGGCTTTTTCGCCAAGCACGGCATGACCGGCGTAGAACTGCTGAAGCAGGCCAGTTGGCCGGCAGCGAGGGACAATGTGGTGATCGGCTCGGCGGGTGGGGGCATTGACGGCGGCCAGTGGCAGATGCCGATGCCCCATCTGATCCACATCGGCGCCATCACCAACAACCAACCGGTGCGCATGGCGGTTCTGTGTCAGTTAAACACCCAAGGCAACGGGATTGCCATTGCGGGAATGCACGCCGGCAAGGGTCTGGGGCTGGATGTTTCCGGAGCTGCGGACTACATCAAAAATTTCAGCGCCACCAAAGGACGCAAGTTCAAAGCTGCCTACACTTTTCCCAACGCCAATCAAGATTTTTGGATCCGCTACTGGCTGGCCGCGGGGGGCGTAGATCCGGATCAAGACATTGAGCTATTGACAGTGCCCTCGGCTGAAACGGTGCAGGGGATGCGCAATGGCACCATGGATGCTTTCAGCACCGGGGATCCCTGGCCCTACCGAATTGTGGCCGATGGGATCGGCTTTATGGCAGCCCTCACGCAGCAGATTTGGCCTTTTCACCCCGAGGAATACCTGGCCATTCGTGCCGACTGGGTGGAAAAAAACCCCAAAGCCACCCGCTCTGTCCTGATGGCGGTCATGGAAGCGCAGCAATGGTGCGACGATCCGGCCAACCGTGAAGAGTTGGTGCGCATTCTCTCGGGGCGCGCCTATCTCAACGTGCCGGCCAAGGTTCTCACGCCTCCTTTCCAGGGCAAGTATGACCTGGGAGACGGCAAGCCGGCGGTTCAAGATTTCAACGCCGGGCCCCTGTACTGGGAAGATGGGCGGGGCAGCGTTTCTTATCCCTACAAGAGCCATGACCTGTGGTTCTTGACCGAATCGCTGCGTTGGGGCTTCCACGCCCGCTTCCTCAAGGATCTGGATACTGCCCGCCGTCTGGTGGATGAGGTCAACCGCGAAGATCTCTGGCGGGAGGCGGCTCAGGCTTTGGGAGTGAAGAACATTCCCACCAGCACTTCGCGGGGAACGGAGCGTTTCTTCGATGGGGTGGTGTTTGACCCTCAAGATCCCCAGGCCTACTTGAACAGCCTGAAAATCAAGAGGGCCTAGTCTCGGCTCAGGTCAACATAGACGTGCTTCTTGTGTAGCAGAGATCTAGCCCATTTGCGGGAGTCTATTGAGTTAAAAAAGCTGGGCCAAGCTGCCCGCTCCCCTCGAGTTAAACTGTTAGCCTTGCGCCTTTTGAAGAGTTCTGATGAAGAATTCTAAACGCTGGGGTGAGGATCGGCCATGTTGGCTCTACTTCACGTTCCGCGGGAATACTCCAGGGATCCCTGCTTCGAGAGACCGGCCCAGCCCTGCTGGGACAAGCTTATCCTCTCGATAGCGATGGGGGTGCTGATTTTGCTGATTGTTGTGAGAGTTTTGTCGAGCTTGCAGTCCTTATGTTTGCCCGTCCAAGGAAGAGGCAAAGCTGATCCAAGTTCGTGCTCTGTTGCCAGCACTTTGTAAAACCCTATCCTCTCTAGGAGCCATGACGACGACACTTCCTTCTCCGCCAAAGTCTTCAACGGCCAAGTTCGACTTTGCCAAGTATCGGGATCAGATCCTCCCTCCCGTAGTTGGCATTGCGGGATTTTTGTTAATCTGGCAACTTTTGTCCAGCGCCAACCTGATCCGGCTGCCGGGGCCATGGGAGGTTTGGATGGATGAGCGCAGCCGTTATCTAATCCTGCATCCTCTGTACTACAATAGCGACCTCGACCAAGGACTGCTGCGGCAAACTTTGGCCAGCCTGCAAAGGGTTGCCATTGGCTACTGCAGCGCTGCCTTGGTGGGCATTGCCCTGGGGATCTTGGTGGGCAGCAACGAGTGGATCAACCGCGCTTTGGATCCCATCTTCCAGTTTTTGCGCATGGTGGCTCCCTTGGCTTGGGTGCCCATCTCCTTGGCGGCTTTGCAGCGCAATGAGCCGGCTGCCCTGTTTGTTATTTTCATCACCTCTATCTGGCCCATTTTGATTAACACAGCAGTGGGGGTAAGGCAGATTCCGGAAGACTACATCAACGTTTCTAGAGTGTTGAGGCTTTCCAAGATAGACTTCTTTTTTAAAGTGCTGTTGCCCTCTGCTTTGCCCTACATGTTCACAGGTTTGCGAGTTGGCATCGGCCTCTCCTGGCTGGCAATTATTGCTGCAGAAATTGTCATGTCTGGCGTGCCAGGGATCGGCTTTTTTATCTGGGATGCCTACCAGCAGAACTATGTAACTGAGATCATCGTTGCTGTCATCTACATTGGGGCGGTGGGCTTGCTTCTGGATCGACTGGTGGCTGCCCTGCAAAATAAGCTAGCCAACCGCTAGAGTCCTTTTTTGCAGAGCTGTTATTCCAAGAGTAGACCGCACAAAAACCCCTTTGCAGCACTTAGCTTGGGGGTGAGGTCTGGGGTCAAGTTGCTGAGCAAGTTGAGGTTATCCACAGGTGGGGAGGTCTGCTGTGTCTGTATTGGTTAGTCTAGAGCAAGTGGAAAAAACCTTTGGTCTACCTGGGGGGCAGGAATACATTGCTCTTAAAGGGATCGATCTCCAAATTCACCGCGGGGAGTTTGTCTCCTTAATCGGCCACTCCGGCTGCGGCAAGTCCACCCTGTTGAACATGGTGGCGGGGTTGTCTTTACCTACTGGAGGGATCGTGGCTTTGGATGGACACACCATCACCGTTCCCGGCCCCGATCGCATGGTGGTGTTTCAGAATTACTCCCTTTTGCCCTGGCTAACGGTTCGGCAAAACATTGCCCTGGCGGTAGACGCTGTGCTGAAAAACTACTCCCCAGCAGAACGTCGGCAGATTGTCGAAGAACATATCGATCTGGTTGGTTTGCGGCAGGCGGCGGATAAGTTCCCAGCGCAACTGTCAGGGGGTATGAAGCAGCGGGTAGCCATCGCTCGCGCTTTGGCGGTAAGGCCCAAGGTGTTGTTGTTGGACGAGCCCTTTGGCGCTTTGGATGCCCTTACCCGAGGAAATTTGCAGGAGCAGTTGATGCGCATCTGCGAAGAACATCACGTGACCACCCTTATGGTTACCCACGATGTGGATGAAGCTGTCCTGCTCTCGGATCGGGTGGTGATGCTGACCAACGGGCCAGGATCCCGAATTGGCAACATTTTAACCATCGATATTCCCCGCCCCCGCCGCCGGTTGGAGGTGGTCAATCACCCCAGCTACTACAGCTATCGCAGCGAGATTATCTACTTTTTGAACCAGCAAAAACGGATCAAGCAGTGGCGGGCCCGCCGCAGCACCGTGGTGGCTAGGCACGGTTTGGAAAAGATCAACTTGGAGATTGGCTTTGTGCCCCTGACCGCCTGCGCCCCGCTGGCGGTGGCCAAAGAAAAGGGGTTTTTTGCCAAACACGGCCTGGAAGAAGTCAATCTGGTGCGGGAAACCAGTTGGCGAGGGATCCAAGACGGCATCCAGGAAGGTTACTTGGATGCGGCCCTCATGCCTGCCGGTATGCCGGTGTGGATGTCTCTGGGCGGCGGGGACAATCCGCCTCAGCCGGTGGTGACTGCCCTTACCTTGACCCGCAACGGCAATGCCATTACCTTGCACAGGCGCTTCTACGAGCAAGGGATCCACACGCTGAGCCAGTTGAGGGCTTACATCTTAGATAGCCCCAGCCGTCGGCTAACCTTTGGAGTGGTGCATCCCAGTTCCATGCACAACTTGCTGCTGCGCTATTGGCTGGCAGCCGGCGGGATCCACCCGGATCGCGATGTTGTGCTGAAAACCCTGCCCCCGGCCCAGATGGTGGCCAACCTAACAGCCGGCAACATCGACGGCTACTGTGTAGGAGAGCCTTGGAACTTGCGGGCCGCTCTGGAGGGCAGCGGTTTTGTGGTGGCTACCGATCTGGAAATCTGGCCCGGCCACCCCGGCAAGGTGTTGGGGGTGCGGGAGGATTGGGCTAGGGCCTATCCCAATACCCACATTGCCCTGGTGAAAGCGCTGCTGGAAGCCTGTCGCTACTGTGAAGATCCGGCCCACCACGACGAGATTCGCGAGCTGCTCAGCCGCCGCGCCTACCTGAGCACTGATCCTTCCTACATTCAGCTGGGGGATCCCCAGCGCCTGCTCTGTGACCTAGACATGCCAATGCGGGAATATGCCCACCACCGCTTCTTTCTGGGCGCCGGCAACCGTCCCAGCCGCACTGAGCATCTGTGGATGATGACGCAAATGGCCCGCTGGGGGGATCTGCCCTTCCCGCGCAACTGGGTAGAGATCGTGGAGCGGGTGTGTCAGGTGGGAGTCTTCAGTACGGCGGCCCGCGAGCTGGGGCTGGATGTGTCTTACCAACGCCAGCCCATTCAATTGTTCGACGGGATCCCTTTTAATGGTGAGGATCCCTTGGCTTACCTCAACAGTCTGGCAATTAAGCACGACATCTACGTGGCCGAGGTTGCTTGGGATCGTCGTCCCGTGTTGCTCTAGAGATTTCCTTGGCAAAAGCATGTTCCCAGTTGTGAGAAAACGATGAATTGGAGCACCCCACGATGACTGCTCTCTTGACAACCTCTACCCCAGCAGCCACAGCCGCAGAGCCCTACTTAACCCTTGAGAATGTCAGCAAGACTTACCCAACTCCTAAGGGGGAGTATCCCGTATTGCGCGATATCAACCTCAGCGTCTGTGAAGGAGAATTTGTTTGCATCGTTGGGCATTCCGGCTGTGGCAAAACCACCCTGCTGAATATGGTTTCTGGCTTTACCCAGCCCACCAGCGGCTCGGTGAAGCTTAAAGGCCAGCCAATTACAGCTCCTGGGCCAGATCGCATGGTGGTGTTTCAGAATTACTCTCTTTTGCCCTGGCTCACAGTTTATGAAAATGTTTACTTGGCTGTTCAGGCGGTGTTTCCCCAAAAGAGCCAGTCAGAAAAGCATCAAATTGTAGAAGAACACCTAAATTTGGTGGGACTGGGGGAAGCAGCCCAGAAATATCCTCCGCAAATTTCCGGAGGGATGAAACAGCGGGTGGCCATTGCCCGTGCCTTGGCAATCCGCCCAGCAGTGCTGATTTTGGATGAACCCTTTGGGGCTTTGGATGCCATCACCAAAGAAGAACTTCAGGAGGAGCTGCTGCGCATTTGGGAGGAACATCGCTGCACAGTTTTGATGATCACCCATGACATTGACGAGGCACTGTTTTTGGCCGACCGTTTGGTCTTGATGACCAGTGGCCCTGCGGCTACCATCGGGCAAATCATCTCTATTCCCTTCCCGCGTCCTCGCGACCGCGAGCGAATGCTTGAGGATCCCCAGTACTATCGCCTGCGCAACTCCGTCCTCAGCTACCTCTACGGGCACGAGGCCAACCCTGAGGCGGCCCACCTGTGACTACGCCCTCAGGTAGAGGCTCTTTGGCCAAGCGGGTAAGGATCAGTCGTCTAGGGGCTCTATCTTGGGATCCAAGCTCTTGGCAGTCAGGCGCAAGGCTTCCGCCTGATCCATCACCCGCGGCGCTTGCACTGCCGTCTCAACCCCCTGGCGATAGCTCTCCCACAGAGGCATTTCCGGGTAGGTCTGCTGCAATTCCTTGATTTCATCTAGCAGAGCCTCCAGCCAGCCAGCCGTGCCCCAGGTGAGCAAAAACTGCAAGGGATTCCAGAGGTTGAGTTGCCGCCCCAATTCGTTGAGGCTTTCGTTGCGAAGGGGCGGATCGAAGATGTCGGCCACCGTCATCAACTGGCGCCCCAGCAGTGGCCTGAGGGTTGTCTCAGCAGCCTCTACGACGGCGGGAAGGGCGGCTTGGATGCGCTCGGGACTGGGAATGTGCCGGGCCTGGGGCAAAGCTTGCAGCAGCAATTCCAGTCGTCGTTCGGCTTCTGCTGACTCCAAAGCCGCTTCTAGGGTGGTGCCCACGCTGAGAAACACTTCTCCCGTCAACAGCCGCCCTGCATCGATAACCAAGTGGTACAGCGGGGGGATCACCAGCTTGATCCACTCGCTCTGGAACAACTCCCGCAGCCGCCGCGCCAGATACTCCCCCACCTGCGTGGTTTGGATCCCCACTTGGGTGAGGGAGAGGTACCAGTCGGGCGGGGATCCCTTGGGATCCAGCCACTGGCGCAGGGTTTGCCATTCCTCTTCGGTGAGGGCAGTTCGCCCCTGTTTTAAGATGCTGCGCCGCAGCTTGCCCTCGGCATTCAAGAGCTTGCGCAACTCTGGTGTACCCAGCAACGAGAGGGCGCCTGCGGATCCCACGCTGCCGATCTCGATGGCAATGAGGACGGCCAAGAGGGCGGCTGAGGCTTTCACGTGGATCTCGCCGCTTTTGTCCATGACCAAAGGTAGGCGGCTGTTGCCATAGGCCCGCAGGCTCATTGCCACCAGGGCGGAGCGCTGCTCAGCAGTCAACACCCCCGCCCAGGCAGGGATGCCGTTGGTTTCTGCCCTGGGATGGGTTGGCTCCTGCAGGCTGTGATAGAGCAGGCTGGCCACCCAGGCTCGGTCGGCAGCCCGTTCCAGAGAGCCGATGACCACCTCCCATTGGCTGGGGTTGAGCAGAGGCAAAAGCGCTTGCAGTTCTTGCTGGAGGGGCTCTGGAGAGGTTGTGGCTCTGGCTTTGTCCAGAGTTGCCTGTAGCCGATCCCTTGCTTCGCGGCACAAGCCACCCCACTCCAGTTGCAAACGAGCTAGGGTCTGCTGCACTGTTTCTTCGGAGCGTCGGGGCAGCTCCTGCCAGCCCGCCTCCAGTTGCCGCCACAGCTCCTCCCAGTTTAGATCCCCAGCTCTGGCCCACGAAGGTGGAGAGTTCGCCGGCGCAGCGGATGGGGCAGCGCTGGGATCGAGATTGGGGGAGAAGACGGGATCCGAAAGCTCAGGCATGGGCACCTCAGGGAATTACCGGCATTGTAGCTAGGGGTAGAAGGCGAGCCGCGGCAAACCCAAGGTTTCCGGCCACCCCATCATCAGGTTGAGGCATTGCACCGCTTGCCCGGCTTGCCCTTTCATGAGGTTGTCGATGACCGACAGGACAATCACCCGGTTGGTGCGAGTATCCACCTCCACCCCAATCATGCAGGTGTTGGTGCCAGCCACCCACTTGGTTTGCGGATAAACGCCGTGGGGCAGTACCTTAACCCAGGGGGATTGGCGGTAGAAGGCGTTGTAAATGGTGATGAGATCCTCGCCCACCAGACCAGGATCCCGCAGGTTGGCATACAAGGTCACGTGGATGCCCCGCACCATTGGCACCAGGTGGGGCGTAAATTGCACAGTGATGGGGGTGTGGGTGAGGTCGGAGCAGGCCTGCTCGATCTCGGGTGTGTGGCGGTGTTGGGCCACGCCATAGGCACCCAGCGAGCTGTCCACCTCGGCAAAGAGGGATCCCAGCTTGGGGGTGCGGCCCGCCCCGGAGACGCCGGACTTGGCATCAAAAATCAAGCTGTCCAGCTCCACCAACCCTTGCCGCAGCAAGGGGGCAACTGCTAGAAGGGAGGCCGTGGGGTAGCAGCCGGGGCAGGCTACCAGTTGGGCTTGGGCAATAGCCTCCCGGTAGAGTTCCGGCAGCCCGTAAACCGCCTGCTCGTTGGCCTGGCGGTAGGCAGGGCTAGGCCAGTTGGGATCCGTCTGGCCCAGGCGATACCAGGATTGGTAGGTGGCCAGGTTGCGAAAGCGGTAATCCGCCGAGAGATCTAGGACTTTGCACCCCTTGGCCAGCAAAGGCGGCGCTAGGTCTGCCGCCAGGCCATTGGGCAGAGATAAAAAGACAACGTCGCTGCTAGCGGCAATGGCCTCCACATCCACTGGCTGAATGGTCAGATCAACCGCCTGCGCTAGGTGGGGGTAGAGATCCCCGTAGCGCTTGCCGGCGCTGTCTTGACCGGCCAGGTAGGTAATCTGCACGCCGGGGTGTTCGCTAAGCAGCCGCACCAGCTGCACCCCTCCATACCCGGAGGCCCCGACGATGGCAACGCGGACGGGATCAGTGGGAGGAAGAGAACGAGGCGCCGTAGTGGCCATGGGGGCTGCCTGCACAAAATTGACGGCTTGCCTTACTATTTATCGCATTTGTCTATCCCAGTTGCCGCTGCATTGCTTGAACCCGCCTGGGGGTCACTCGACTCCGAAGGCCCTTATTCGACCGCCGCTAAAACCAGGAGGAGAGGTTTGTCTTTGGAGAGGCGTTTCACGGTTGACCCCGGGAGTAGGGCAGGAGGGGCCGCCGGCTTCGACTATTGCTGCCGAGACACCCCAGGCCAGCTAGCCGGCGAGGGTCAAAACGCCAGGCTGAACCTGCCGGGGCACCACTGAGAGCCGATCCAACTCGGCACAGTAGGCCAGATCGCTGTCGTTTTCGGGGCTAATTGCCAGTAGCCGCTGTCCATGGCTGGAGCGCCGCAGCAACCCCAACAGGTCGTCCTGCCAGGTTTGGTACACAGCCAGGGCGGCCACTGCTTCGTCGTTGCCCAACTGCTCCCACGAGCAGCCCAGGCAGTGCAGAATGGCCCCCGCACAGGCAGTGTCTTCCAAGGCAAAAGCCCCTTCCCAGCCGGATCCCACCAGCCACACCTCGGCAAAAGCTCCTCGCCTGAGGAACTCCACCACCGCTCCCACGTTCACCAGGGCCGCTGTGAGCACCACCGGGATCCCTTCCAAGCGCTGAAGGGTGCGGGTGCCGTTGGTGGTACTCATCAAGATGCGCCTGTTCCGCACACGCTCAGGGGTGTATTCGCGGGGGGAGTTGCCCAGATCGAACCCTGCCACTGCTTTGCCGCCTCGTTCCCCCGCCAAGAGCCGCTTGGAGGCTGGCCAGCTCTGGCTGGCCGCTTGCAAGGACTGCAAATCGGCAAACACTTGAACGGCCTCTGCCCCTGCAGCTAGGGCTGTGGCGATGGTGGTGGTGGCCCGCAGCACATCGATGGCTACCGCACAGGCTGGGATCCCTGACGGCGGCACTTGCTCAGGGGTATGGAAGTGGAAGAATCGCATGAGAAGTTCAACTAGTGCCCCAAATTAGAACTCACGCCGGGCAAACACCACCACCGTCAAAATGAGCAGCAAGACGGTGTAGATCAGGCTGTAGAGCGCATCACCAAGGAGCTGGGTGGGCGGGGGGATTTGGCCGTAGACGGCAGCATCCCTTAGATTGAGGCGCTCCAGATCGGGCAAGACCAAGTAAATGACCTCAAACACCTTGCCAAAACCTGCCTCTTCCACCAGCCTGCTTAACTGCAGCAGGGCGCGGCTGGCGTGGCCCATGATGAACAGGGCAATTGTGTAGAGGGTGGCCAAAATCGGAGAGGTAAAAACTCCAAACAGCAGCGCTGCCGCCACAATCAGCACCAGTTCCAGAAAGGTGAAGACGGTTGCCCAGAGAACCGCCCAGGGGGAAATGGGGGCCTGCACCACCAGCAGGCTCAGCAAAAAGATGGCCGTCATCATTGCTAGCAGCACCGACAGCAGCACCGACAGACCCAGGTGCTTGCCGACGATGAACTCCGCCCGGCTCATAGGCTTGGCAATCAGCACATAGACCGTGCGCCTTTCGATTTCTTTGTGAACCATTCCCGTGCCAACGAAAATGGCCACCACCAGCGCCAGAAAGTGAATGGCAGCTAGGCCCAAATCGGCAATGATTTTGTGGTGGGCTTGGTTGGCTACCTGGGGGATGAAAACGATGGCCCCCAGCATGGCCACCGCAAACACCATCACCAGATAGAGAATGCGATCCCGAATCGTTTCCCGGAAAGCGTTGTGGGCAATGGCCAGCACTCGCGCCACATCCATAGACTTAGCCCGAAGGCAGGGACAATCAACTGTACACTTGTAGCAAATCCAGCCCTTATTCTATGCAGTTCCAGGCCCAGATCCAGATTCACCTCCGCCCCTCGGTCCTTGATCCTGCCGGGGCTGCTCTCCAGGCTAGCTTGCACCAGTTGGGGCACACCCAGGTGCAGGGGGTGCGCATTGGCAAACACATCCAACTGCGGCTAGAGGCCCCTGACGCCGAGAGTGCCCGAGAGCAGGTGCACCAGCTGTGCCATCAACTGCTAGTCAATCCGGTAATCGAGACCTATCAAATCCAAATAGATCCTGTTTGAGAGGTCCAGCCTCTCCTGGAGGGGCTCTCTAGCGTTGCTCTCACCACCTTTTTGTCTTTTCTGCCAGCAAGGGATCCCCATGACCAAGGTAAGGTTTGGCATTGTCGTTTTCCCCGGCTCCAATTGCGACCGAGATGTAGCTTGGGTAACCCGCGGCCTCTTGGGCTGTCCGACGCGACTCATCTGGCATCGGGAAGCCGATTTGTCAGGGCTGGATGTGGTGGTGCTGCCAGGGGGCTTCAGCTACGGGGATTATCTACGAGCCGGGGCGCTGGCCCGTTTTGCGCCAGTGATGGGATCCCTGGCCGAGCACGTAGCTCGGGGGGGCTATGTCCTGGGCATTTGCAACGGCTTTCAGATCTTGACGGAGGCGCGCCTGCTGCCGGGGGCGCTGGTGCGCAACGCCAACCTGCACTTTATCTGCGACCGGGTAGGGATCCGCGTGGAGCGGCAAGATCTGGCCTGGACAAGGGCTTACCCCTGCGGAGCCACCCTAACCTTGCCCATTGCCCATGGAGAAGGCCGCTACGTTTGCGATGGCGATACCCTGAAGCAGCTGCAAGACCGGGGCCAGATTGTCTTCCGCTACCATCCCATCGCCCCCAACGGCTCGGTGGACAACATCGCCGGTATCTGCGACCCCAGCGGCCGCATCCTTGGCCTGATGCCCCACCCGGAGCGAGCAGCAGATCCCGATTTGCCAGGGCGGGACGGGATCCCTTTTTGGCAGTCCATCGTAACCAGTCTTGCCAGTTGACTAGGACTGCTGGGCCTGAGCCAACACCTGGCGCACTTGGTTGACCATCTCCTCGTGATCCACCACTGGCTTAGCAATATAGCCATCCGCTCCGCTCTGGGCCAAAAAGGCCTCGCGGTCGCCGCGCATGGCATGGGCCGTTACCAAGAGGATGGGGATGGAGCTTGTTCGGGGATCCCCCTTCAACAGTTGGGCAATGCGGATCCCATCCACTGCCTCGCCACGAAAGGTGCTCTGGGAGAGGGAGACATCCAGCAAGATGACGTCTACTTCCCGGGCTTGGGCCAGCTGCAGGATCTGCTCTACGTCCTGGCTGTGAAGAACCTCAAACCCGCCCCGCCGCCGCAGCACCTTCTCGAAAACACGGGCATTGGCTGGATCATCCTCCACCAGCAGCACCTTCGCCATTTTGGATCCCAGCTTGCACCACCCCAAACGAAGTGTAGCAATCCCCCGCTCCCTGTCGAGGCAACTGTCCTCGCCCAGGGATTTGAGCGGCCCCCTCCCCTACCCTTAGACCCTAGGGAAAAGCTGGAGGAATCCCCCCAGCAGGTTTACTTCTTAGGGATCTTGGGGGTCTCGCGGAAAGCAACAGCAAAAAACAGAAGGCCTAACGTCAAAAACAGGATAGCAGTGTAGGTGATAGTCTCCATACAGCCTCCAAGCGACTTTCTCCCTACTCTTTTGGAGCCGCCAGCACCCCCTCCCCAAAGGGAAGCAGAGTGCTGGCGGCTACGTTGGGAAAGCTTTAGGCTTCTTGCACTTTGCGAGTGGTGGGATCCCCCACTTTTTGGAAGACGCCGAATTCCACCATCTCCTCGCTCATGTTCGGGTCAATACCAGCGAACACATCCCGGAAGAGGGTGCGGGCACCGTGCCAGATGTGGCCGAAGAAAAACAGCAGGGCAAAAACTGCATGGGCAAAGGTAAACCACCCGCGGGGACTGGTGTGGAAGGTGCCGTCGGCCTTAGGCGTTTCTCGGTCAAACTCAAAGAGCTGACCCAACTGGGCCATACGGGCGTACTTCTTAACCGTTGGCGGGTCGGTAAACACCTGGCCATCCAGCTTGCCGCCGTAGAACTCCACAGTTACGCCCACCTGCTCAAAGCTGTAGCGCGATTCGGCCTGGCGGAAGGGAATGTCGGCCCGCACCACACCATCGGCATCTCGCAGGATTACAGGGAAAGTCTCGAAGAAGGTGGGCATGCGCTGCACAGTCAGCTCCCGCCCCTCGCGATCCCGGAACACTGGATGGCCTAGCCACGCAATGGCAATGCCATCCCCTTTGTTCATGGGGCCAGCCCGGAACAGGCCACCCTTGGCTGGGTTGTTGCCTATGTAGTCATAGAAAAGCAGCGACTTAGGCAGAGAGTTGTAGGCCTCGCTAAGGGTCATCCCAGCTTCCACGGCGGCATTGACGCGCCGGTTAATTTCCTGGTTGAAGTAGCCGGAATCCCATTGGTAGCGGGTGGGGCCAAACAACTCGACAGGAGTGGTGGCACTGCCGTACCACATGGTCCCCGCCACTACAAAGCCAGCAAAGAATACCGCTGCCAGCGAGCTGGAGAGCACGCTCTCAATGTTCCCCATGCGCAGAGCCTTGTAGAGGCGTTGGGGTGGGCGTACTGTAATGTGGAACAGACCGGCAATAATGCCCACGATCCCTGCAGCAATGTGGTGGGCTACTACCCCCCCAGCGTTGTAGGGGTTAAACCCTGCCGGCCCCCACTCCGGCGCCACCGGCTGCACATGCCCTGTTGTGGCATAGGGGTCGCTTACCCACATTCCTGGGCCAAAGACCCCCGTCAAGTGAAACGCGCCAAAGCCAAAGCAGAGGATCCCGGCCAAGAGCAGGTGGATCCCAAAAATTTTTGGCAAGTCCAGAGCTGGCTCGCCGGTACGGGGATCCCGGAACAGCTCCAGATCCCAGTACACCCAGTGCCAGCAGGCAGCCAAAAAGAGTAACCCGGAAAGAACAATGTGGGCAGTGGCTACTCCCTCAAATGTCCAGAAGCCCGGGTTGGCAACGCTCTCGCCATAGATGTTCCATCCACCCCACGAGTTAACCACCCCCAGCCGCACCATAAACGGCATGACGAACATGCCCTGACGCCACATTGGATTCAGGACCGGATCTGAGGGGTCGAAGATGGCCGTCTCGTACAGCGCCATCGAGCCCGCCCAGCCCGCTACCAGGGCAGTGTGCATTAGGTGTACCGCAATTAGGCGGCCTGGATCATTCAGTACAACAGTGTGGACCCGATACCACGGTAGTCCCATAAAACTTGCTCCTCCACGTTTTCAACACCTGGGCGATATCCCGTCCAAAAACGAAGTCAACTCTCCAGCTGGGTCCTGACCTGAGCAGTCCCTTGCACTTTGAGGGGTGCCGTGCCCAACTCCCCTAGGGGCGCACCCACTCAGAGTATCGCTTGCGGAGTTTCCCTCCTGGAGTTCAAACAGTATAACGGAACGCAACCAACCCGAGGGGCCTCAGGCAGGATGCCCCTTTATTTGGCACCATCTTCGCCGATCTCTCGCCAAAGATTAAAAACTTGACTTAAGATGTAACAATACTTAGCAACATCGCTCCGCCTCGGTTAACCTGAGGAAGGCGTTGGGGTTTTTGGCAAGGCTATGGCAACGATCCGCTTTGTTAACGAGAACCGGGAGATTGTCGTCGCGGAAGGGTCGAACCTCCGCCTGAAGGCGCTGGAGAACCAGATCGACCTCTATAAGATGGTGGCCAAGCTGCTTAACTGCGGCGGCAACGGCCAGTGTGGCACCTGTGTGGTGGAGATTGTCGAGGGGGCGGAAAACCTCTCGCCCCGGACAGAGGAAGAAAAGCGCAAGCTCAAGCGCAAACCCGAGACCTATCGCCTTGCCTGCCAGACGAAGGTCTTGGGGAACGTTGCGGTAAAGACCAAGCCCTAGAGCCAGCTGGCCCCCTTGGGCAGGGCGTACCGGAGGATGGTATGCTAGCTGCCAGTTGGGTTTGCAGCGTGCGCGGCGATGGAGACAAACTACCTAGGCATCTTGGCCACTATTTTGCTCATTTTGGTACCTTCCATCTTCCTGGTGATCCTGTACGTACAGACTTCTAGCAAGTCGGAAAACTAATCAGGCAAGCTTTGGCCACCTGGCTGGGGTAGCCGAGGCTAGGTAAGCTTGGCCTACTAAGCCCCCAAAAAGCTACTTGACAACAACCGACTAGGAAAGGTCCTCAAAGGCAGAGGCAGGGAATTTTCTAAGCTCATAGGAAGTCTTTTTCTATCGAGTTCATCGGTAAGCTTAATTTTCATCCATCCTAGTTTGCCGCTAGGATGCTTTTAAAGATTTGGCAAAGCCCAGCCAACCCTGGGTTGAGGCGAGATCCCTACCGGAAGGAGGGCTATGAGTTTGGACGGGCTGGTCACAACTGCATGGTTAATTCCCCTTTATGGGTTGTTGGGGTGGTCAGGAGCACTAATTTGGTCCCCCGGGATTACCCGCCGTACGGGGCCGCGTCCAGCAGGGTATCTCAACGCGCTGCTGACGCTGGTGGCCTTCCTGCACAGTGTGGGAGCCCTCGTGGCGATTTGGGATCAGCCGGCACAGGTGATTCGGCTGCCCTGGCTGAAGGTGGGGGATCTGGTGTTGGAGCTCCCCCTACAGGTGTCGTCGGTAACGCTGGGGGCTTGCGTAGTAGTGACAGGGCTAAACCTGGCGGCTCAGATTTATGCCTTTGGATACCTGGAAATGGACTGGGGCTGGGCGCGGTTTTTCTCCTTGCTGGGTTTTTTTGAAGGGGGGATGTGCGCCCTGGCCCTCTGTGACTCCCTATTTTTTAGCTACGTCCTTCTGGAGATTTTAACCCTCGCTACTTACCTGTTGGTGGGCTTTTGGTATAACCAACCGCTAGTGGTGACGGGGGCTCGGGATGCTTTTTTAACTAAGCGCATCGGCGACCTGCTGCTTTTGATGGGGGTGATTGCCCTCTACCCCCTGACAGGTTCCTGGGAGTTTAAGGACTTAACAGCTTGGGCAGAGGCGGTGAAAGCAGGAGCTGTTCCTGTGGATCCGACCCTGATTACCCTAGTGGGGCTGGGGCTGCTGGCTGGCCCTGTGGGCAAATGCGCCCAGTTCCCTTTGCACCTATGGCTGGATGAGGCGATGGAGGGGCCGATCCCAGCCTCAATCTTGCGCAATGCAGTGGTGGTGGGCACGGGAGCTTGGGTGTTGATTCGCTTGCAACCCCTCTATGAGCTTTCTCCAAGGGTGTTGCAAGTGATGCTAGCAATCGGCGGGCTAACAGCGGTAGGCGGAGCCTTCGTGGCGCTGGCCCAAATTGACGCTAAGCGAGCCTTGTCCTACCTGGTGAGCGCCTACATGGGCCTAGTCTTTGTAGCAGTGGGCACTGGCCATATCCAGCAAGCCTATGAGCTGCTGCTAACCTATGCGCCAGCAATGGCCTTGCTGGTGATGGGGCTGGGTATGGTGATCTGGAACAGCATTACCCAAGATCTGCGCTACCTGGGAGGCCTGTGGTCGCGGCGGCCCATTTCTGGTCTGTGCTTTTTGACAGGGATGGCCGGTATGGTGGCCCTGCCGCCTTTTGGCTGCTTCTGGGTGTTGACAGATCTGTGGCAGCAGTTGGCCCAAGCGGGGCAAGCCCTGTGGGCAGCAGTAGTGCTGGTTACCAACGCGGTGACAGCGCTGGGCCTAACCCGGGTATTTGGCCTGGTTTGGGGGGGAAAGCCGCAGCAGATGAGCGAGCGTTCCCCGGAGGTGCACTGGCCGATGATGTTGCCCAGCACGGTCACCATGGGAGTGACCCTCCACATCCCCATGATCCTCGCGGCTCTGGATCTCATCCCTGCCCTAGAAGGGATCCCTGTGGGAGTAATGACAGGATCCAGCTTGGTGGGCATCACCTTAGGCGCTTGGCTGTACCTACCGCGGGAGCGGCAGCCAGTGAACTGGGCTTTCTTGGCCGATTGGCAGGATCTGTTGGCCAACGATTTCTACACCCCCAAGCTCTACCGCGCCAGCGTGGTGTTTGTGGTGGGCCTCATCTCTAATGTCACGGCTCTCTTCGATCGCTACGTAGTAGACGGCTTGGTGAACTTGACCAGCTTGGCCGTGCTGGCGGGCGGACAAGTCTTGAAATACACCACTTCCGGTCAGTTGCAGGCGTATGTGCTGACCATTGTGGTGGGGGTGGCCCTGCTGAGTTGGCTGGTTCTCTAGGGCCTAGGTACTGAAGTAGCGGGCTGCCGGGTGGTAGGCGACGATGGCGGTGGTGGACTGCTCGGGATCCAACTGCTCGCTTTCGTCCATCCTTAGGCCAATGCGCTCAGCCTGGAGCAGCTGCAACAAAACCCGTTGGTCGGCGAGGTTGGGGCAGGCAGGATAGCCGAAGCTGTAGCGAGAGCCGCGGTAGCCTTGACGGAGGATCTGGCGAATGTCAGGGCTGTCCTCGTGGCCGAACCCTAGCTCCCGCCGGATACGGGCGTGGCACCACTCTGCCAAGGCTTCTGCCAGGGTGACGGTCAGGCCGTGGAAGTAGAGGTAGTCCGTATACTGGCCTTCAGCAAAAAGGCGCTGGGCGTGGGCCGTGGCCTCTGGTCCTAGGGTAACTGCCTGCATGGGGAAAACATCCACCAGACCGGTGGAGCAATCGGCGAAGAAGTCGGCAATGCAGAGGCGCTGGCCGCCCTTTTGGCGGGGGAAGGTGAAGCGGGCCAGCTCCCGTACCTGGGGAGAAAGCTGGGGGCGCTCGACGGTTGGCAGTTGGAAGTAGGTGGTAGAGTCGGTCTCTAGGGCAAACAGCTCGGGGAAGCTGGCCGGGTCGAAGAGGATTAACGTATTCCCTTGCGCCTGCGCCGGGAAGTAGCCATAGACCACCTGTGGGTGCAGCAGGTCTTCGCTTAGGATCCGCTCCTGCCAGTGGGCAATCACCGGCTCCACCTGGGTAGCAAGAAACTGGGCAAATTCCTCAGCTGACTGGTCGCGCGGCTTGCGGATCTGCCACTGACCGGCCACCAGGGCCTGCTTGTCGATATAGAAGAAGACCTCTGGCCAAGGGATCTGGTCGGAGGCAAGAACTTTGGATCCCCAGAAAGGCGGGATGGGCCGCTCGGTATCGAGGGTAACCGCCTCGGAGCGACGGGTGTCTGCCCCGCCATCGCCAGCTGAGACCGCAAGGGCAGGAGCAGCGCCCACAGGGGTCTCCGGGGGGGGTGGGGTGGGATCCACCGCCGCAGCCTCTTTCTGGCCGTCGACTGGCTGCTCCAAGTTATCCAGAAAACCCAGCCGGTCATCCCAGCGCCCGGCCGCCTTAGCCTGCATCAGCCGATCCATAAAGTGCAAGTCGGTAAAGGCATCGCGGCCATAGATGACCTGGCCCTTGTAGGTTTGGCGGCAGTCTTCTTCCACAAAGCGGCGGGTGAGGGCAGCTCCCCCCAAAATGACAGGCACAGTGATGCCCCGCTCGTTAAAAACTTCCAGGTTTTCTTTCATGAACGCAGTTGATTTGACCAAGAGGCCGCTCATGGCAATGCAGTCAGGCTTGTACTTTTCATAGGCCTCGATGATGTTTTCCACTGGCTGCTTGATGCCCAGGTTAATCACCCTGTAGCCGTTGTTGGTGAGGATGATGTCCACTAGGTTTTTGCCGATATCGTGGACATCCCCCTTGACAGTGGCAATCAAAAGGGTACCCTTGCACACCTCCCCGCCCACCTTTTCCATGAAGGGCTCTAGGTATTTCACCGCCGCCTTCATGGTTTCTGCCGACTGCAGCACAAAAGGCAGTTGCATTTTGCCGGCGCCAAAAAGCTCCCCCACCTCCTTCATGCCGTCAAGCAGGAAGGTGTTGATGATTTCCAGCGGGGAGTATTTCTGCAGCGCCTCTGCCAGCGTTTCCTCCAGGCCCATGCGCTCCCCGTCGATGATGTGCCGCCGCAGGCGCTCTTCCAGCGGCAGCTTGGCCAGGGATCCGGCAGCGTGCAGCTCCTGGCTAGAGACCCCTGCAAACAGCTCCGTCAGCCGCGCCAGGGGATCGTAGGTGCAGAGGCCCTCAGCGTTAAACTGCCGCCGATCCCAAATGAGATCCCGGCACACCTGCTGCTGTTCTTCCGGGATCTTGCTTAGGGGCAGGATCTTGGCGGCGCTGACGATGGCAGCGTCCAGCCCGGCCTGGCGGCACTCGTGTAAAAACACAGAGTTCAAGACCACGCGGGCTGCTGGCGAGAGCCCAAAGGAAATGTTGGAGATACCCAAGAGAATGTGGGCTTCGGGGAAAGCCTGGCGGATGCGGCGGATGGCCTCCAGGGTAGCTGCCCCGTTGGCCCGGTCCTCCTCCATCCCGGTGGAAATGGGCAAGGCCAGCGGGTCAAAGAAAATCTCGTAGGGCGGGATCCCGTACTCAAGCGCCTGGCGATAGGCCCGCTCGGCAATCTGAAACTTCTTCTCGGCGGTGCGGGCCATGCCCTCCTCGTCGATGGTGCCGATCACTACACCGGCGCCGTAGGTCTTGGCCAGCTCCAACACCTTGAGAAAGCGCTCTTCCCCATCCTCGTAGTTGGTGGAGTTGAGCAGGCACTTGCCTCCGGCCACCTTGAGGCCGGCCTCCATCTTCTGCCAGTCGGTGGAATCCAACATCAGGGGAAGCGGGATCTGGGTCACCAGCCGCGAGACCAGCTCCCGCATATCTCGCACTCCATCCCGGCCTACGTAGTCCACGTTCACGTCGAGGATGTGGGCTCCCTCCCGCACCTGCTCACGGGCTATGGCCACTAAGCCCTCCCAATCTTCGGCGGTGAGCAACTCCCGCACCTTCTTGGAGCCGCTGGCATTGAGGCGCTCGCCGATGATTAAAAACGAGTTGTCCTGGAGGTAGGGCTGGGGCGAGTAGATCGAGGCGGCAGCCGGGAGGCGCTCAACGGCACGGCGTTTGGGCCGCAACCCCTGAACAGCTGTCACCAGGGCGGCAATGTGCTCTGGGCGGGTGCCGCAACAGCCCCCCACCACCGCTACCCCCAGATCCCGCACAAAGTGCTCCAGGTGGAAGCGCAGCTGCTCCGGCGTTAGCTTGTAGTGGGCCTTGCCGCCGATGTTTTCCGGCAGGCCAGCGTTGGGGATGCAGGAGATGGGAAAGGGGGAATGGCGGGAGAGGTAGCGGATGTGCTCGGCCATTTTGTCCGGCCCGGTGGCGCAGTTGAGGCCCAGCACATCGATGGGGTAGGGCTCCAGGATGGCCAGCGCTGCCCCAATCTCGGTGCCCACCAACATCGTCCCCTGCACCTCAAAGGTCAGGGACACCACCACCGGCAGGCGGATCCCGCGCCGGGCAAACCCCTGACCCGCGGCCACCAGCGCCGCCTTGGTCTGCAGAATGTCTTGACAGGTCTCGATGATGAGCAGATCCACCCCGCCGTCGAGGAGCCCCCGCACCTGCTCCTTGTAGGCAGCCCGCATCTCGTCAAAGCTAATGTGCCCCAAGGTGGGCAGCTTGGTGGTGGGGCCAATGGAGCCGGCCACAAAGCGAGGCTTTTCCGGCGTCGAGAACTCGGTGGCTACCCGCTTGGCCAGCCGCGCTGCCGCCACGTTGAGCTCGTAGGCTTTTTCCGGGATCCCGTACTCGGCCAAGACAATCGAGGTGGCGCCAAAGGTATTGGTTTCGATGACGTCAGCCCCCACCTCTAGAAAGCTCCGGTGGACATGCTCCACCGCCTCCGGCTTGCTCAGCACCAGGATCTCGTTACAGCCCTCTAGCTCCGGCCCGCCAAAATCGGCTGCCGTCAGGTTCTGGGCCTGCAGGGAGGACCCCATCGCCCCGTCGAAGACAATCACGCGTTCCTGGAGGTGCTGTAGGAAGGGATGGGTCATAGGCCTCACGGCTTAGCCAGGGATCAAGGTGGATTAAAGCCTGATTTAAGGTAGCATTGAGCCACTTCCCTGGACTAGCAGGGATCCCTTTGGAAGCGGCGGGACAAAGTTTAGATTTTCTTCACCTGCCCCGTTGCTGTTTCCCCAAGGGCGGGCTAATTTAGGGAAGACATTTTGGTGTGAACGGCTACAGTTGCCTGCAGGGACTGCCAGCAAGGTCCCTTGCCGGCTGCTGTAGAAGGCTCCTTCCTCTAGGCGTTGGGAGGGCTCTCGCCCTCTCAGGAAGTACCCTGCCCTGCGCCAGGAAGAGCAAAAGCACGCCTCCCCCATTTCGAGGCGGCCGCCTATTCAGGGAGTTTTGCGCCAGTTTCGTTAGACCCCATGAGCCCCAGCTGCTGCGAGCGTGACCCAAGCCCTCGGCTGTCTAGAAGCGGGCCAGCTTGCCTAGGGCAAGCGGGGCCTAGGGCGGCGGAACTCGACGCCCTTGACCTGGCGTCTTGGGCTGCAGAGGAGCGGGGACCTTTTGCCTTGGCGTCTAGAATCTCTTAGTCGCCTCCACTGGTCTGTGGTTAGCGTCACGAGGAACTCAGCATGGTTCAAGCAAAGGAGTTGGTGAAGTCTGGTCAGACGGCTCTTCTCGACCCGGATCTGGAAAGCTCTGCTTCCATCCCTCTGGATGCAGACAATGGAGCAGATCCCCTCGAGTTTGAACTGGATGCCAGTGACCCTGAGGCTTTTGATGAGGAGGAGGGCGACGAAGAATCCCTCGAAGAAGAGGATGAAGCTATTGCTGCCAAGGGCCACGCAAGACGCAGATCGGCCAGCAAGAAAAAGCTCTACACCGACGACTCGGTTCGCGTCTATTTGCAAGAGATTGGGCGCATTCGCCTACTGCGGCCCGACGAAGAAATTGAGCTAGCGCGAAAAATTGCCGATCTGCTGGAGTTAGAGCGGGCCCGGGAAGCGGTTTTCGAGCGGATGGGCCTCTGGTCCAGCCCCGAGGAGGTGCCGGAGACCCTGTGGGCAGAGGAAGTCAAAATGTCCTTGCCAGAATTTCGGCGGCGCCTCCACCAGGGGCGGCGGGCTAAAGAAAAGATGGTGCAGTCCAACCTGCGGCTGGTAGTTTCCATTGCCAAAAAATACATGAACCGGGGCCTGTCCTTTCAGGACCTGATCCAAGAGGGATCCCTAGGCCTGATCCGGGCAGCCGAGAAGTTTGATCACGAAAAGGGCTACAAGTTTTCCACCTACGCCACCTGGTGGATCCGCCAGGCCATCACCCGCGCCATTGCTGATCAATCCCGCACCATTCGCCTGCCGGTCCACCTCTACGAGACCATCTCGCGCATCAAGAAGGTTACCAAGCAGCTTTCCCAGGAGTTGGGCCGCAAGCCTACCGAAGAGGAGATTGCCACTCGCATGGAAATCACCATCGAGAAGCTGCGCTTCATTGCGAAGTCGGCTCAGCTGCCTATTTCCTTGGAGACGCCTATTGGCAAAGAGGAGGACTCGCGGCTGGGAGACTTTATCGAGTCCGAGGGAGAAACTCCTGAGGAGCGGGTGGCCAAGATGTTATTGCGGGAAGATCTAGAAAGCGTCTTGGCAACCCTCACCCCTCGTGAGCGGGATGTGTTGAGGCTGCGCTATGGGCTGGATGATGGCCGCATGAAAACCCTGGAGGAGATTGGCCAAATCTTTAACGTCACCCGGGAGCGAATCCGGCAGATTGAGGCCAAGGCTCTGCGCAAGCTGCGCCATCCCAATCGCAACAGTGTATTGAGGGAGTACATCCGCTAGCTGGGTCTACTGGAACTGCTTTCCCGAAAATCCTCGGAGGCTAAACTTCACTAAGGACAAGCCAGTGCGGCGCTTCTGGGCAGCTCTCCTTTTCTACACCGCCTTGCCCCTGGGACAGACAGGGGAGCTCCAGTTTGAGGGCATTGCCGCCTGGCTGCCGGCGGTGGGTTTGCTCCTGGGTGGGATCCTCTTGTTGGCCTCCCTCCTGCTCCAGGTGTTTCCGCCTGGGGTACGGGCAGCTTTACTGGTAGCGCTGTGGGTGGTGCTAACCGGGGGGCTGCACTTAGATGGGGTGGCTGATACCGCCGATGGCTTGGCGGTCAATATCCACAAAAGCTCGGCCAACCCAGAGCAGTTCACCCGCAATGCCCACCGCCTACAGGTAATGAGCGACAGCCACACAGGAGCCTACGGAGTGCTGGCTCTGGGGCTGGTGCTGCTCCTGAAGTTTGCTGCCCTAAGCAGCCTGCAAGTCTGGCCCCTCCTACTCGTGGTGCCAGCCTGGGGTCGCTGGGGCCAGTTACTGGCCATCGCTTTCTACCCCTATTTGCGGGAGCAGGGATCCGCCCGCTTCCTTAAGGACTCCACCTCTTGGCCGCGATCCCTCTGGCCAGGCACCCTCCTCCTCTTGGTTACTACGGCAGCTCTGGGGGGAACTGGGATCTTGGCCTGGCGGCCCCTCCTCCTCTGGACCCTGGGCTCTGCTCTGGGAGCCCTGGCGGTGGGCCATTGGCTCTACCGCCAATTGGGGGGACACACGGGGGATACCTACGGGGCCACCGTGGAGTGGTCGGAGACAATAGCCCTGCTGTGGGGATCCCTGCTCCCGCCCTCCTAGTCCCCCTTTCTTTGGGGCCGGGGGGAAGGCCTTAGAGCAGACCCACCTGCTCAGCCAAGCCCAATTGTTGGCGGGCCACTTGGCAATCCTGCTGGATTTGGTGGATCAAGTCCGCCACACTGGGGAAGCGCTGCTCTGGACGGATAAAGCCCCGCAGCGCCACCCGCACCTCCTGCCCGTAGAGATCGCCCGTCCAATCCAACAGATGCACCTCAACCGTGTGCCGCCACCCCCCAAAGGTGGGACGATAGCCAATGTTCATCACTCCCGGCAGGTCTCCTGCGGCAGCGGGCACCTTCACCCAAACGCTGTACACGCCGTTGCGGGGCAAGAACTTCTCGGGTGGCAAGCGCAGATTGGCGGTGGGAAAACCCAGCTCTCGCCCCCGGCGATCCCCTGGCACCACCTCTCCAATGAGCTGATAGGGGCGACCCAAGAGTTCTGCAGCGGCTGCCACTTCCCCTGTAGCCAGGGCAGCACGAATGCGGGAGCTGCTTACCCGCTCCCCGTTGAGTTGCACCTCCGGGATCACCTCTACTGGAATACAGCACTTGGATCCCCAGGCCTGCAGAGTTTGGGCGTTGCCGGCGCGGCGGTGGCCAAAGCAAAAGTCCCAGCCCACGCTGAGGTGGCGAACGTGCAACCCTTGTTCAAGAATTGTCTGGATGAAGTCGGCGGGAGTCTGGCGAGCCAAGGCAGGGGTGAAGGGAAGCAACACCACCTGCTCAAAGCCCATCTGGGCCAATAGAGCCAGCTTCTCCGCCGGCGGCGTGAGTAGTAGGTGCTTTCGGCCTGTCAGCACCTCTTGGGGGTGAGGATGAAAGGTAAGGACGGTGCGCACCCCCCGTCGGGACGCTTGAATTGGCTGCAGTACCCTTTGATGGCCCAGGTGCAAGCCATCGAAGTTCCCAATAGCAACGGCCGTGGGCCGCAAGGTTTGAGCCAAATCAGAAGTTACATGCACCGGGCTCCCCCTGGCTCTTCCTACCAGAGTGGCCAAAGCAAGGCCGCCAGTCCACTTAGCCCAACCACACTCCACAAGCTGCGTCGTAGGCGCTGCAGCACCGGCTCAATTTGATAGTGGACGATTAGCCGGTGCTGAGCTAGCTCCTCTTCCGATTTGACGTACATTGCCCCGTCGTACCAGCCGCTTTCTTCGTAAGGGATCCGCGCCTGCGCCAAGCGCCGCCGCACGTACGCCCAGCCCAAGTAGAGGTGGAGCAGCAGTAGGCCCAGCAAGGCATTAGCTCCCAGCACCCCTGCCAAGGTGAAGTGGCTCCAATCGCCTGCAAAGCTGCCCCAAACCAGGGGCCCAACCCCTACTGCCAGCGCTCCCCACACTGCTAGGAGCCGCTGCAAGTAAGGGAGCCAGGCCAGGGTTGGCCAACGAAAAAGAACAGCTTCCCTCAGCTCGACATATTGCCGCAGGGGCTGCTGCTCAGCAGGAATGGGATGGGAAGGAGCCGCCATAGGGCCTTAACGTATCTACACAACATGATACTCCTCGGCCTGAGGCCCGCCAAGCCCAGCCTGGCTGCGGTTTAGCCGCAGGGGAAAGGAGTATCGTATTAGAGTGTGGTTGCCTCTCTTGCCTCTCCTACCATGAGCCTCCCAGGCGAACCTGCTGCTACCTCTGCTCCCTATGTGATCCTAAGAGAGCCAGACGGCAGTCAGAGGAAGTACATCCTTGCCGGAGCCACAGCTTGGACGCTGGGCCGCGATGAAGGCAACGCCATTGTCCTTAACGATCCCAGTGTCTCTCGCCAGCATGCCCTGCTGCAGTACTTAGATGACCACAGCATTTATCTCATCGATCTGGGCAGCCGCAATGGCTCGTTTGTCAACAATCGCCGCATCAGCATTCCCACGCTGCTGCAAGACGGGGATCGCCTGACCCTGGGCCAATCCCAGCTTGAGTTTCACAGCGGATCCCTGGCCAGCCCAGAACCCGGCACTGCTGGCAAGCCCTCCGACACCCTGGTGCTGCAGACCCGCTGGCTAATTTCGGTGGCCGTAGTTGACGTGCGCGGTTACGGACAACTAACCCAGCAACTGGACGAGCGGCTACTTTCCCAGGTGATGGGCGAGTGGTTCCGGCAGGGCGGCGACATTATCCAGCAGCATGGAGGTAGCGTCGATAAATACATTGGCGACGCCATCATGGCTGTCTGGTTCCATGCACCCCATGCGGATCCCTTGCCAGCTGACCAGGTGGAGCTCAAGCTCGACGTGAAGTCGGTCTTGCAGGCCCTGGTGAAGCTGTTCCAGATGACCGAACAACTGAACAGCGAGTTCCCCCTGCCCTCTCCCCTGCGTCTGGGAGCAGGGGTCAACACCGGCCCAGCCATCGTGCGCCAGGTAGGCAACACCAGTCGCCAGGAGTACACGGCTTTGGGCGATACCGTCAACCTGGCCTTTCGTCTGGAAAGTGCCACCCGCACCCTCAACACTGACCTGGCCATCAGCCAGAACACTTATGCCTACTTGACCCAACAGCTGGCTCAGGTGGCCACTTGCTTTTCCCAGGAGGTAGTGGAGCTAAAAGGGTATGCCCACCCGCATCAGGTGTACTGCTGTGATGTCCGCTCTCTGCAAGCGCTTCTTGCTTCCTAGACCTCTTCTTTTGTCGATAGGGGGAAAGCCGCTGTCAAGCTCCTGAGCGCGGAGCTAACTAGCTACCGGTCTGGAGAGGGCCGCTAGGAAAATTCGGCAGCGCAGGATCTGAAGGGCAGGCCCGTCGCCTTACTCCAATTGGCAGGGGGCCAGCCTGGAGGGAGCCGCCCAGTAACTCAAAGGCAGAGGCTGCCTTGCGGGGGATCCCTGGGACATTTGCTCGGGGCTGTAATGGCTAAGGCTGGGTCCGGAAGCTCTTTACCTCCAGGACCGGCCCCACCTGGGCCAGCGTCACCACCTCCTCCTTAACCTGCCCTTGAATGGTGACCTGCAGTCCTTCCTGCAGCAGCTCCTTGGGGGCGCGGAAGAGAGCGTAATGCTGGCCGGAAGGGAGTGTCAGCACCCACACCCCTCCTTCGATATCCAGGAACTGGATGGTACCGCTGTACTCTTGCATCACTTCCTCAGGGCCAAACCGCTGCTGCTGGGCTGCGACTCCAGGATGGCTTGCGCTCCCAAATAGGCCAAGCCCAGGCAGAGCAAACCATTGAGGAGCAAGAAGGAGCGCCCCAACCAGGCAGAGGATCCAAGCCATAGTACCCCCTCATAGAACAGGGAGCTGGACAGGAGCAGATGGGAAGCCATGCCAATGGAGAGGCCGACGACTGCCCAGCGCCAGCGCCGATGTCCCAGGAGGAGCACCATCAACAGGCCAGGGATCACCACGCTGGCAAACAAGGGGTTCAGGGCGTTGGTCTGGGCCAAGGCGGTGCCCAGCTCTGGCAGGGAGCTGCCCAGCAGTTGTAAGGGCCAGCGGGGGAAACCGACGATGGCCAACCCTTGCAGGGGGAAGAGGCCAGCGCTGCCCAGGAGGATCCCTGCTACCAGCGGCACCGTCGCCGGTACAGGCTTGGGAGCCAGCCACCAGCGAATCAGCACTAGGATGATGTAGCCGCCCACCACCATCACCAGCTTAGGCACCAAGGCAATGGGGCCGCCGTCAAACCAGAAGCGCGGGTTGAGGTAGCCATTGTTGTTTAGGTACTGGAGGAAGTCTTTTAGCCACAGCACCAGGGGGTTTTCCTCCTGCTGACCCCTGGCTCGGGCCAGGGCTCTGGCTGCGTCCAGAAGGCCAGCGCCGTAGAAGTTCTGTTTGTCACCGGGCACGGGGGCAGCCGACATCTTGAGGATGGCCTCCACCTTGTCCGGGTCTTTAATGCCCTGCGCCTGGATCAGGGCCGCTACGCCAGCCACATGGGGGGCAGCCATGCTGGTGCCTTGGAAGTAGGCAAAGATGGGCTCGTCGGGGTTGCGGCGGTTGATGGTCTGCTGCAGGATGCCGTACTCAGGGTGCTCGGGAGTCTTAGCCCCACCAGGAGCGGCAATATCCACGCCAACCCCGTAGTTGGAGTAGGGAGCTTTGCTGCCATCAGGGCCGGTGGCGGAGACGGCAATGACATGGGGATAGCGAGCCGGGTAGCTTACCTGGTTGGAGTTTTCGTTACCAGCAGCTGCAACTAGGGTCACTCCCTTGCTGTGGGCGTAAGCTACCGCCTCTTCCATCAGTTGGGCGGAGGCACGACTACCCAAGCTGAGGTTGATGACGGTAGCGCCATGGTCAACCGCATAGCGGATCCCTTCCACCACATCCGAGAGGGAGCCAAAGCCGTTGGCATCCAGCACCCGCACCGGCATGATCTTGGCCTTGAAGGCGACCCCGGCCACGCCTAGGGCGTTGTTGGTGGATTGGGCGATGGTGCCCGCCACGTGAGTGCCGTGGCCATTGAGGTCGCTGGGATCCTCATCGTCATCCACAAAGTCGTAGCCCTTCACAAATTCGGTTTGGGCCAGATCTGGCACCCGTGTTACCCCGGTATCCACCACGGCTACCGTCACCCCTTCTCCCTGGGAAACGTCCCAGGCTGCGGGCATGCGGATGGCCCGCAGGTTCCACTGCTGGGAATAGAGGGGATCGTTGGGCACAAAAGCGGCCTGGAACTGGTAGTTGGGGTGGGCATACTCAACCAGGGCTTCCCGCTGAAGCCGCTGGATTAGCTGTCGTGTAGCTCTGGGGTGAGTGGCATCCCCATTGGCTAGGTAGATAACCTCTTGGCGGGCAAAGGCACTGTTGCTGCTGGGTTGCAGCGTTAAGTTGTACGCCTTGGCAAGGGCAGCAATCTCACTGGGAGTGGCTGTGTTGACAAAATTAATCACGATGCTGTCGTAGGGAGGGGATCCCTCGCCGCAGGCCGTCAACAGCAGGGCCATGAGGCCAGCGCAGCAGAGACCCAACCAGCGTCTAAGTTTCATCATGCACGCCCTCGGGATCCAAAAAAGTTGTTGCCACCAGTATGCCCTCTAGGTGGGCAATTGACCAGGAAGGCGCCTGCTGATCCTCTTCCCTGCAGCTGCCCAGAAAGACCTCCCTCTGGCTGAATGTTGGCTTCCAGGGCATGATGGATCTGCAAGAGCTTGAAACACTTCTTAATATCAGTTTTCAGGATCTCGGCATTTGTAAAGAGAGGGAGCAGCATGAACATCCAGTGGCAAAGGATCCTTTGCATCGGCGTGAGCTTTTGCCTGGGGCTGTGGATTGGGCTGGGTGGGGGATCCCCGCTCTGGGCCCAGCCTGCCCCGGCAGTAGTGCCGATGGAGTTGCCTCAGCCGCCTGTGCCGGTCTTGGATTTGGCGGATCAGTTGACCAGCAGTCAGGAGGCCCAATTGGCCGAGCATCTAAACCAGCTGGAGAAGGAAACCGGCTGGAAGCTGCGCGTGCTAACCCAGTTTGACCAAACCCCAGGCCGCCAAGTGAAGGAGTACTGGGGCCTAAATGAGCGCAGCGTTTTGATGGTGGCCGATCCCAGGGGAGGCAACTTGCTGGCCTTTAACGTGGGGGATGCGGTGCGGGAGATCCTGCCGCGCACCTTTTGGATCGAGCTGCAGTCTCGCTTCGGCAACCAGTTCTATGTGCAGGAGCACGGCGCCCAGCAGGCCATTCTGGAAGCGGTTGATGTTTTGGAGCGCTGTTTTCGCCAAGGCGGTTGCCGGGTAGTGCCTGGGCTGCCGCAGGAGCAGTGGATCCTGACGCTGATTACCTCTATCCTGGGTGGGATCGTCTTTGGGTTCGCCGGCAAGCCCCGCCACGCGGAGGAGGTGTTTAACTGGCGTTGGGCTTTGCTGATTTCTCCCCTCTGGTTTATTTTGTTTGGGGCCTTTGGCCTCGGCCCCGTGGTTACCCGCACTCGGGATTGGCTGCCGGTGGTGCGCAATATCTTGGGCTTCCTGGCAGGAGCTTTGGTCATTTACCTAGCTCCCCTTGCCCAGCCGGCGCCAGATCGCCAGTAACTTCCCTTCCCTCTTCCTGCTCTCCGCTAAATCCCCCCTGCTGGCAGGCAGGGGGCAATCTGCCAGAAAAGTGCTACTATGGGTAACTGAAGCTTGCTGATGTAGCTCAGTTGGTAGAGCACTCGACTTGTAATCGAGCGGTCGTCAGTTCGAATCTGACCATCAGCTTGGAATTTCTGCTCTTTACCCAAGTCTGTTCGGCCCCTCTCTCTAGGGGGAGCCCGGCCTCTCTAGGGTCGGTTAGATTGGCTGGAGGGGTACCCCTGTCGAAGGAGAGGGTCAGCCCCACCCAGGGCAGCCACCTAGCCTTTGGGTTGTTGTTGTCTCGGGAGGTCTATGTCGGGTCTGCCAGCTGCTACGGTTCGTCGATTGCAAAAGCTACCCCAGATTCCTTCCGTGTGGGAAGGGGATCGCCACCGCCTGCCAGGCTCGCTAGTCGTTGGCTCCCAGACTTTTTCCAGCTTGGCCGAGGGGGAATGCATTCTCTGGGTGGACGGCGTCCAGGGGGTGGTGAGAGCTATGGAGGTGGTGCCTGCCGGCTCTGGCATGGAACCCATGGTGCGGGCCTTGATCGCGGCCATGGAGCGGCCCAATGGGGCCTTGCCGGCTCGTCCCCAGAAAATCGTCGTGCGCGACCGCGAGGTGCAGTTTTTCCTGCGCGGCATTCTGCACGAGCTGAATATCAAAGTGGAATACCAGCCAGAACTGCCGCTGATCGAGGAGATCCTGCAGAGTTTTGCTGAGGCTCAGGGGCAGATCCCACCACCTCTTCCAGAAGACTACGCAGAACTCGTGGCTGGCAAAGCCCTTGCCATCTGGCAGGATGCTCCCTGGGAGTATCTAGAGGATCACCAAATTCTGGCCATCGAGCTGCATCACTGGGACATCGAAACCCTCTACGTCTCGGTCTTGGGGCGCTCAGGAAGGGAGTATGGAGTGCTTTTTTATCGCTCCCTGTCCTCCCTCAAACAGTTTCGCCAGCAGGCCGGCCAAGTGCCCACTCCTGAGATGGAGGAAGCCTTTCTGAGGCAGGACTGTCTCTACGTCACCTTTCAACCTCGCCATCCCGAACTAGAAGACCTGCCAGACTTGGACTTGGCAGAACTGGATCCCGAGGAAATTGAGCCGAATTTCGGCACTATTCACCCGCTAGAGGGCTTGCGCGTTATTTTACAGGAAGAGGAGGCAGCGACCTTGGCGGTGGCCCTGGAAGCCTTGCATCGCTTTTTAAAGCAGTACCGCCGCAAGCTGGAAAAGGGCTTTCAGCCGTGTCAGGGGCAGTATTGCCTTCCCAATCCCCAAAGGGAGGAGGAAACCCTGCCCGTGCAGGTGCGCACCCTACCCGACGTAGCGGCAGAGCTGCTGGCGCTAGAAGCGGAGGACGAGAAACCCACCCAAGCCCTGCTCCGAGATGATTTGTTGCCTGAGGGAGCACAGCTGGGTCTGGGGCTGCTGCCATGGGCCACGGTGGAGGTATTGCGCCGCGCAGGGCAAGTGCATCCCTTGCCGCAGAGCAAGCTGGTGCAGAGGGGGGAAGGGCTGCCGGTAGTGATTGTGCGCACCTCCCGCTCCAAGGCCAAGCAATTGATTGAAAATCTGCGTAGTGAGGGGGGCCCCCAGGGGGTGTGTTTCAATACGGGAGTGGATCCCTTCGATGGCCATCGCTACGAGCTGGAAATTGTCCAAACAGGCAACTGCGACCTGCACTTGTTTGGTGAATTTCCCGAAGACGATCCCGCCCACTCGATGGCTCGCAAGCGCTGGGAGCGGCGTTGCCGCGATACGGGAGGTTGCTGCGGGCTGGTGATAGCCATGGGGGCCAATTCCCAGCAGGCAGAGCTGCCAGTGCACCACATTTTGGCCCTGTTTGAGATGCAGGTCCTCAGCCCCAAGCGGTTAGGACTAGGTCCAATGGTGCGCGTTAGCCGACACAGCGGAGTAGCTTGGTAGCCCTCCGTCCCGCTAGCGCGAGCAGTGCGGGGCAGAAAAGCCTTCGAGCGACTTGAGTTGCTTGGTTACTAAGCAAGCACCTACCCTGGTAAAGACTCGGACAGGGCTGTAAGGAACAAGTAAGCGGAACCTCAAGGCTTTGCCTCTAGGAAGCGCCCTTGCGAGTCCGTCCGTGGACTAAGAAACGCTTGGCAGCGGGAGGAGTTAGGGAGTTGCTTGGCTTATCGGGGGCAGCAGATCCCAGGTATCCTGCCGGCGGAGGGGGGCTTTTCGGAGCTGGGCCAAGTTGGCGGAGCCAGTGCAAAAAGCAGCAATCCTCAGCTCTTCAATCACGGCGCGGAAACTCTCCACCACCGCCCGTGCTTGCCCTTGGGAGACAGCCTGCAGGGCAGGGGCGCCTATGCCTACCACATCGGCGCCTAGGCGGATGGCCTTGGCCACCTCGATGCCAGTACGGATGCCGCCGCTGGCCACCAGAGGCAAGTTGGGGAGAAGGCGGCGGATCTCCAGCAGGGCCAAGGCGGTGGGGATCCCCCAGTCCCGAAAGCTGTGAGCAATGCGTTTCTTAAAGGGATCAGTCTGGCGATAAGCCTCCACTTCGCTCCAACTGGTGCCGCCTGCCCCCGCTACGTCCAAAGCGGCCACGCCACACTCGGCCAGCCGTTGCGCTACTTGGGCACTGAGGCCATTGCCAACTTCCTTGACCAGCACCGGCACCGGCAATTGGGCCACCAACTGCTCGATGCGGCGGTAGAGATTGCGCCAGTCGGGATCCCCCTGAGGCTGGACTGCTTCCTGGAGCGGGTTGAGGTGCAAAATAAGCCCATCTGCCTCAATCATCTCCACAGCCCGGCGGGCCTGCTCCAGACCATAGCCGTAATTCAGCTGCACAGCGCCTAGGTTGGCTAGCAGCAGAATATCCGGGGCCACCTGGCGCACCTGGTAAGTCCGGGCCAGCTCTGGGTGTTCCAAGGCTGCCCGCTGGGATCCCACCCCCATGGCAATGCCCAGCTCTTGAGCGGCAGCCGCCAGGTATAGGTTCAGCTCCCGGGCAGTATCTGTCCCCCCGGTCATGCTGCTAATGAGCAGCGGGGCCTGGAGGCGCTTCCCCAGAAATTGGCAACTGAGATCGATCTCCGGCAGCAGCAGCTCCGGCAGGGCCACGTGCTCGAAGAAAAACCGCTCAAATCCGGTGCGGATCCCTTTGGCCGTTACATCCTGCCGCAAGACAATGTCCAGGTGATCCTGCTTACGCTCAGAGATGGAAAGGGAAGCCTCGCTCATGGTTGAAAATCCCTACTGACGCAGCTGGTTTACTTGTTGATTGTGAACGCAGAGCGGCCCAGCTGCGCCAGCTTGCAACTTCTCCGACCCACTCAAAAATGCTGGAAGGCCTGCTGGCGGCCGAGGATCTGGCCGTTATCTAGCCACACCGTCCCCTGCGGATCCCAGCCGGTGACTTCCCCAATCCAGGCTGCCCCTGGCAACTTTTCCAGCAGGTACTGAGCTAGGGAGGGCTCGGCGCTGAGGAGCAGCTGGAAGTCTTCCCCACCGTAGAGGGCCCACTCTAGGGCTTGGGCCGGAAAGGCCTGCCGCAGAGCCTCTGAAATGGGGATCCGCTCCGCCTCGATCCTCGCCGCTACCCCACTGGCCTGACACACCTGCACTAGAGCATCGGCTAAGCCATCGCTAGTGTCCATGCCGGCAATGCGCATAGGGTCAGGGATCGCTTCTAGAACTGGCAACAGGTCCAGGCGGGGGCGGGGGTATTGGTGGGCCTCAATCAACTGCTGCCGCTGGGCTGCCGGGGCTGCGGATCCCTGCTCAGGGTGAAGCAGCAACTCCAGGCCAGCCCGTGCATCGCCATGGGGCCCGGTGACGATAAGCCAATCGCCCGGCTGAGCCCGCTTGCGCTCAACAGCCCGCCCTGGCTGCACCGAGCCCAGCGCCGTAATGGCCACAAACCGCTGGGGGGAGCGGCACAAATCCCCTCCCACCACTTGGCATCCCCAGGAGGCGCAACAAGCCTGTATCCCCTGGTAGAGCTCCTCCACCCAGGCCACGGGTGTAGAGCCTGGCAAGCCCAGGCCTACAACCAACGCGTGGGGGCGAGCTCCCATCGCCGCTAAGTCCGACAAATTGGCGGTTACCGAGCGCCAGCCCACGGCATGGGGCGGGGTGGTCAAGTTGCTGAAGTGAACTCCTTCCACCAAGACATCGGTGGTTACCACCAACTGGCCTTTGGGAAAAGCCAACACTGCTGCATCGTCCCCCACCACTTGCTCGGGACAGTAGCGCTGCACCACCTGCAATAGCCCCGCTTCGCCAATGGCTGAGATTGGAAGGGGAGAGGGACGGGGAAACTCCTCAGGGGAATCAAGCCTTTGCGGATACACTTAGCTGGAAGAGTCTTGAAGACCCTACTTTGCAGACATCCAGACAGGCGGCTTTACTGAAAGCCAACTCTCGCCAAGGGGTAGCTTTTCGGCGCCATCCCCTAGCTTTTGTGACCCATTTCGGCAGCTTGGAGTAAAGCCCTGGCCCGTTGCTGCTCCAACTTAGCCTGCAGGAGCTCCTGCTTGTCAGTGCTAGTGTTCAAAACTTGGTTGGCCTTCTCCAAAAGAGCTTGGGCCGCAGCCTTGTCGACTTGTTCTCCCCGCTCGGCCCGGTTGACCAGAACCGTTACCTCATTGTTTTCCACTTCTGCAAAGCCACCCATCACAGCAATGGCCACCCACCTGCCGTCGGCCTTAATCCGCATCACGCCGTTGCCGATGGCTGTTAGCAGGGGAGCGTGGTTGGTCAGAATACCCAGTTGGCCTGAGGTGGCAGGGAGGATCACTTCCTCAGCGGGGGCATCCCAGACAATGCGGTCGGGAGTGATCACGCGAACCATCAGCGTCACGGCAAGTCTCCTGCAGCTAGCTGTTCCCATCCTACTGGATTGCGGTTGCACCCAGCTCTGCTCTTAGCCGAGCGCAAGACTTAACCCAAGCATAACCTCCTCTTTACTTCATCTGGAAAGGCAAGCAGTAAAGTGTAGTCGAGAACACGGATTGGCTCTAAGACCAACCTCTTGCCCTCCCTCAGCAGGGGAAAGGCCGCTAGCCAAAGTCAGAGTTTGCCCTAGCAGCAGCGAGGCTAGCCCATGAGACCTGAAACGACGCCCAACCCCTGGGTCAAACAAGAGCGTCAGCTTCTGGAAGACCTCTACCGAGGCCGCAGCCTCTCTTCCTACAGCCCTCGCCAAATCATTCCTCTGCCGCCCGAAGAGTGGGTGATTGTGTGTCGAGGGGTGGTGCAGCTGAGTACTGTCTATGCCAATGGAAGTGAGGCCATTTTGGGCTTTGCTGGCCCCTCCATGCCCCTGGGATCCCCGCTGACGAGGTTGGATCCCTACCAGGCCAAGGCCTTGACTGCAGTCGATGTCTTGCGGCTGTCGTCAGCCGAGGTGGAAGCCTCAGAAACCCTGAGTCAGGGGCTGCTCAAGCAGTTGGTGCGGCGACTGCGCCAAACCGAAGCGCTGCTGGCTCTGGCTGGGCGGCGGCGGGTGGAGGAGCGGCTGCGCCAGTTGCTGGTTCTGCTGGCGGTGGAGTTGGGATCGCCGCTTTCAACAGGGGTGCGCCTGCAGGTGCGCCTTACCCACCAAGACTTGGCCAACACCATCGGCACTACCCGCGTTACCATCACCCGTCTTTTGAACCGTTTCCGCCAGCAGGGCTGGATCGCGGTGGACAAAAACCGTCATCTCATCATCAAGCTGGCCCAAACACCCTGATGGCTTTAAGCCTGGCGTTGGAGCTGTTGCAGGAGCCAGTTGGCGGCAGCAGTGTTGGTCTGGCTGGCCAGGCGTTCTAGAGCCTGTTCAAGCAGGGCTATCGGCAAGCCTGCCAGCACCTGTGACTGGGCAATGGCTCGATAGCGCCCATCCTCGGCCAGGGCAAAGGCAAAAACACGCCGCCCCTTGACGTCAATGACCCAGTACTCAGGAATGCCCAGACTGGCATAAAGCTGCTTCTGCTCGTCCAGGTCGAGAGCAAGGGTAGTGTCGGCAATCTCGCCCACCAGATCAGGGGGTCTTTGGAAACGCAAATCAATCCGCCGCAGCTCGCCAGCTTGGTACCTGGGGATGTTCTCCCCTTTGTAGAGCACTAGGTCAGGGGCACAGGCATGGGTTTCTGGGTACTCAATCAGACAGCGACCGTAGGACTGCAGGGGCACATCCGGGTGGAGAAAGGCCCAAAACCCAAAAATGATGGTGATGAAATCGCTGACGGAGGCGTGCTCTGGCCCTTCTTTGCCCATGTTGACCCACAGCCAGCCCTGGTAAAAAGAAATCTTCTGCCAGTCCAGGGTGGGATGGTTGCAAATGGTCAGGTAGTCCTGCCAAGTGGCGTCGTGCCGCTCGAGGATAGGGGGGGTGGCTGGCTTTGAGGCAAGAACCATCGCTCTCCCCTCACAGGGTAGGGGAACTTCCCCTCAAGCCTATCACCCGTCCTGGCAAAGTCGCTGCTTCCGCTCCTGAGAAGCAGGCTGGGCTGGCCAGAAGCCTCACAAGGAGACATCAGCTGGGATCCCTACCTTGGCAGCGGGTCTTTGCGCCAAGCCTGGGGCTGTTGGAACTTGTACAGATCCCGGATCAGCCGCACCCAGCCATCGGCCATGGACTCCACCAAAAGTTTGCCTTTTTCCGGCGTGGCGGCCGTGGCATCCCCCAGGACACCACTCCGGCTGAGGTCGCGAGTTGTCCAGGCAAAAGAGATCCGCCCTTCCAGACTAATCAGGCTGTCTTCCGGCAGATCCTGAGGGTACTCGCAGACCAAGCGGTCAGTTCGCACTGTCTCGGGCAACAGGTACATCAGCATGCTGGTCTCGCCATCGCCAGCGTGAATGCCCAATTCCCGCTCTTTTTCCGTCATCAGCTCCTGGCCTTGGTGGGGAACGCGCCAGACGGAGATGGGGAAAAGCAGGAAGTCTTCGTACTTCTGGTGCAGGTCGCGGGCCACAATCTGCAGCACCTCAGGTTGGCCACCGTGGGAGTTGAGGAACACCAGCTTGCGAAACCCGGCCCGGTAAATGCTTTCAGCCACTTCGGTTAGCAGGGCCATCAGGGTTTGGGCTGAGAGGGTGATGGTGCCTGGGAAATGCCAGTGCTCGTTGGCCTTGCCATAGCACTGGGTAGGCAGAACGTAAGCGGGGATCTCCGGCTCCAGTTTTTCCATAGCCCGCCCGATGATTGCCGTGCCGATGCAGGCATCTACCACCAAGGGCAGGTGGGGCCCATGCTGCTCGATCGAGGCTACGGGCTGGATGATCACCACCTTCTCTTTGTTGGGCATGGCCTGGATCTCCGTCCAGGTCAGGTAGGGAAAAAAGCGGTGGGGCGGGATAAAGGTGTGCATCATGGCGGGATCCGTCCAAGTCTGCTAAAGAAGCTACCTGCCACCATGCCACAAGATTGGCGATCCCCTCGCAGAACCCGAGAAGACGTAAGATCCGGTGGAGTTTGTCTCGTTCGTTCCTCAGGGAAAGCCTGCCGTCCCATGACGCTATGGCCCTGTCTGCCTGCTCAATGTGGCTCCAGTGAGGAGCCCCCCCTTAGAGGACGTCCTCTGCCGGCTGGGACAGAAGTAGAGAGTGCCCCCACCTCGCCCCGCCGCCTTCTAGCTCTGCCGGGGCCGCAAGCCACGCTCTATGGGGAGCTGATTCAGGTTTCTCTTCACCCTCTTGAGGCGGGATCCCCAGCCCTCCTCTGGGTACGGCCCCTATTGCTCCAGCAGGGATCCCAAGTGTGGAACCTGCGATCCACCTCGGACTTGCTCTGGCCGGCTGACGGCTTTGTTGCGGCCTACGCCGAGGAGGTACTGCCCCTGCTCGAGCAGGCCAGGGATCCCTCGCCCCATGAGGCCCGCCAGTGGCTGCAGATCTTCTTGCAGCAGGTCTGGCAGAGCTAGGCTTTCAGGGACTCCGTTCCGCTGTCGCCAACGGCTAAGCTCTGCAGAGCCGATTCCAACCGCACCAGCGCCTCGTCAATCTCCTTTGGCGTGACGATCAAGGGGGGCACAAAGCGCACCACCTGGGATCCTGCTGGCACCAGCAGTAGTCCCTGCTCCAGGGCCGCCCTGACCACCTCAGCCGCCGGGATCCGCAGGACCAGGCCCTGGATCAGGCCCCAGCCGCGCACCTCTTGCACAAGCTGGGGGAACTGCTCCGCCAAGCGGGATAGACCCTGGCGCAGATAGTCCCCCGTCTGCTGGGCATTCCACACCAAGCTCTCCGCCATTAGGGTGTGGCAAACCGCCAAGCCCACCGCACAGGCTAAAGGATTGCCGCCAAAGGTGCTGGCGTGATCCCCCGGCTGAAACACGGCACAAAACTCTTTGGCCAAGAGGGCGCCAATCGGGATCCCACCCGCCAAGCCCTTGGCCAGGGTAAACACATCCGGCTCGATTCCCAGGTTGCAGTAGCCCCAGAGCCTGCCGGTGCGGCCCATCCCCACCTGCACCTCATCCAACATCAGCAGAATGCCCCGCTCACTGCAGACCCGGCGCAGCCACTGGAAGTAGGCGGGATCCCCTGGCACAACCCCTCCCTCCCCCTGCAGCGGCTCCAGGAGCACGGCACACACCCGCTCGCCCCAGCGCTCCAGCACCGCCGCCGTACCCTCGATATCGTTGTAGGGAACGTAATCAAAGCCGGGCACCAAGGGAGCAAAGTCTTTCTGGTACTTGGGCTGGCCGGTGGCCGTGAGGGCAGCCAGGGTGCGTCCATGAAAGCTGGCCTGGGCGGTGAGGATCACCGGATCTTGGATCCCGCGTACCGTATGGGCGTATTTGCGGGCCAGCTTGATGGCGCCTTCATTGGCTTCTGCCCCCGAGTTGCAGAAAAACACCTTGTCAGCACAGGAGTGCTGGGTCAGCCATTGGGCCAGTTGCGCCTGGGGTCGGTTGTAGTAGAGGTTGGAAACATGGTGCAACTGCTGTGCCTGCTGGGTGAGGGCCTGAATCCAAGCGGGGTGGGCATGTCCCAGGGTGCAGGTAGCAATGCCTGCCACAAAATCCAGGTACTCCCGTCCCTCCTCATCCCAAACCCGGCAGCCTTCCCCCCGCACCAAGGTCAAAGGGTAGCGAGCATAGGTGGACATCACATGCCGATTGAACAGCTCGGCGGTTGTCGCGGATCCCAAGGTGGCATCAACGCTTAGCGGCGGCATGGCAGAGGGACAATAGGCAGTGCTTTGAGTGTATCACTCTGGTCGGGGATGATACTCTGGCAAGGAGATCCACACCCATGGGGCGACGGGGGGTAACAGTCTGGTTTACGGGGCTAAGTGGGGCAGGCAAAACCACCCTCAGCTGCGGCGTGGCCCAGCAGTTGCAGGCTCTGGGGCTGCCGGTGGAAGTGCTCGACGGCGACCTGGTGCGGCAACACCTCACCAAAGGGCTGGGGTTTAGCAAAGAAGATCGGGATGAGAACGTTCGCCGCATTGGCTTTGTGGCCGAGATGCTGACCCGCCAGGGGGTAATCGTGCTGGTGTCAGCCATCTCCCCCTACCGGGCCACCCGGCAAGAGGTGCGGCAGCGCATCGGCAACTTCATCGAGGTCTTTGTAGATGCCCCCCTGGAGGTGTGCGAGCAGCGCGATGTCAAGGGCCTCTACCGCAAAGCGCGGGCAGGGCTCATCCAGCACTTTACCGGCATCGACGATCCCTACGAGCCGCCGGAATACCCGGAGGTGGTGTGCAAAACCGCTGAGCAAAGCATCTCTGAGTGTATTGAGCTGGTGATGCACAGCCTAAAAAGCCGCGGCTATCTCCCTTAGAGCTCTCGCTTCTTGGGGCAAGCGTGAACCTGGCGGATCGGGGATCCCTTGTGGGAAGATGTAAACAAGCATTTCGTTGCTAAGAAGCAAGGTAGCTATGGCAGTTATTCGTGGCGGACGAACCTCTGTGCTGCGGGGCAGTAGCGAAGGAAACCCTGCCAAGTTTCTGGAAATGGCCAGCTCTCTAATCAACCTCCGCACCCGCCAAGGCAGTGGCAAAAAGGTTCAAGATCGCTCCTCCTACGGCAAAGCAGGCAGCCCCCAAGAGTTTCTGCAGATGGCCATCGAGTTGCGTCAATCCCTAGAGCAACGGGGACGGTAGCCATCTCCCTAAGCTAGGGATCCCCGTCCGGCTAACCTGGCCGGGCGCTTTTGTTTCTGCTCTTTGACTTCAGGCTCTGCAGCTCCTTAGCCACGGGGAAGAATAACCAGCCAATCTTGGGGGGGGTGCAAGCAACATGCAGAACAAAGGCTTTTGGCTGGTCGGGATCCTGGGGGTAACCCTGGATCAGGTGACCAAGCGCTGGGCGGCGGAGCGGCTGCTGCCGGGCCCGGAAATCCAGCTATGGCCGGGGGTATTTCACCTCACCTACGTAGAAAACACCGGCGCTGCCTGGAGCCTGTTTGCCGACTCGGCGCAGCTTCTCAAATGGGTCTCGCTGGGGGTGGCAGTAGCCCTGGCGCTTCTAGCCCTGCGCAGCAGCCTTAGCCTTTGGGAGCAGGCAGGCTATGGTCTAGTCTGGGCAGGAGCAGTGGGGAACGGTATCGACCGCTTTCTCAACGGCTACGTAGTGGATTTTTTCAATTTCGTCTGGATTGGCTTCCCCGTGTTTAATCTCGCTGACGTGTGCATCAACCTCGGGGTGGCCTGCCTAGTTGTCGGTCTATGGCAGGGCGGCCCAAAGAAATCCCTGCGCAAATCCGACTAAGCTGCCTATTTACCCCCACCCAACGGTCTTTCCCTCAGCCTGGGAAGGGGAGGGGGGAGCTGGCGGTGCACTCCACCACAACCCCAGAGCTGGCCCCAATCCCAGGAGCAGACCCAACCCCGCCGGCGCGACAATACCTGATCCCAAGCTCATCAGCAGGGCAAAGGCAAAATTGGCTCCATAGAGCACCAGTGGCCCCAGCAACTGGCGGCGGTTGAGGACAGGCTGATCTTTTCCCCAGAGGAGGTTGGCTACAGTCATGAAGGCCGCCCCTGTCAGCATCCAACCGCCGAAGTTTTGCAGCGGCATGCCGAAGAAAGGCCCCGGTTGAAGCCACATCCAGAAGGGAATGGGGCCGCGGGTCATGGCCGGATCTAGCACAAAGTCCCAGGCAGTGAGCAACAGCGCCCCCAACAGGATGGCCTCGAAGTGAATTAGCCAGTGACGCCCTGCCCGCAGCGCCACCCGTGCCAACAGGTAGGCCGATAACCCCACATAGAACCAGGACAAGGGGATCGTAAAAGGAACCAAGCCGGCAATCTTGTAGCCCAGGCCGCTGAGGTAGCCGTAGTTGCCAAAGGGGATCCCCGTGCTGGTGCCCAGCAGCTCGCTAGCGAGGGAGATGCCCACCGCCGGGAGCAAAAACATCAGCAAGCGTCGCACCCCAAGGAGGCGGGATCCCATCAGAGCTGCTGCCAGCGCCCCGCACACCATGTAGGCAACGCCGCCATTGCCCATGCTCCAGGAGAAGGCCTGTAGACCAATAGGGGGCAAACTGGCCACCCACTCAGGATGCGGTACTACCCACAGTAGGCCCACCAGCCCGAAGAGCAAGGAGAGAAGGTGCAAGCCTAGCGCTAGGGCTTCCAACCACCGCCAGATTGCTCCCGACCCAAGGAGAACACCTCGCCGGTGAGAAAACTGGAAAGGCAGGCTAACAAGGACACTAGAGGAAGAGGATAACAGCCAACGCATGAGAAGCTCCCGCAGGGTGGTTGGTCAGAGCTGCCTCGCCTCCCCTAAGCTTGGGCAGCGGCTGAGGAGAAAAGCAGAACGCAGTACCCAAAGCAAACCGCCTGGCCTGCCCAGGGTATTCCTGTTGATATTTTGCTGCCTGTTGTATCAATTTGTAAACATCCTGCCTGGTTTTCCCTTCCCTTCCTCCTGGGCAGGGGAACCCCTAGGGGGAGTGTACGCCCAGTTGAGCCGGGCTGTGGAGCGCCGGGACTGGGCGCAAGCCTTGCGATTAGTGGATCTTTTGCTGAAGCAGTTGCAGGATCCCGCTCTACGTCAGGATCTGGAGAGCTATCGGGGGCAGTTGGAGAGCTATCATCGTGCTCAGGGGGATCCGCCACCACTCCAGTGGCCGCTTTTGCACAAGCCCTTTGTCGGGGAGTTTCCGGTTACCAACCTCTTCGACCACGATGTGCCTCTGAGGGAGGGAGACGGCAATGGGCGGTTTGTCAGCGGACAGGGCCAGGTTTGGACCCCCAGTCCCCAGCACCCCTGCGGCAAAAGCGATGGCCACGCCGGCTACGACTGGGCCATGCCGGTAGGCACTCCCATCCTGGCCGCTGCTGCCGGGCGGGTTACCGTGGCGCGCCCAGAGCCAGAGTTTTTCTGCCCCAGCCTAAGCCGTCCCGTCAGGGGGCTGCGGGTGCGCATCCTGCACGAAGGGGGATCCCCTGGCGGGATCCGCCTGGAAACCCTCTACGCTCACCTTAGCCAAATCTGGGTACACGAGGGGCAGAGGGTGGCAGCTGGAGAGGAGATTGGCCTGTCAGGGGAAAGTGGCTGTGCCAGTGGGCCCCATCTCCACTTTGAGGTGCGCCGCCTTGACCAAACCAATTCCGGCGAGCCCGCCCCCGTCGATCCCTACGGCTGGTTTGGGTCTGACCTCGATCCCTGGAGCATCCATCCCCTGGGAGCCGAGAGCCCCTTTCTTTGGCAGGTGGGCCAAGCCCCCAGCCTGGGATCCTGTTGGCCGCTTCAACAGCTCCCTGGTCATCCTCCCCCGTCTGGAGACCCAGCGGAGTAGCTTGGTAACCATCCGTCCCGCTGGCGCGAAAGGACTCCGTCCCGCTGGCGCGATGAGGGCGGGGCGGAAAAGCAGCACCTACCCTGGTGAAAAACCCGGACAGTGCTGGAAGTCAAAAAGTAAGCAGAACCTTGGGCTCTGTCTTAAGGAACTGTCTAGGGGCGTCTTGATAAGCCTTTACGAGTTCATCTGCGGACTGCATCCCCCAACTAAGGACTACGTCCCGCTTCGCGATTAGTTGGTGGGAGTGTCAACCCTGATCTCTCTCCCTGAGGGAGAAGAGCCAGGGGACAGCCTTGCGGCAATTTGGCCTGGGGGTCTTAGAAGGAGGGAGGCTAAAGATCGCGGCGGACGAAGCCATCTCTCTCCCACTGGTAGAGCGTAGCCCGCAAGTCGCGGCTAGCTCCCGCAACACTGGAGAGAATCAGGATCCCTTGGGGAGTGACCCGCAGGCTGGCGTTGGCTAGATCCGTTACACTCAGCAGTGGCACCAGCCCTTCAGGGCGGTGTTCCAGGATCAAGACCGACCGCAGCAGGCTAATACCCCCTCGCTCGGTGAGGAGCACCAACTTAGGCTGAGGGCTAGGGGTAATATCGGTGCGCAGCTGAGCCTCAATCAGCCGCCCTGGGATCGGCTCAGCCGTGTGGAGCAGGCGAAAATCGTATCCTCCCTGATGTCTGAAGCTGAGGACGCGCACCACCGGCTCCACTGTCGGCTGCCGCTGGATTTCAAACACGGCCACCACATCCTGACGATCGGAAGCGGTGAGGCTGGCCGCAAACAGGCGCAGGTTTTCGCCGCGATTGCCGCGGATGAACTCCCACCAGATGGATTGACGAAAGAGGGCAACAACTCCTTCGCGCGCGCTGCCCCCCTCAGAAACAGCCGGCAACAGCGGAAGCAGCGGCTGGGGGTAGGCAGAGTGAACAGCAAGTGGTAGCGCCAGAGCCAAGGCCGCTCCCCAACTTATCCGAGCCCAGCAATCCAAGGGCTTTCGCATACTTCCCCACTCCTCGACCCTAAGAGAGATTGCCCGGTTCTTCTAAGAGACAGTTGGCGGTTTCCTCAAGCAGGATCTCTAGAACTGGGCCAGGGCAAAAAGCGATAGCCTGCCTCTTCAACCGCAGCAACGATATCTGGCAAAGCTTCTGCAGTATGGGGCCAGCGGTCGTGCAGCAGCAAAACCAGGGGTTGTTCAGAGGCTTTCATCACCGACAACTGGGATCGAACCCGCTCCAAAAGCTGGTCTGCTGTTTGGCCAGCATAGGCATCCTCGGGACTGAGGTTCCAGTAGAGAACCCGATACCCTGCCTGTTCCAAAGCGTGACGTAAAGCAGAGTCTAGGCGAAAACCGCCCGGTGGGCGAACCACTAGTTGGGGATCCAAGCCCAACCTCTTGAGCAGTTGGGTTGTCTGATCCACTTCGGCATAGAATATCTCGTCGCTGCTGTAGAGGCGTCGATAGTCGTGAGTAAACGTGTGGTTGGCTATCGTGTGGTGGTGGGTTTGAATAGCTTTGGCCAGCTCTGGAAAGCGAGAAACGTGATTGCCGATGAGAAAGAATGTAGCCGGCACTTGTAGCTGATCCAAAACTTGCAAAAGGCGAGGTGTGGACTGAGGCCAAGGTCCATCGTCAATGGTGAGAAAGGCAGAGCGAGGTGGCACTTCCAACAAAGGCCCCAGCGCCTCTTCCAAAGGCAGTTGCAAAGGCCGGCTATTTTCCAGCGGATCGAGCAAAGTGGGATCCGCTGTCCAGCCATGCTGCAAAAGGACCTCTACCTGGGCAGGTGCAGGGGTGATCAGCAGGCGCCCAGTCTGTTCGTCTCGGTTGCCCCAGCTCAGCCGATAGGGCAGCCCCGCAGCAACTTCAACCGTTGTCGAGCGGGTGATGACTGCATAGGGAATATCAATTAAATAATGCCCGTTCACCCGCTCTTGGTGAACCCAAGCAGCAGAAGGAGCCGATAGATAAACCAGCAGGTCTTGGGGATTGCTGCCGCGCACAACGCGAACGCTCTCGATCGGGAGAATAGGATCGTATTCTGAGGTTAGAGTCAGGTTCAGATGAAAAAAAGACTGGGCCTCTACCGCGTAGTAATGCAGCCCTACTAATAGGAAAACCAAAAAAAAGATCGCCGCTTTCAGAGAATGCATGGGAATTGCTCGGGGCTTCGCAACAATTATAGGGCAGAAGACCATCCCAAACCCTCAAGAGGGTGGAATGAGCCCAAGCTAAGAGCGCAGGCGCTCTTCCCATTTACGAGCGGGCGAGGCCCGGCGGATGTCCCGCCAAATGGCGGTTGCAGCCAGCGCCCCGTCGGCAACGGCAATCGCCACCTGATTGAGGCCCTGCTTCAAATCCCCTACCGCGAAGAGCCGTGGATGGGTGGTGCGGCACCACTCGTCGGTCACGAGGTTTTCGCCCTGCCAGCGCAAATTGGGGATCCCTTTCAAATAGTCGTTGTGGGATTTGGCTCCCATGGCCACCAGGCCGGTGGTTGCCTCGATGTAGGTGCCATCCTCGAGCTCTACACCCCGCAGCTGGTGGTTCTCGCCCAGAAAGCGGCGAATGGGAGATTCGTAAAGGGGATAGCCGTGCTCCGCCAGTTTTTTGCGCATCTCAGGGCCAACCGAGCACAGGCCGTGGGTCAACACCGAGATATAGGGCGTAAACCAGTTGAGGACAAAAGCCGTATTAATTCGATCTTCTGAATTGACAATCAAAACTGCCTTCTGATCCCGCATTTCGTAACCATCGCAGATCATGCAGACATGAAGCGAGTAGCCTGCATATTCGTAGACATTTTGCATATCAGGCAATTGGGGCAAATAATCGATAATGCCCGTTGCTGCAATCAAATATTTGCTGCGAAAAACAGGGTAGATACTGTTGACTTTTCCCACTTTGACCTTGACAGCAAAAAGGTCTCCCTCATCTGTGACATCTTCCACAAAGCCCCCTAGATAGTCCACCCCCAAGCTGAGGGCGTGCTCCCTTCCCTGTCGCAACAGCTCTCGTCCCGGCGTGTTTGGCGGCAGGCCCAGATAGTTGCGCAAATCCTGCATCCAGAAAGAGCGGCCTCTGCCCTTTTCCACCACCAGGCAGCTTAAGCCGTAGCGGGCCAGGTAAATGGCTGCCGACAGCCCCCCTGCGCCACCACCGGCAACAATAACGTCGTAGATTTTGTTCAGGCCAACTTCTAGGTTCCTGCTGTCCAGTTTCATAGACGGGATCCCCCCCCAAGCTTTCTACCGGATAAGATTGCGGCCCCAACAAGAAATCCGCAGCTCTAACTATCCTGTTCACGCCTCCCCTCTCTATTGAGGCTGAGGCGTGTCGAAGGGTGAAGGGAGCAGTCCCAGCAGCCGTCCTAGAATGGGGGCTGAACCCTCTGTTAGGAGAAGAGCCCTATGCCTGGCATCTTAGCCGCCCTTGCCCTCATCTTTATCGGCTACCTGTTCAACTCGGTCAAGATCATCAGCCAAGGCTATGAAGCACTGGTAGAGCGTTTGGGGAGGTTTCACCGCAAGCTGACACCCGGGTTGCACATCATTTTTCCTCCCATCGACAGGATTGTGTTCAAGGAAACTATCCGCGAGAAGGTGCTGGACGTGCCGCCGCAGCAGTGCATCACCAGCGACAACGTTTCCCTGATGGCGGATGCGGTGGTTTACTGGCGTATCACGGATATGATCAAGGCCCGCTACGCCGTAGAGGATGTGCAGCGGGCTTTGGTGAACTTGGTGCTAACGGCGCTGCGGGCGGAGATTGGCCGCATGGACTTGGATCAGACCTTTTCCTCCCGCGCCGAGATCAACGCCCGCCTTCTGGCAGAGCTGGATGAGGCCACGGATCCCTGGGGGATCAAGATCACCCGCGTGGAAGTTAGGGATATTCAACCCTCCAAGACGGTGCAGGATTCAATGGAAAAGCAGATGGCTGCCGAGCGGGAGAAGCGGGCCGCCATCCTCAGGTCGGAAGGGGAGCAGCAGGCCAGCATTAACCAAGCGGCAGGGGCTGCCAAAGCCCAACTCCTGCGGGCAGAAGCCGAAAAACGGCAGCGACTGCTCTTGGCCGAGGGTACTGCTGAGGCCATCAGAACCATCGCCGCTGCCTTGCAAGAGCACCCCCAGGCGGCCAACGCCTTGCAATACCTGATGGCCCAAAACTACATCGATATGGGCCTCAAGGTGGGCAGCAGCCCCAGCGCCAAGGTAATCTTTATCGATCCCAATTCCATCCCCGGCACCCTGCAAGGGTTGCTTTCGATGGTGGACATCTCCAAAGTTAGCCAGGGATCCAGCTCCCCAACTTCCGAGGTCCCGCAATTGCGTACTTCGGCGGCGCCCTCGTCTAACCTTGAGATCCCTTCGCTTGATTCTTGAAAGTCAACGCCATGTCTGTAGATCCCGCTTGGTTGTTGGTGGGACAGGTGGTGGCCGCTCATGGCCTGCGGGGCTGGCTGCGGGTCAAGTGTTGGTCGGATTTTCCGGAGCGCCTCACCCAGCCAGGGCCCCGCTGGCTGCAGCGAGCCACAGACCCTGAGCCGCTGCTGCATTCCCTAGTTGAGGGGCAGTTTTTTCCTGGCAAGGGCCTCTACCTAGTGCGGCTAGAAGGGATTTCCAATCGGACGGCGGCAGAGGCTTGGGTGGGAGCTAAGGTGCTGGTGCCAGCTTCCCAGCGCCCGTCCCTGGGACCGGAGGAGTACCACTACCGCGATCTCATCGGCCTGGCCGTCTACCATCAGGGGCACCTGCTGGGGCATGTCTCGGCAATCTGGGCTGTCGGCCAAGATGTGCTGGAGATCTCCACCCCCGACCAGCGGCAGGTGTTGATCCCCTTCGTCAAAGCTCTGGTGCCGGTTGTGGACCTGGAAAAAGGTGAGCTGCAGGTGCAGCCGCCGCCGGGCTTGCTGGAGAGCTTCCTTGGCCAAAACAGATAACTCTCCTGCATCCCCTAGCCAAGTCGGCCCTCAGAGGCCGCTCTTTTGCCCTTCTAGGCTTTTGTGCTATCATGGCAGCGTATTTTGGGGGTACTGGCCCCACTCTGGCCTTAGAGGTCAATTTTTCCGGACTCGTGTTAGCGGGGCTGCGGTTGCTTTTCCACTGGGGTTGAAAATGACAGAAAACTACGGTGCAGAGCAGATCCAAGTTCTAGAAGGCTTGGAGGCTGTGCGCAGGCGGCCTGGTATGTACATTGGCTCTACTGGGCCGAAGGGATTGCACCACCTGGTGTACGAGGTGGTGGACAACTCCGTCGATGAGGCCCTGGCCGGCTACTGCGACGAGATTCAGGTTACCCTCTACCCCGATGGCTCGGTGTCGGTGCTGGACAATGGCCGCGGCATCCCAGTAGATATCCACCCCAAAACCGGTCAGTCGGCGTTGGTAACTGTCATGACCGTACTGCACGCCGGCGGGAAGTTTGGAGGAGGCGGCTACAAGGTCTCCGGTGGACTGCACGGCGTTGGGGTGTCGGTGGTGAATGCCCTCTCGGAGTGGTTGGAGGCCAGAGTCTGGCGGGAGGGCAGGGTTTACTTCCAGCGCTTTGAGCGGGGGGCGGCGGTGGGATCCCTCAAGTCCGAGCCGCAGCCGGCAGGGGCCCAGCGGCGGGGTACCGAGGTGCGCTTTAAGCCGGATGAGCTTATCTTCCCGGAGCGGGAGTTTGACTATGCCGTGCTGGCTGCTCGTCTGCGGGAGCTGGCCTATCTCAATGCCGGCTTGAAAATCATCTTTAGCGATCTGCGGCGGGATCCGCCTCAGCGGGAAGTCTATCAATTTGCGGGCGGCATCCGGGAATATGTGGCCTTTATCAACCAAGAAAAGACCCCCATCCACCCCGAGATCATCTATGTGCGCGGGGAGCGGGATGGCGTTGAGGTGGAAGCAGCCTTGCAGTGGTGTGCGGATGTCTACACCGACACGGTAATTGGCTTTGCCAACAACATCCGTACCACCGAAGGGGGCACCCACTTGGAGGGATTGAAGACTGCCCTTACCCTTACCATCAACAGCCAAGCCCGCAAGCTGAACAAGCTCAAAGAGTCCGACAGCAACCTGGCGGGAGAAAACGTGCGGGAGGGCCTGACGGCCATCCTCTCGGTCAAGGTGCCCAACCCTGAGTTTGAGGGGCAAACCAAAACCAAGCTGGGCAACACCGAGGTGCGGGGCATTGTCCAAACCCTTGTCTCGGAGGCCCTCGCGGAATATCTGGAGTTCAACCCCAACGTGGCGAGGGGGATCGTCGATAAGGCCATCCAGTCCTTCAACGCGGCCGAAGCTGCCCGCCGGGCCCGGGAGCTGGTACGCCGCAAGTCGGCTCTGGAATCTTCCACACTGCCGGGGAAACTGGCTGACTGCAGTTGCCGGGATCCGGCGGAGTCAGAGGTGTACTTGGTGGAGGGCGACTCGGCAGGGGGCAGCGCCAAGCAGGGACGGGATCGCCAGTTTCAGGCGGTGCTGCCTTTGCGGGGCAAGATCCTCAACATCGAGAAGGCGGATCCCGCCAAGATCTACAAAAACGCCGAGATTCAGGCCCTGATTACAGCGCTGGGCCTGGGGGTCAAGGGCGAGGAGTTCGATCCCAGCCAACTGCGCTACCACCGCATCATCCTCATGACCGACGCCGATGTGGATGGCAGTCACATCCGCACTCTGCTGCTTACCTTCTTTTACCGCTATCAGAAGGCGCTCTTGGAGCAGGGCTACGTCTACATTGCCTGCCCGCCCCTCTATAAGATTGAGTGGGGCCGCAACAACGTGCGCTACTGCTACAACGAGGCCGAGAAAGAGCAAGTCCTGCGCAGCCTGCCGGCCAACACCAAGTACACCATCCAGCGCTTCAAGGGCTTGGGGGAAATGATGCCAGAGCAGCTCTGGGAAACCACCATGAACCCGGCAACGCGCGTCCTCAAGCAGATTACCATCGAAGACGCCGCAGAGGCGGATCGCATTTTCACCATCCTCATGGGGGATGCCGTTGGCCCCCGGCGGGAGTTCATCGAGGCCCACAGCGGCCAGTTGGAGCTGGCGGCTCTGGATATTTGATTGGGATTAGTCCACGGAGGAGATGTGGTAGCTGCCATCGGCCTGCACCCAGGCAATCTCCGGGATCCGGCACTGGCGGGCATAGGCCTCGATTTCTTCGGGGGAGCGATCCAGCAGCTCCAGCTCCACCGCCTCTGACTCCCGCCAGCGGGCGGCCAAGGCCAGCGCTGCCGGGATCCCTGCCGGCACCAGCGGCACCACTAAGCGCCTACAGGCGGTTGCCTCAGGCTGGGGATCAGGGGGCAAAAGCCGCAGCAGGGTATCCGGCAGGAGGGTAAAGCCGATCCCTGGCTGCTCAACTTGCTGCGGACTGTAGAGGGCATAGAGCTGGTCGTAGCGCCCGCCTAGAGCAATGACCTCTCCCCCCACCACTGCCTGGAAGACAACGCCGGTGTAGTAGGCCAGAGTTTGCAGCAAGCTTAGATCCAGCACCACCCGCACCTGCTGGGCTTCCAGGATCTGGCACAACTGCCGCAGATCCCGCAACCGCTCCGGGGGCACAGGAAGCTGGGCAAGCTGAGGTAGGACCTGCTCAGGCTGGCCGCGCAATCCCAGAATCTGCAAGCCAATCTGGCGGGCCGCCTCTGGCAGAGGAGCCGATTCCAGGTAAACGTAGTCAAGCTGGGCAATGGCGCGGCGCACTGCTGCCTGGGCCTTGGGAGCCACGGCGTTGAGCAGGCTCTCGGTCAGGCCCACATCTCCCAATAGCAGCGTCCAGCTGCGGATGCCAACAGCGCGCACGCAATCGGCCAAAAGCAGCAAGATCTCAGCGTCGGCCAACCATCCTCCCGCGCCAATGAGCTCCACCCCCGACTGGAAAAACTCCTGGCTGCTGTAGGATCCCTCCTCCCGCTGGCTGTTGCGGAAGACACTGCCGTGGTAATAAAGCCGCAGGGGCAGAGGCCCGCCCGCCAGCCGGGTAGCCGCTGCCCGCACAATGGAGGCAGTAAACTCGGGACGCAGCCCCAGCATTGTCCCTTCCCCATCCCGCAGTTGCAGCACGGCTTCGCCGCGGATGGATCCCCCCGCCAGCAGGGTCTCTAACCGCTCTAAGGTGGGGGTGATGATGCGTTGGTAGCCGTAGCGGCGAAAAACCTCGGTTAGTTGCGCCTCCAGCCTTTCTCGCCGCTGGACTTCCCGCGGCAAGAAGTCGCGGACGCCACTGGGGGGGCGTAGGGAACTGGCTTCAGGGCGAAGGTCCCGCAGCCACTCTGCACCGCCGGGGCAGTCGTACACAGGCCAACTCCGACAGGCTGTCCTGCCGCATCCTACCACTGGAGTAGAGCAGATTAAGTCTCCTCCGCAAGAGGCCGGGGAAAGTCAGGCCACGTCCAGAGGGGATCGGTGGAACGCACCCGGTGCATCCCCGCTGCCGCAAAGCGGGCAAAGGCCGCCTCCGCCTGCTCGCTAAAGTCAACCACGCCGGGGATCACTACCGGCGAGGTGCAGTCTTCCAGAAGGTAGACCCTCCTGGCTAGGCTGGGATCTCTGGCCTGAATCTCCTGCAGTAGGTCGCTCACCGTCCAGGCAACGCAGTGGCTTTTGGCTTGGCCAGCTACAATGAGGGCATCAAATTCCAGGAGGTGGCGGATAAGGGATTCATTTTTCTCGCCGACGGGATCCCCCTCCGGCCCTGTCAAGACCTCCGGGCTGAGGGCAGAGTAATTTTCCGTCAGGGGGCTGGCCCCCTTGAGCTGGAAGCTAGGCTGGCTGCCGCGGGCAATGGCGTGGAAGAAGATCGCCTCCTCCACTGCCGGTACCAGGGCATGGCCAATCCCCCCTAGCATGGAATGGTAGGGCCAGACAATGAGGGGATATTTCCCCCCTTTCTCCAGTTGCTCGGCATAGTGGAGGGCATAGGCCTGCAGCCGCGTCAGATCCCCCTGGGTGAGGTTGGCGGCCATGGCAGGGTTGACCCGCCAACGTCCTGAGCGAATCTCGGCTGCCGAGATGGCGGTAGCCGGCTCGGGATGGGATCCCTGGGCGTCTACCCAGAAGATGGGGTGGAAGATCTGCATCGCCGTGTGGGTGTCCAGAGTAGCCACGATCTGGGTGATGTGGGCAAGGTTGCGGTAGATGAATTGGCACAGGCGGCAGTTGTCCTCCACCGCCCCCAAGCCGCTGGGGCCGCCCACAAACAGCTCGAAGCCAGGAATGCAGAAGGTGTTTTGCACATCAATCAGCAACAGGCCCACCCGTACCCGATCGAATTCCGCCGGGGGAATGTGGTGCTCCTGGGCCCAGCGCTCTGCCTCTGGGGCCCGCTGCTGGTAGGGCACCCGCCAAATCTCCCCCACCCGCTCAGGAGCAAAGTGGGAGGGCACAGGCAGAGTTGACAGCACTGGCGGTGTCAAGGGTGGAGCGGGGGTGTCCATGGCACTTCCCATAGCCAAGCTTTTGCTGCCTTGCAGGGTAGGGATCCCTGGCAGGCTGGACTTGCTACCATGGTAGCTCCAACTGGGGCAACGGCTTCTCTGCCTTTCCCCACGGGCGTTGCCTCTCTGGCTTACTTGAGGGTTCCATGGTAGACCCAAGCTTTTCCTCCCTGCAACCCCAAGACTACGGCTTACTAACCGATCTCTACCAGTTCACAATGGCTGCCTGCTATGTGGGGGAGGGGCTGGAGAATCAGCCGGCGGCCTTTGAGCTGTTTGTGCGGCGCTTGCCTAGCGACTATGGCTACCTCATTGCCATGGGGCTGGCCCAAGCAGTGGAATACCTGCAGCAGTTGCACTTTCCGCCAGAAGCCTTGCAGGCACTGCGGGAAACGGGCATTTTTGCCGAGGCACCGCCGCGCTTCTGGGAGCTGCTGGCTAGCTGCCGTTTCGAGGGGGATGTGTGGGCAGTACCGGAGGGGACGGCCGTTTTTGCCAACGAGCCGCTGCTGCGGGTGGAGGCTCCTCTGTGGCAAGCCCAGCTGGTGGAAACCTACTTGCTGACCACCTTCAACTACCAAACCCTGATTGCCACTAAGGCAGCCCGCATGCGTGATGCGGCAGGGGACGAGGCCATTTTGTTGGAGTTCGGCACGCGGCGAGCCTTTAGTCCCCAGGCGGGCCTCTGGGCAGCGCGGGCAGCGCTGGCGGCGGGGTTCAATGCCACCTCCAATGTCTTGGCAGCTCTCAAGTTGGGGCGCAAGCCGGCGGGCACCATGGCCCATTCCCTCGTGATGGCCATTGCCACCCTCTCTGGCGATGAGACCCGGGCCTTTCAAGCTTTCCGGCGCTACTTTCCCCAAGCGGTTTTGCTCATCGACACCTACGATCCCCTCCAGGGAGCGCGCACCGCAGCCCAGCTCTTTGCTGCCACCCCGCCAGATCAACTGGGATCCCGGGGGGAAATTGGCGGCGTGCGCATCGACTCGGGGGATCTGGAGGCCCTCTCCCGCCAGGTCAAGGCCATCCTGCCGCAGGGGGCGCCGGTGTTTGTTAGCGGTGATTTGGACGAGTACGAGATTGAGCGGTTGCACCACTCCCAAGCGCCCATCAGCGGCTACGGTGTTGGCACCCGCCTGGTTACCGGCGAGGGGGTGAACGGAGTGTACAAATTGGTGGAGATCAATGGGATCCCCGTGGCCAAGGCCTCCTTTGCCAAAGCCACCCTGCCAGGGCGCAAGCAAATCTTTCGCGGCCCCACAGGGGACTTGCTGGGTCAGGCTGACGAGACCCCGCCCCCTGGCTACGAGCCGCTGCTGCGCCAGGTCATGCACAGGGGCGTGCTCCTGGAACCCTTGCCCGACCTGGAAACCATCGCCCGCCGCAGTCGTGCCTCGGTGCTGCGCTTACCAAAGGAGGTGCGGCAACTGCGTCAGCCAGATCCCTGGCCGATGGCCCTGACCCCAGCCCTGCAGCAGGTTAAGGAGCGTTACCTCGGCTCTGTCTAATGCGGTCAGTTCCTGCAGAGAAGACGTGCCCTATAATTTTGGAGTTACAGCTCCCAGGTCTTGAGGGGAGCAAGGGGCTGAAGGTGAAAGTTCCTACGGGCGCAACCCCATGACCCAACGTGCCTTGATTACCGGCATTACCGGCCAGGATGGCTCCTACCTGGCTGAGCTGTTGTTGCAAAAAGGCTACGAAGTCCACGGCATCATCCGCCGCGCCAGCACCTTCAATACTGACCGCATTGACCACCTCTACGTGGATGCCCACGACCCCAGCGCCAAGCTGTTTCTCCACTATGGGGATCTCACCGATGGCACCACTCTGCGCAGGATTTTGGAGCAGGTGCAGCCGACGGAGGTGTACAACCTAGGGGCCCAATCCCACGTGCGGGTAAGTTTCGATAACCCGGAATACACCGTCGATGCAGTAGCCATGGGCACCCTACGCCTCCTGGAGGCCATCCGCGACTACCAACAACGCACGGGGCTCCGGGTGAAGTTTTACCAGGCGGGCTCCTCGGAGATGTTTGGGCTGGTGCAGGAGATCCCGCAAAAGGAGACCACCCCCTTCTATCCCCGCAGCCCCTACGCCTGCGCTAAGGTGTACGCCTACTGGCAGACGGTCAACTACCGCGAAGCCTACAACCTCTTTGCCTGCAACGGCATTTTGTTTAACCACGAAAGCCCACGGCGGGGCGAGACCTTCGTTACCCGCAAGATTACTCGCGCCGTCAGCCGTATTGTGGCCGGCAAGCAGGACAAGCTTTACCTAGGCAACCTGGATGCCAAGCGGGACTGGGGCTATGCCAAGGACTACGTCGAGGGGATGTGGATGATGCTGCAGCAGCCCCAGCCGGACGACTACGTACTAGCTACTGGCGAAACCCACAGCGTGCGGGAGTTTGCCGAACGCGCTTTTGCTTTGGTGGGCATGCCCATTACCTGGCGGGGATCCGGACTGGAAGAACAGGGAGTCTACAAGGATCGCGTGCTGATTGAGATCGATCCCCGCTACTACCGCCCCACAGAGGTGGATCTGCTGTTGGGGGACGCCTCCAAGGCCAAGCGGGTGCTGGGGTGGCAGCCCAAAGTAACCTTTGCCCAACTGGTGGAACTGATGGTACTAGCCGACCTGGAGGCCATTGGCTTGGATCCAGATCCTATCTTGGGGGAACGGCGCACCCTCAACGGCCTACTCAGTGAGGATCGCGCCTTCATCCGTACCCAGTTGCAGCTTCGCCGTGACTAACGGCCGCGGCTCTTTTACCCCTTGCCCAAAAAAGGTGCTGAGAGCTTAATATAGGAGATCGCCAATTCTTTTCCCTTTATTTTTTCTGCTGCTTTTGGAGAAACGCCTGCATGTCTCGCTATACAGGGCCCCGCTTGAGGATCATTCGCCGTTTTGGGGGGCTTGACCTGCCCGGCCTGACTCGCAAGCGCCCCAAAAACACCAACCCCCCTGGTATGCATGGGGCGGAGCGCAAGAAAAAGTCTGAATATGCCATTCGCCTAGAGGAAAAGCAAAAAGTCCGCTTTAACTACGGGGTGAGCGAGCGGCAGATGATCCGCTACATGCGCAAGGCGCGGCGCTCCAAGGGATCCACGGGGCTAGCTCTGCTCCAGCTTCTGGAGATGCGTTTAGACTGCATTGTGTTTCGCCTTGGCATGGCCCCAACCATTCCAGCGGCACGGCAGCTGGTGACCCATGGCCACATTGAAGTTAATGGTCGCAAGGTAACCATTCCCAGCTACGAGTGCAAGGTGGGCGATGTGATTACAGTTAGGAACAAGGAGTCCTCTCGCCGGCTGGTGGCTGCCTACGCCGAGTATCCAGGACTGTTTCTGCCGGATTACCTAGAGTTTGACAAAGAGAAGCTGCGCGGCCGCATTAAGGATCTGCCTTCGCGCGAGCAAATCTGTGCCCCAGTCAACGAGCTGCTGGTAGTTGAGTACTACTCCCGCAAGATCTAGGGATCCCAGCCCCCTTCTCCCAGAGGGAGGGGGAGTGAGTTAGAGGCTGCCGATGGCTCGCCGCAGTTGCGTTAGAGCACGGTTATAGGCAATTACTGCGTTGGCAAGATTGCCCCGAGCAGTAGTGAGGGCAGCCTCGGCGTTGATTACCTCTGTCTGGGTGCCCACACCCGCCTGCAGGCGCAGCCGTGCTAGCCGCAGGCTTTCTTCTGCTGAGGCAATTGCTACTTTGGCCGCGTCAATCTGTTCCCGGCTAGAGCTGAGGGTAAGGAAGGCCTCTTCTACGCTGCGTTGAATTTCATTCCGGGTGCTAATGAAACTACTCACAGCTACCTGGCCATCGATCTCGGCTTGGCGAGCCTGGGCCTCCGCCTTTCCTCCGTCAAACCAGGTCAAGTTAAAATTGGCCCCAACTGAGTAGCCGACATCAAAACTGTTGCGGTTGGCCTTAAAGTCATTTACCGCGTCGAGACTAGCAAACAAACTAATTTGGGGACCGTTGCTAGCTTGGGCTAGGCGCAGGCGCGCTTGAGCTTGCTCCAGCTCTCGGCGTTGGCGCTCCAGCTCTTGGCGCTTGGCCAAGGCAGCAACAATGGTCTCCTCCAAGCTGAGATCCCACTCTCCCATCGGCTCAATAGGCTCTTCAGCTAGCACATCGGTGGGGCGGGGAAAGTTCAGGAGCTCAGCCAGACGACGACGGCTGAGTTGCTGGGCGTTTTGGGCTGCCAGCAAGGCTTGGCGGTTGTTGGCCAATTCCGTCTCCGCCTGGAGAATCTCAAAGCGAGTACCTACCCCAGCCCGCTCTCGGGCTTGGGCATCCCGCAGGGTGGCCTCAGAACTGGCAACCGCAGCTTGGCTAATGGCCACTCGGGCATCGGCGCTTTGGAGGTCATAGTAAGCATTGGCTACCGCTTGTTTCACTGTCTGCAGGGTTTGCTCCAGCTGCAGTTGGGCAAGGCGCAGAGCTTCCTCAGCCAGCTGCAGGTTTTGCGCCCTAACCCCGCTGTCGAAGGCCGTGTAGTCTAGCCGCACCACGCTAGCGGAGAGAGTGTGGGATTGGCGGCTGGGAGTGCCGCCGGGAGCAGGGGGCTCGCTGTACTGGTAGTTGGCGCGGCTGGAAAGGGTGGGAGCAAAAGCTGCTTGGGCCAGGGCTACACCCGCTTTAGCCCTTTCCACAGCCAGCCTTGCCTGCTGCACCGTCGGGTTTTGGGCAACGGCAATCTCGAGGGCCTCTTGTAAAGACAAGCCCTCCGTCCGCTCGATGCGCACTTCCAAAGGAGATTGAGGCACCACCAGGTCTTCAGCCCTAGAAGCTCCCTGCAGAAGCGAGGAGGGAGGGGCAGGGCGGGCTCCAGGAGGAGCGGACAGGGTGGGAGGCGGGTCAGGGGTACGAATTACCCGGCTATCCGGGAGGAGCGAGGTGGCAGAGTTAGGCGCCTCCGCTTGGGCAAAGGTAGACCCAGCCCAGAGCAGGCTAAACAGGAGGCTGCAGGGGGCAAACCAAGCAAGGGACAACCGGGATCCTGCCGCGCTGGCCTGGCACTGAAGCCAGCCCTTGGCGAGATGCTGCATACTCTCGTGCTGTTCTCAACGTACCCATAGCAGTATTGCAGAAGGGAGGAGCAAAGATTGCCGGCTAGAGGGATCCCACCTCTGCCGGGTGGCTGGCCAGCGCTACTAGGCTGGTATAGATCCCCTGCAGGGAGGCAAGAGCTTGCTCCCAAAGGGCTTGGGTTAGCGACCATCTGTCCAACCCCATGGCGCCGCACAACAGCAGCAAGTAGAGGTTAGCAAAGGTGAAGAGGGAGGCTGCCCGCTGCCGGTTGTGCGGTTCCTGGAGCAACTGCACCGCTTTCCAAATGAGAAGGGATCCCAGCAGGGTTGCCACACTCAAGTAAAAGGAGCCCAGCACGTGCAAAGGGTAAACCAGCAGTAGACTGACTGGCACCATTAGCAGGGCGTAGAGGAGAATCTGGGCGGCAGTTGGCCTTTCTCCTGCCACCACCGGCAGCATCGGCACCCCGGCGCGGGCATAGTCCTCTTGCTTTAAAATCGCCAAGGCCCAGAAGTGGGGCGGGGTCCACAAAAAAATAATGGCAAACATCACCCAAGCAGCCCAGCTCAGCTTGCCCGTAGCCGCTGCCCAGCCCACCAAAGGTGGGATTGCCCCTGCTGCTCCGCCGATAACAATGTTCTGGGGGCTGGAACGCTTCAGCCAGTGGGTATAGACCCCTACATACACCAGGATCCCTGCCATGGCTAAGCCAGCAGCCAGCCAATTGGTAAAGCAGGCCAGCACACCAAAGGACATCACAGCCAGGATCCCGGCAAACATCAGGGCATGTCGGGCCCGAATGCGACCGGAAGGCAGAGGACGGTGGCGGGTTCGCTCCATCATCCGATCAATATCGGCGTCGTACACCATGTTGATGACATTGGCTGCGGCCGCCGCCATCCCTCCCCCCGAGAGGGTGACACCAAACTTGAAGGGATCCGTATTGCCCGCCATCCACATCGCTCCAGCCGTGGTCATCAGCAAGAGGGCGATGATCTTCGGCTTCACCAACTGGCTATAGCTGCGCAAAACCTGCGCCAGACTTTGGCGATGGCCAAAAGGGATCCCTGTCACCGTGTTCTGACAAGGATCTGGACGGTAGGTTGGAAGGATATCTGCCATGGAACTACTCGCCGTTCATTTCTGTGGCTGCGGCTACCCCCCGAGGGATCCTTCCCCCAAGGCTGTTGCTCATCCGCCAGGCCAGCACCGTAAAGCCCAGCAAGCACGCCAGCAAAGCTGCCCCGATCATCTGGTGGGCTACCGTCAAGGGCTCCACCTGCAGCCGGTAGCGATAGGTGAGAATGCCAACCCCCACTTGCGCCAGCAAAAGGACTACGGATCCATGGCCCAGCCGCTTGAGAATTCTTGGGATCTGCTGCCGCCGCCAACTCGTAGCCACCGCCACCAGCAACACCGCCAGCGTGGCCGGAGCCACCCCTAGCAAGTGACTGTTCATCACTCCGCACAGTTCACCCGAAGCAAAGCACTGGTGTAACGCCCATTGGGAAGCCACCAAAGCCCCGAGAAGGCTCTGGACGTACACCAGCAGCACTGCCCCCAAGCCGAGCCAAGGCAAGTAGCCAACAGAAGCTCTCCCCTCCTCAAAGGGAGCGACGCTTGGCAAGGCCAGCCATCCCAAGGTGAGTAGCGTGGCAAAAAACAGCAGGCCCGTGCCCAGGTGGGCCGTCACAATGTCAAAGCGCAACAACTCCGTTACCGTCAGCCCGCCCAGGATCCCTTGGGCCACGACCAAGACAAAAGCCCAGCTCAGACCCCAGGGCAGCCAAGCGGGCAAAGCCTGCCGCTTCCGCCAGGCAAACCCCACTAGCACCAGGGTGGCCAAGCCCACCCCGGCAGCCACCAGGCGGTGAAACCACTCTAGAAACACCTGCAGGTTCATCTGCTGCGTCGGCACCAGCTCTCCATAGCAGAGGGGCCAGTCGGGACAGGCAAGTCCAGCATTCATGACTCGAGTGGCACTGCCTAGCCCCATCAACAGCCAAGTAGCCGCCGCTAGGCCCAGCAGGGCTCGCCCCATGCGCAGGGAAAGCTCCCCAGGCGGCACGGGATCCGAAGCCGAAGAGGGGACGTGAGATGGAGAAATTGAGGAGTCCATTGCAGTTTGAAGAATCGAAATCTAGGGAGAGCAGTCCACAATTGGCACTCAAAAATGCGCGGAAGCAACAGTTAATAACTCGATCCCTCTAACCCCTTCCTATCCTGGGTGGTGCTTCTCTAGAGGCAGAGGGGAGACTCGCTTGCAACGAATCCTAAATGCAGCTTTGCAACTGGCGAAGGTTTTTAAGGATTTCTTTGGGCCAAGCTGCCCTTCCTCAGTAGACGTCGCCAACGCTCCGGCCGAAGATCCCGAAGAGATCCCTAAGATGGCCAATTCTCGCCGGCTCCTGGGACTTGAATGGAGATGAGTCTAAGCCTGCTCTGGTTCTGTTCCCAGAATCTGCTAGGGCAGGCACGTCGTGGTGGTAGCAGCGGGGAAAAGCAGCTGTGAGCGCGCTCAAGAATATCTTTTTGGTGGGAATCGGGGTGCTGTTGACCCTGGCCAGTCTCTGGTACGGCCAGAACCACCATCTGCTTCCGGAAGCGGCTGCCAACTCGGCTCCCTTGTTCGATAGCCTCTTCAACAGCACAATCACCCTCGCCACTGGAATTTTTTTGGTGGTGGAGGGAGTGCTCCTCTACTGTGCCTTTCGCTACCGCAAGCGGCGAGGCGATCGAGGAGATGGGGATCCCAACCACGGCAACGTGCTGCTGGAGATCGTCTGGACGGCGGTGCCGGCGGTGATCATCCTCTGGTTGGGCCTGGCCAGCCTCGATGTCTATCAGGCGGTGTATGGAGGCGCCGATGTGGGCGGTCACGTCCACGCGGCTATGGCGATGGGGTCTTCCCAGGAGATGGAAGCAGGGGATCCGGGCTATGCTTACACTCCCGCGGTGCTGCCGGGAAAGGAGAGGGGTCAGCCGGATCTGATTGTCCAAGTTCAGGGCATGCAGTATGCCTGGATGTTTACCTATCCGGAATCGGGTTTGGTGGCCGGCGAGCTGCACCTGCCTCTTAACAAGCGGGTGCGCTTGAACATGACGGCTATGGATGTCAACCACGCTTTCTGGGTGCCGCAATTTCGCCTAAAGCAAGATCTCATCCCAGGCCGAGAGACTCACCTAGAGTTTGTGCCCACGCAGCTAGGAACCTATCCCATCATTTGTGCCGAGCTATGTGGCCCTTACCATGGAGTGATGGTGGCACAACTGGTAGTGGAGACGCCGGAAGAGTTCGAGCGCTGGCAGCAGGAGCAACTGGTGGCTGCTCGGGGCGAGAACAACGCGCTGGCCTGGGCGGGAGACCTTCACCCCTCTCCCTCGGAATCTGCCTTTGTCCAAGTTCACCAGCAGCGTTTGGGCCTCTCGCCTGCTGATCTAACCTCTCTCAAATTGCCCAAGGACTCCGTCCCGCTGACGCGAACGGGATCCCTTCCCTCAGCGGGCTAGAGAGATCCCTTTCCCCTTGACGGACGTTCTGGTGACGCCAGGAGGAGCCTTTTGCCATGACCCAGCTACAGGACAATCCCACCTTTGCCGCTGCCCCCAAAGCCAGCCTGGAGCCTACCGCCGAGCCCTGGTGGCGCTTTTTTACCTTCTCCACCGACCACAAGGTGATCGGGATCCAGTATTTGGTAACTGGCTTTTTCTTCTACTTGGTGGGAGGAGCGCTGGCTACAGCCGTGCGGGCCGAGCTGGCCACCCCCGAAGCCGACTTTCTCGGCTTTGAGCGCTACAACGGTGCCTTTACCCTCCACGCCACAATCATGATCTTTTTGTGGATTGTGCCGGCTTTGATGGGGGGCTTTGGCAACTACCTGGTGCCGCTGATGATTGGAGCGCGGGACATGGCTTTTCCCAGGCTAAACGCCGTCGCCTTTTGGCTAATTCCACCCAGCGGCCTTTTGCTGCTGGCCAGCCTCTTCCTCGAGGCCCCCTCAGCTGGCTGGACCTCGTATCCGCCGCTGAGCCTCATCAGTGGGAAGGTGGGAGAAGAACTCTGGATCCTAAGCATTTTGTTGGGCGGAACCTCTTCCATTCTGGGGGCCGTGAACTTTATTACCACCATCCTCAAGCTGCGCATGCCCGGCATGAAGATGGAGGATATGCCTCTGTTCTGCTGGGCGATGCTAGCTGCTTCCATCATTACCCTCATTGCAACGCCGGTTCTGGCTGGGGCGCTGATCCTGCTTAGCTTTGACCTGTTGGCGGGCACGGCTTTCTTCAACCCCAGCGGCGGCGGGGATCCGGTGGTGTACCAGCACATGTTCTGGTTTTACTCCCACCCGGCGGTGTACATCATGGTTCTGCCGGTGTTCGGCATGATCTCGGAGATTTTGCCGGTGCATGCCCGCAAGCCCATCTTTGCCTACAAAGCCATTGCCTACTCCAGCTTGGCCATCTGCTTCTTGGGCTTGATCGTCTGGGTTCACCACATGTTTACCAGCGGTACCCCCGACTGGATGCGGGTGTTCTTCATGATCGCCACCATGGCCATTGCCGTTCCCACGGGAATCAAGGTGTTTAGCTGGCTGGCCACTCTCTGGGGCGGCAAGATCCACTACCGGACAGCCATGTTGTTTGCCATGGGCTTTATCTCCATGTTTGTCATCGGCGGCTTGAGCGGGATCATCCTTGCCTCGGTGCCGTTGGATATCCACGTCCACGACACCTACTTTGTGGTGGCCCACCTGCACTACGTGTTGTTTGGCGGCAGCGTGTTCGGCATCTATGCTGGCCTCTACCACTGGTTCCCCAAGATGACCGGCCGGCTGCTGAACGAGTTCTTGGGACGGGTGCATTTTGCGCTAACCTTTGTTGGCTTCAACATGTGCTTTTTGCCGATGCACAAGCTGGGTCTAATGGGCATGCCCCGCCGCGTGGCTCAGTACGACCCGCAATTTGCCGACCTCAACTGGATTAGCTCGGTGGGGGCTTTCATTCTGGCCATTTCTACGCTGCCCTTCTTGGTGAACGCCATCTACTCCTGGGTAGCTGGGCCCAAGGCCGGAGACAACCCCTGGCAGGCCCTAACTCTGGAGTGGACAACTTCTTCCCCACCGCCTGCCCACAACTTCTACGGGGATCCCATCCTGCTAACTGGCCCCTACGACTACGGCCTGCACAGCAAGGAGACCTTGGATTACTTGGCCGCCCAGTTGCAGAGCTTGCGGGAGCTGGCGCTGGCTGAGGCGGAGCCTACTTCTTCTTAGCAGGGGACTTGCCCGCTGGGTATCCATCCTCTGCTCCCCAGCCATGTCGGTCTTGTCCTCAACCTCAAGAAGTCTTGCAATTCGAGCCATAGACCTATGCAAGGATCCCTCGCCTCCGATGCTCTTAGAGTTGGCCCTAGCCAGGCCCATGCCGCTCATGCTGAGCATCCAGATCATCGCGTTTTTGGTCTGCTGATGTTCCTGGTAGCGGAAGGCTGTCTGTTCTTGGGCCTGTTCATGGCCTATTTGGCCTACCGCCTCACGGCCCCAGTTTGGCCGCCGGAAGGGACGCCAGAGCGGGAACTGCTCTTGCCTGGGATCAACACGGCAATCCTCCTCTCCAGCAGCTGGGTTATCCACCAGGCCAAGCCTGCCATCCAGGCCAATAATGTCAAGGGATTGCGGCTGTGGTTTGCCCTCACTGCCCTGATGGGGGCCATCTTCCTGGCCGGGCAGCTCTACGAGTACAGCCACCTGGAGTTTGGCCTCACCACCAACTTGTTTGCCAGTGCCTTCTATGTCTTGACGGGGTTCCACGGGCTGCACGTGGCGGCGGGGTTGCTGTTTATTTTGGCGGTGCTCTGGCGATCCCTGAAGCCAGGCCACTACAGCGCCCAACGTCATTTTGGCGTCGAGGCTGCTGAGATCTACTGGCACTTTGTGGATGGGGTTTGGATTGTGTTGTTTATCCTGCTCTACTTACTCTGAGTCGCGAAGAGGGATCCCTCTCCCCAAGGCTGAAGGGGATGCCGGTCGAGCACGCTGTCCGTTAAATGGGCTCTGGGCGGAGTAACAAGGACAGAAAGGCTCAGGACTGTTGGAGAATGGCCACGGTCTGGATCAGAGCCTCTGGAAACACTTCTCGCTCCGGCTGACCTTGCTTGAGCTGATATTCCAGTTGTAGAAGTTGCTGCATCACCTTCAGCAGTGCTGAGCTTTTTAGGGATCCCACCTCTTTTTGTAAGAAATAAACCCGGTTGGGGTTGGCAATCTCTGCTTTTTGGGCAATGACCTTGGGATCCCGTTCCCCCTCTTCCAGCAATAGCTTTACCCACAGCCAGGTGCGGAATTGGCCCACCAACACTGCCAGGATCTTAAGGGGCGGCTCGTTGTGATCCAGCAGATGGTTCAGGATCTGCAGGGAGCGATCCAAGTTGCCCTGGCGCAGAGAGGCGGCCAGTTGCAAGCTGTTGTAGGCGCTGGCAGGAACCAGAGCCTCGATTTGCTCAGGGGAGATGGGATCCCGCTGGCCTGCCGTAAAGAGGGCCAGCTTTTCCAGTTCCATGGCCAAACGGCGGGAATCGTTGCCCACGGCTTCCGCCAACTTCTGCGCTGCCTCTGGGCTGAGCTTGAGATCCCGCTGTCGGGCCTCGCGGTGTACCTGCTTAAGAATGCCCTCTTCGTCCCAGGGGGGCAGTTGGGAAAACTCGCGGACAATGGCCCTTTGCTTGAGGAGTTTGGTGGATTTGAGACGTTCATCCGGCTTGCTGCTGGCGGTCAAGACCAGATGGGTTGTGGGGGGTAAAGAAGCTAACGTCCGCTCCAGTTCTCTTACTAACTCTTCCGAACACTGCTGGGTGAGCGTTGTTTCCTCCAGCCAAACGAGGCGGGCATTGGATCCCAGAGGCGGCGTCATGGCCAGGTTCAGTCCGGCCAGGGTGGATTCCGGTGGCAGGCGATCGTAGTTAAAGGCGGCCCACTCAGGATCCAGCACCTGATCGCGCAGCTCTTGCACCGCCTGCAGGAGGCGATAGCTATCATCTCCCCAGTAAAGGTAGACGGGCATACTCCCCACGTCGCTTCAGCTTGGTCTCCAGCTTTTTTCCCTAGTTTCTCTAGGCATTTACTTATGTTAATCAACTTGTCCGGGATCTTCCGGAGAAAGCCTGGCCGAGTTTCAGCTTTTTTTCTCTCTAAAAAGAGTGCCAGCTTTGCATGATCTAGCTTGGCAAATTCTGTATTCCCACTGAAGAACTATCCTCAATCTTCTCCTAAGCTGGGCTTAGAGATGGGGTCGGAGGGAGGGCCGCAAGTAGATGGACACCATTAGCGAACTGGAGTTCAAAGTGCAGGTTTTAGCGCGCTGCCTGGGATCCGCTTTGGGCTTGGGCCGGCCTACTCGTGTGCAAATTCATTATTGCAATTCCCCGCTTTTCAAAGCAGATCAGTCGGCAGCAGGAGTTCCCCCTTCCAGCTCTGAAGAGGTTAAGAGCTCCCAGCTCCAGCCGCTAGCCTCGGTTGCCTAAAGGGCACTTTGAGGTTGGTCGTGGCAAGGCTAGGAGCCAACTCTCGACCTAACGTGCTCCCGAAGCAGCTAGAGTCCTCCACTTCCAGAGGGAGGGATCCCGCCTGCCCTGACGTCCCTGCCCTTGGCCGCTGGGGAGATAAACTCGGAAGATGAGCGGAGGCAAGCGGGCTGGAAAGCGGCAATGGAACAAGCAAGGCAACTGTGGCAAGCTCTGCTGCTGCAGGATTTTCCTATCGATTCCTGGTGGCAGAGCAGCTTTTTGGGCCGCCTGTCGGGATCCCTGAAAAACTGGGGCCAAGGTAGCTTACTCGTCCAAGCCTTGGACGGGATTGGCCTGGGCCTGGTGCTGCTCTACTGGGTCTTTTCCTCCCAAAGCTCCACCGGCATCCTCGGTCTGATTTTGCTGGCCATGGCGGCGCTTGTGGTCTTGGGCTGGCTGGTGGAAACCCCGACTGGGCTACCTGTCCATCTGCCCCTGGGCCTTTTCTGGGGAATTGCCACCCTGGCAACGCTCCTCTCGCCGGTTTCCTACGCAGCGCGGGATGGCTGGCTGAAGCTGACGCTTTACCTGGCGGGCTATCTGCTTTTGCATCGTCTGCTGCGCCAACCCCGATTCCGAGATGGGATTGTTGGATCCCTGCTCTTGGTCAGCCTGGGGATAGGGATCTACGGCCTGCGGCAGTACTTCTACGGGGCGGCCGAACTGGCCACCTGGGTGGATCCAGAATCGGGCTTGGCGGGCCTGACGCGGGTGTACAGCTATCTGCGCAACCCTAACCTGTATGGGGGCTACCTGGTTCCTCTCCTCCCCTTGGGGCTGGCTGGCATTTGCCTCTGGCCGGGTTGGGGGATCAAGCTTCTGGTGGGGTTTACAACCGCCGTCAACCTTGTCTGTCTGGTGCTGACCTACAGCCGCGGTGCCTGGATTGGGGGGCTGGCAGCGCTGGGGATGATGGCCCTGCTGCTGGCCCAATGGTACACCCCCCGCCTGCCGGCCCGTTGGCAGCGTTGGACGGTGCCGGCTCTCTTGGGAGGGGGCGCAGCCGCGCTGCTGCTTGCCATCTTGACGGTACGCCCCTTGCGGCTGCGGGCTCAGAGCCTTTTTTGGGGACGGCTAGATACCAGCAACAATTTTCGCCTCAACGTCTGGGCGGCAGTGCTGGAGATGATCCGCGACTTTCCCATCTTGGGGATCGGCCCTGGCAATGTCGCCTTCAGCCGCGTCTATCCCCTCTACCAGCGGGGCAACTTCAGCGCTCTGGCGGCCTACTCGGTGCCGCTCCAGATTACCTTGGAGACGGGCTTAGTCGGATCCCTGGCTTTTGCTTGGTTCCTCCTGGTGCTCTGGGATCACGGCTGGAGAGGCTGGAAACGTTTACTTGCCTGCCGGGATCCCCAGGGCCTGTGGGTGGCGGCAGGTTTAGCAGCCTGCACCGGCATGATGGCCCACGGCCTGGTGGACACCATCTGGTACCGTCCCCAGGTGCAAATGCTGTGGTGGCTGGCCGTGGCTCTCATCACAGCCAACTTGGCTTCCTCGAAGCAGCTTTCCCTGTAATATGTTCTCGGGGTTGGCCCCTCGGCTCAAAACTGTATCTGGAGTTACAACTTGCAGGTGGCAGCGATGCTAGAAGTGAGCGGAGCTCTCTGGGGCAGAGACAGCCAATGAAAAAGATTGAAGCTATCATTCGGCCCTTCAAGCTTGATGAGGTGAAGGTAGCCCTAGTGAATGCCGGAATTGTTGGCATGACCGTAACGGAGGTGCGGGGGTTTGGCCGGCAGAAAGGGCAAACTGAGCGCTATCGGGGATCCGAGTACACAGTCGAGTTCCTGCAAAAGCTGAAGGTGGAGATCGTGGTTGAAGATGAGCTGGTGGATACGGTGGTGGAGAAGCTGATTGCAGCCGCTCGCACTGGCGAAATCGGGGACGGCAAGATTTTCATCAGCCCTGTCGAGAAAACCATTCGCATCCGCACTGGTGAAGTCAACCGAGATGCTTTGTAAAAAAGTTGTTTTTGGGGCCTAGGTTGCCTCTCTCCTCAGCCTCATCCTGGCTTGTTGAGGGGGAAGCTGGATTCTGTTTCATTTTTTGGCATTGCCAAAAGTAGCGTCTCTCTAGTTGAGCGGAAAAGCATGTCGACAACCATGATCCAAAGACTCAAAGGCCAAGTACTGCAGTGGCTCTGCCGACCCACTCAGGGGGGCTTAACTGCTGCTCTGACGATTTCACTAGTTTTCCTATTGGGTCAGGAGAGCGCCTGCGCCCAGGACGCGGAAGTCGTGCAGAAACATGCTGACACCGTCTGGACGCTGGTGGGGGCAGCCTTGGTGTTCTTCATGCAGGCGGGGTTTGCCATGGTGGAGACGGGCTTTACCCGCGCCAAGAATGCCGCCAACATCATGATGAAGAACTTGATGGACTTCTGCATGGGCTGTTGCGCCTTTTGGTTCATCGGGTTTGGTCTGATGTTTGGAGAAAATGCTGGCTTCTTTGGTAGGAGCTGGTTTGCTTTCAGTTGGCAGCAAGCCCACGAAGCAGGGGACTGGCCTTTTACGTTCTTCGTCTTCCAGATGGTGTTTGCCGCCACCGCTGCCACTATTGTTTCCGGGGCCATGGCGGAGCGCACCAAGTTCGTGGCCTACCTCATCTACTCTGTCGTCATCTCTGGACTGATCTACCCCATCTCGGGGGGCTGGGCTTGGAATGGGCTGTTTGGCGACTACAACGGTGGCACCAGCGGCTGGCTGGAAGATCTGGGCTTCATCGACTTTGCCGGTTCGGGCGTGGTGCACTTGGTGGGGGGCGCTTCCGCCTTGGCCGGGGCCATGGTGCTTGGCCCTCGCATCGGCAAGTACGGCCCCAATGGGGAGCCACGGGCGATTCCCGGCCACAACCTGCCTCTAGGGATGTTGGGGGTGTTCATCCTCACCTTGGGTTGGATTGGGTTCAACGCCGGCTCGACCACAGCCGCCAGCCCCGATATCGGCTGGATTGCCATGAACACGCTGCTAGCCGCTTCGGCAGGGGCCATTGGGGCAATGGTTACCTGCTGGGTGCATTTTGGCAAGCCGGATATGACCTTTGCCGCCAACGGGGTGCTGGCCGGCTTGGTAGGGATCACTGCTCCTTGCAACACTGTCCACCCTGTGGGAGCTTTGATCATCGGTTCGGTGGCCGGGATCCTGGTGGTCATCTCGGCGGTGATTTTGGATACGGTGCTGAAGATTGACGATCCGGTGGGGGCGATTTCGGTACACGGCACCTGCGGTATCTGGGGGGTGTTGGCAGCAGGGATCCCTTGGTTTGCCCACGCCAACTCAGGGGTGACCTGGGCGCAATTTGGGGTACAAGTTGTGGGCGCTCTAGCCTATTTCTTCTGGCCTTTCCTCACCTGCTTGATCCTGTTTTTGCTCCTCAAGGTAACCGTTGGCCTGCGCACCAGTGCCGAAGAGGAGATGGCCGGCTTGGATGTGGGCGAGCACGGTAACGTGGCTTACCCTGACTTTGTAACTGCTGCCGCCGAATTGGAGCAACCTTGAGCCTGTCGAACTGCGCTGGCAAACCTAAAGGGGGCCAGGCTCGGCCCCCCTAGCTTACTTGTCAACTAGAATGCGGCTGGAGGTTCTTGTCAATCTATGCACCTGTTGATCCCAGCAGCGGGCAGCGGCAAGCGGATGGGGGCGGCGGTCAACAAGCTGCTGTTGCCACTCTTAGGCCGGCCAATTTTGGCTTGGACGCTGGAAGCTGCAGCTCGGGCTTGTTCCATCGAGTGGATTGGGATTCTGGCCCAGCCCCATGACTGGCCGGCCATTGAGGAAATTGTGGCAACAACTGCTCCAGCCAAGCCGGTTCAGCTTTTGCCGGGGGGGGCAACGCGGCAGGAGTCGGTTTACAGAGGAGTTGAGTATCTCTATAGCCTAGGGACAGTAGAACGGGTGCTGATCCACGATGGAGCCCGCTGCCTGGCCACGCCAAACTTGTTCGATCGCTGCAGCGCTGCCTTGCAGCAGGTGGATGGCTTGGTGGCGGCGATCCCTGTCAAAGACACGATTAAAGTGGCCGAGACTGGCCCCAGCGGCATTCAAGTCCAAACGACACCGGAGCGCAGCCAGCTGTGGGCAGCCCAAACGCCGCAGGGGTTTCGCCTATCGCTGCTGTGGCAAGCCCATCGAGAGGCGCTGGCCAAGGGGTGGCAGGTTACTGACGATGCAGCTCTATTTGAGAAGCTAGGTTGGCCGGTTTACATCGTGGAAGGGGAGGAGTCTAACCTAAAGCTGACCACCCCCCTGGATGTGCTGTTGGCAGCGCAAATCTTGCAGCAGCGCCTCGATCCCGTCCGTTGAGCCAAGGCAGCTTTCTGCTGCTAGGATGCACGCTGCCGGAGGAAAAAGAGAGCGCATGCGCGAACCCACTTCGCCCTACTGGCCTGTTTACATTGTCGGCGCTGGGCCTGGGGATCCAGAGCTAATCACCCTGCGGGGTCAGAGAGTCCTCTCGCAGGCAGATGCAGTATTCTACACAGGTTCTTTGCTGCCGGAGGGAATACTGGTTCACTGTCGCCCTGGGGTTGAGGCCATCGACACACGCTCCCTCACCTTGGAGACGCTGCTGCCACAAATTGTGGAACGGGTCAGGGCGGGGCTGCGCGTAGTGCGGCTACAGGACGGGGATCCCTGCCTCTATGGCGCTTTGCACGAGTTACTGCTCCGGTTGGCTGAGGCGGGGATCCCCTTTGAGATCGTGCCGGGGGTGAGTGCCTTCCAGCTGGCAGCCGCTCGTCTCCAGGTGGAGCTAACGGTACCGGAGTTGGTGCAGACAGTGATCCTTACCCGCGCCAGCGGCCGGACGCGCGTGCCAGCAGCAGAAGCCCTGGCCAGTCTGGCGGCTCACCGTGCCTCTTTGTGTCTGTACCTAAGCGCCCGCCATGTGGAACAGGCCCAGGCGGATCTCCTAACCCACTATCCTGCCGATACCCCGGTGGCCATTTGCTACCGTCTGGGGTGGCCAGATGAGCAGATCTGGCTGGGATCCCTGGGAGAGATGGCTGCTCTTAGCCGGCACGCTGGTCTGGAACGCACGGTGCTGTATCTAATCAGCCCTGCCTTGCAGGGCCTAGCAGGAGGGGGCTCAGCTCGCTCGCGGCTCTACAGCCCTGACCACGCCCACCTCTTCCGCCCCAAGTTCCGCTACTAGCCTCGCTAGCGGGGAATTCTAGGGCGGCAGTTGGGAAAGGGTACACTGAGGGGGAACGTCAGGCTGCGGCGGAAGAAATGCGGACTTTTCCTTCACCGGAGGTGCTTCGCCGGCAGTTGCCAGCAGGAGCTGCCGATGGAGCCATCATTCTGGGCACACTGGTTCTCCTGGCAGGGGTAGCCCATGTGGGGGCAGGTGCTTTTGAGCAGTTTCAGCCGCCGGCCGTGGTGCCCCGCATTGACCTGGATCCGCGCAACCTGCCCTACTACGCCCTCCGCTCCACCCTGCGCATGTTTATTGCCCTTGCCTTTTCCACTCTTTTTACCCTGGTCTATGGGTATGTTGCTGCGAAAAGTCGCTGGGCGGAGCGAATTTTGATTCCTCTGCTAGACATCCTGCAGTCAGTGCCGGTGCTGGGGTTTCTCTCCATTACGGTCACCGGCTTCATTGCCCTTTTTCCTGGCAGCTTGCTGGGACTGGAGGCAGCTTCTATCTTTGCCATCTTCACCAGCCAGGTCTGGAACATGACCTTTTCCTTCTACCAATCTCTGCGCACTCTGCCGCAGGAGCTGGTGGAGGCCGCTACCTTGTATCGCCTCTCAGGCTGGCAGCGCTTTACCCAATTGGAAGTGCCGGCAGCAATGGTTGGTCTCGTCTGGAACGCCATGATGAGCTTTGGCGGGGGGTGGTTCTTTGTGGCCGCCAGCGAGGCCATCAGCGTACTCAACCAGGAGTATACACTGCCGGGGTTGGGATCCTATGTGGAAGCTGCCATCCAAGCAGAGGATCTGCCCAAGCTGGGGTGGGCGCTCTTGACCATGGTGGTGGTGATTCTGCTGGTGGATCAGCTCTTTTGGCGGCCTTTGGTGGCCTGGTCGGATAAGTTTCGCCTGGAGCAGAGCGCTGGCGCGGCTACCCCCGAATCGTGGCTGTACGATTTGCTAACCACAGCGCGGATCCCACGGCTGATTGGCAGGAGGCTTGCCCCCTTGGCAGAGAAGGTGGATCAGCTGTTGGCCTACCTGACCCGCCCCCGCTGGGTGGATCCCCCCAGCCCCGAGGCTGAGCGGCGCCGTGAGCGGCTATTGACCCAGCTTTCCTGGTTGACCATTGGGGGCCTTGGGGCCTGGATTGTCTATTTTGTGGCCACCACTGTCGGTTTAGGGGAGGTCATGCTAGCCTTTGGCCTGGGGATCCTCACCCTGCTGCGGGTCAGTGGGCTGTTGGTTTTGGCCACCGTGATCTGGACACCAATCGGGGTAGCCATTGGTTTTAACCCAGGCCTAGCAAAACTGCTGCAGCCCCTGGTGCAGTTTCTGGCAGCTTTCCCGGCCAATTTCCTTTTTCCTTTTGCCACCTTGTTTTTTATCCGCGCCCAGATCAGCCTTGAGTGGGGCAGCATTTTGCTTATGTCTCTGGGAGCGCAGTGGTACATCCTCTTTAACTCCATTGCCGGTGCCCAGAGCATCCCCACTGATTTGCGAGAAATGGCTATGAATTTGGGTTTAAAGGGATGGAAGCTCTGGCAAAAGCTAATTATTCCAGGGATCTTTTCTGCCTGGGTTACTGGAGGAATAACGGCTAGCGGCGGGGCCTGGAATGCTAGCATTGTCTCCGAGGTTGTAACCTGGGGATCGACAACTCTGAAAGCTACAGGCCTCGGTGCCTATATTGCAGAAGCAACAGCAGTAGGAGATTGGCCGCGCATTACCTTAGGCATTGGCATGATGAGTTTGTTTGTGGTGGGCATCAATCGCTTTTTCTGGCGGCGGTTGTATCAATTGGCAGAAGAAAAGTATCACCTTTAATCCTTGAGGCTATCTCATATGAGTTCTGCAGCTTCTCCTGTTCTAATCGAGGTTGAGAAGGTCTACAAGCGCTTTCCTTTGCCGGAGGGCAAGGGCGAGTTTACAGTTTTGAGCCAGATTGATTTGCAAGTGCGGGCAGGAGAAGTTTTGGCTTTGCTGGGCCGCAGCGGCAGTGGCAAAAGTACTCTGCTGCGCATCATGGCGGGGTTGATCCCGCCTAGCGAAGGGCGGGTGTTGAGCAATGGACGTCCCCTGCGGGGCCCCAACCCGGATGTGGCCATGGTGTTTCAGAGTTTTGCTCTCTTGCCCTGGCTGACAGTGCAAGAGAATGTGGAGCTGGGGTTGAAAGCGCAAGGGATCCCGCGCGAGATCCGGCGGCAAAAAGCTCTCAAAGCCATCGACCTGGTGGGCTTGGACGGATTCGAGAATGCCTACCCCAAGGAACTGTCGGGGGGCATGAAGCAGCGGGTTGGCTTTGCCCGCGCCTTTGTTCTAGAGCCCAAGGTGCTGTTTATGGACGAGCCCTTCAGTGCCCTGGACGTGCTGACAGCAGAGAACTTGCGGGGGGAAATCGACGAGCTCTGGAACACCCAGGCCTTCCCTTCCCAGAGCATTCTCATTGTTACCCACAACATTGAAGAGGCGGTGTTTTTGGCAGATCGAGTGGTAATCCTGGGATCCAAGCCGGGGCGGATCCGGGGAGAGGTGAAGATCGACCTGCCGCGGCCCCATGAACGCACGGATCCTCGATTTAAGTCCCTGGTGGACTACATCTACGAGATCATGACCAATCCGGAGATCCCGGTAACCAGCGAGGTGGCTGCCCCCAGCCCGGTGAGCCCCAGGGCACCCTCTCCCTACGCCTTGCCCCTACCCCATGCGCGAGTGGGCGGGATCAGCGGTCTGCTGGAGCTAATCGTGGAATGGCCGCAAGGGCGGGTCGAGATTGCTGAGCTGGCCGAGCGGCTGCAACTGGCGGTGGATGACTTGCTGCCGATTTTGGATGCGGCAGTGCTGCTGGGCTTTGCTGAGGTAAGCGGCAGGGTGGTACAGCTCACTGAGATTGGCCAGGATTTTGCCAACACCACCATCTTGCGCAGTAAGGATCTCTTCCGGCAGCAGCTTTTGGCGCGGGTGCCCGTGTTTCGCAGCATCCTGCAGACTCTGGAAGAAAAAAACAGCCGCTCCATGCGGGCGGACTTCTTCTTGGATCTCTGGGATGAACATTTTCCTCCCGACGAAGCCGAGCGGCAGTTTGCCACGGCTATTGACTGGGGGCGCTATGCGGAGCTTTTTGAATACGATGCCTCAGAAGACCGGCTCTACCTGCCAGAACCAAGCGAGAGCCCTCCTGCGCAATAGCTCCTCCCCTCCCCAAAAACGCGGCGGGGAAGCTCTGTCCTCAAGAAAGGGTGACCTGGTACCGCAAAGCTCCCTAGACCTAGCAAGGCTTTGTCAAAGCCCCTGTCAGTCCGCGTGAGTTCTCTTCTTGGGGCTAGCGGCAACCCCCTGCCAAAGCGGGACGTAGTCCTTAGTCGGGGGACAGACACTGTCAAGACGCCCCCAGACGATCCCTTGGAACCCAGTCTCAAGGTTCCGCCTACTTGTTGACTTATAGCACTGTCCGGGTCTTTCAGCGGGGAATTATTGGCGAGCGACTCAAGGTCCGACTAAGTCCCGCTCACGCGAACGGGCTTTTCCGCCCCGCACGAATCGTGCTTTACCAAGCTACCCCGCTGTGTCCACCGGTGCTGGGGCAGAGGCCAAGGTGGGTGCTCTAGCTGGGGCGCTGTAGGCCAGACCCGCTCTCCTCTGTCTCCTGCAGGGGGGCCGTCGGCTTGTTACCGGTAGGGCTACGTTTGGCAGAAGGAATGGCTGTAGGGTAACCTACTCTGCCTTCCTCAAAGCTGCAGCCAGAGGGAAGGCCCCAATTTCCGAAAGTCCCAAAATTCGGTGATAGGATCACAGCACGCTGGGAGTGTCTGGGGGCTCCCATCCCCAGAACTTGATCTGTCTTATACCAGCATAGGTAAGTGAGCAGCGGAGTTAGGACATGCGCAGCGAATGGGTGGCCCGCCGTCGTGGGCAAGCAAACGTAACTCAGATGCACTATGCCCGCCAGGGCATCATTACCGAAGAGATGGAGTATGTGGCCCGCCGGGAGAAGCTGCCGCCGGAACTCATCCGCTCGGAAGTAGCCCGGGGTCGCATGATCATCCCCGCCAACATCAACCACACCAACCTCGAGCCGATGTGTATTGGGATCGCCTCCCGCTGCAAAGTCAACGTCAACATTGGTGCTTCTCCCACTTCCTCCAGCTTGGCTGAAGAACTGGAAAAGCTAAAGTTGGCTATCAAATACGGCGCCGATACTGTTATGGACCTGTCTACCGGCGGCGGCAATTTGGATGAAATTCGCACGGCCATTATCCAAGCCTCGCCGGTTCCTGTTGGCACAGTGCCTATCTACCAAGCTCTAGAGAGCGTCCATGGGAATGTCGAAAAACTCTCGGCAGAGGATATTTTGCACATCATTGAAAAGCAGGCTCAGCAAGGGGTGGACTACATGACCATTCATGCTGGGATCCTCATCCAACATTTGCCGTTGGTGCGCAACCGGCTAACCGGCATTGTTTCTCGCGGCGGTGGAATCCTGGCTCGTTGGATGTTGGCACACCACAAACAAAACCCGCTTTATACCCACTTCCGCGACATCATCGAGATCTTCAAGAAATACGACGTTTCCTTTAGCCTGGGCGATGCTTTGCGACCGGGATGCTTACACGATGCCTCTGACGAAGCCCAGATGGCAGAGTTGAAAACTCTGGGCCAGTTGACCCGTATGGCCTGGGAGCACGATGTGCAAGTGATGGTGGAAGGGCCGGGGCACGTGCCAATGGATCAAATTGAGTTTAACGTGCGCAAGCAAATGGAGGAGTGCGACGAGGCTCCCTTCTACGTTTTGGGGCCACTGGTTACTGATATTGCTGCCGGCTACGACCACATCAGCTCCGCTATTGGGGCGGCCTTGGCCGGTTGGTATGGGGCGGCAATGCTCTGCTACGTCACCCCCAAAGAACACTTGGGTTTGCCCAATGCAGAGGACGTGCGCAACGGCCTCATTGCCTACAAAATTGCCGCCCATGCCGCCGATATTGCCCGCCATCGTCCCGGGGCCAGGGATCGCGACGATGAGATGGCTAGAGCCCGCTATAACTTTGATTGGAACCGGCAATTTGAGTTGTCTCTAGACCCAGAGCGAGCTCGCGAATACCACGACGAGACCTTGCCGGCAGATATTTACAAAACGGCAGAGTTTTGCTCGATGTGTGGGCCCAAGTTCTGCCCTATGCAAACCAAACTGGATGCAGAAGCCTTAAACGAACTGGAGCACTTCTTGGCCAAACAGCCAACGGGATAAGCCCTCCAGGGGCAAGTTGTTGCTGGGGAAAGAGGGAATCCCTTGCCCAGGCTATGCTGGGCTATAGGGAACTCTGATGGTTGGTTGGGTTGACCAGAGAGGAGGATATGGCACTTAAGCAACTTGGACATGTGGCCATCCGTGTAGGGGACATCTCCAAAGCGGTGGAGTTCTACGAAAAGTTGGGAATGGTCAATGTCTGGAAGGATCCCGACTGGGCCTACATGAAGGCTGGGGACGACGGGCTGGCACTCTTGGGGCCGGGCTACCGGGCGGCAGGGCCCCACTTTGGCTTTGTCTTCAGCACCAGGGAGGAGCTGGAGGAACAGCATCGCCGCCTGCAAGCCCAAGGGATCCCAGTGGGCGAGATTCACACCCACCGGGATGGCACCGCCTCCTTCTACGGCAAGGATCCCGATGGCAATCTGTTTGAGTTTTTGTACGAACCGCCGGGCTGCTTTGACCCAGTCAAAGCCGAGACAGCAGAAGCAACTGCTTGAGCTGGCGGCCACTGGCGGGGAAAGCCAAGGAGGGGTGGGACTCCCTCAAGCAACTTGGGCAACCAGGCCGGCTGCCCAGTCCAGCAGACGGTCGACTGCTTCTGGGGTTTTGGCTTCGGAGTACAGCCGCAGCAGAGGCTCGGTGCCGCTACCCCGGATCATCACCCAGCTGCCGTCGGCCAGGGTAAATTTATGGCCGTCGCGATGAAAATGCTGGATTACCTTCTGCCCCAAAATCTCAGATGGGGGATCCTTCTGTAGCCGTTGGAACAGCTGGGTTTGTTGGTTTTGATCCTTCAGGTGCAGGTCGCGGCGCTGGTAAACCGAGCTAAACCCCTCCCGTTCCTGCAAAGCCCGGTAAAGGGCGCTTAGATCTTGTCCGGTTTCGGTAACGGCTTCGATCAGATACAGGGCAGAAAGCAGGGCATCCCGCTCGGGGATATGGCCCAGATAGCCGATGCCGCCCGATTCCTCTCCCCCCAGCAACACCTGGGTGCTTAGCATGCGCTCGGCAATGTACTTAAAGCCCACGGGCGTTTCCGTAACCGGCAAGCCATAGCGCTTGGCCACCTTGACAAACAGCTCCGAGCCGCTGATGGTTTTGACAATTTCCCCCCGCAAGCCGCGCCGCCCCGCCAAGTGGTCAATTAGGATGGGGATGAGCACCTGGGGGCTGAGAAAATGACCTTGTCCGTCGAGGGCGGCAATGCGGTCAGCGTCGCCATCGAAGACCAGCCCCATTTTGAGGGGGGCGGGATCCGCCGCAATGATCTGGGCAGAAGCTTGCAGGTTTTGCGGCAGCGGCTCAGGGGGAAATCCCCCAAACAAAGGATCTCGCCGTGCCTGCAACTCGATGACTTTTTCCCCTAACAGGCGGCTGAGGCCACCGGCGCCGGAGCCAAACATGACATCCACCCAGATCTTGGCCGGGGAGCTTTTGAGCTTTTCCAGATCCACAAAGCAACTGAGCTGCTCCAGGTAGCCGGGCCAGGGATCCCAGGTGTGGATGGGGGCAGAGTTGGATCCCAGGGGCTGGAGGTGGTGCAGCTCCTGCTCGATGGCGGCAGTGACCTCTGGAGGCACGGAGCCGCCAAAGCCGCCCTTGACCTTAAGGCCGGAATAGTGGGGCGGGTTGTGGCTGGCGGTGATCACCAAGGCGCCGTGGCAGCCCCGCTCTTTGGCTCCCCAGCTGAAGGCTGGCGTTGGGGCTACACAGGCTGAAAGGTAGACGGGGATCCCCAAGCGAGCCACCACCTCAGCGGCGTGGGCGGCAAAGCGTTCGGAGAGAAAGCGGTTGTCGTAGCCAATCACAATCCCTTCGCCAGGATAGGTGCGGGCCAACACCTGGGCACTGGCCTGGGCGGCAAGGGCCAAGTTCTGAAAGGTAAAGCCCTCGGCAATCACGGCTCGCCAGCCGTCGGTGCCAAAGCGAATGGAGTTTCCGACCATGGTTTACCAAAATCCACCCCGCCCACATATAGCACGGAAGGATCCCCTCCAGACCAACTCAAACCAGATTGAGCCCCTGTCCCAGCGCTCTGGGCTGCTGTTGCGAACTCCAGGGGGCGGGAGTTTTATTCGCTGCTCTTGAGAAGCTGGGATCCCCCGTAGTCGCTGAGGCTGCTAATAGTGCGCCGTCCCAAGCTGGGCACTGTCCGCCTCACCAGGCCGGTCAGCACGTTGCCAGGGCCAATTTCCCACACCTCTTGGACGCCGTCGGCCGCCATCTGCAGCACCGTTTCTCGCCAACGCACCGGAGAGGTCATCTGGGCCAGCAGCGCCTGTTTGAGAACCTGGGGATCGCGGCTGGCAGTGGCGGTGCAATTGCTGTAGACCGGCACCCGCGGTGTCTGAAAGTCAACTTCGCGCAACCTGTGGGCAAACTCTTCTGCTGCCCTCTGCATGAAAGGAGAGTGGAAGGCGCCGCTGACGTTGAGGGGAACGGTGCGCTTGGCCTGCAACTGCTCACAGACAGACTGCACCCCCTTTACAGAGCCGCTGATCACCACCTGCTCCGGGCTGTTGTCGTTGGCAATGGTAACGTTGGGGGTTATCTGGCAGAGGTGCTCCAGCTGAGCGCGGTCAAACCCAATCACCGCTGCCATGCCGCCAGGGGGATCTCCCGCCCGCTCCATCAGTTGGCCTCGCAGCGCCACCAGCCGCAAGCCGGTTTCAAAGTCAAACACCCCAGCAGCATAGAGGGCGCTGTACTCGCCTAGGCTGTGGCCGGCTGTACAGGCGGGAGCCTGCCCCTGGGCATAGAGGTAGTCACTCAAGAGGGCCGACACGGTAAACAAGGCCGGCTGCGTATAGCTGGTCTGGTGGATCTGCTCTTCTGAGAGGGCCAACGGATCCCACCCCAGCACCTCACGCGCCAAAGCCAGCTTCTGGGCGGCCCCTGGCCAGTCCTGTAAATCCCTTCCCATGCCCACCCGTTGGGATCCCTGGCCGGGATAGATCCAGGCAATGGTCATCAACCACCTCTCCTTAACTCATCTGCCCCAGCGAAAGACAATGGCTCCCCAGGTGAGGCCGGCGCCAAAGCCTGCCATCACCCCCAGATCCCCAGGGCCAAACCGCCCTTGAGCAATCCATTCGGCCAGGGCGATAGGCACCGAGGCCCCTGAGGTGTTGCCGTAGCGCTCCAGAACACTGGCCACCTGCTGGGTAGGCAACTGCAGGCGCTTGGCCACGGCATCGAGGATGCGCTGGTTGGCCTGGTGGATGAAGTAGCCTTGAACTGCCTCAGCTGGGATTCCGGCCCGAAGGAGGGCTTTCTCGATAATTTCCGGCACCGCCTGGACAGCAAACTTATAGACCTCGCGGCCGTTCATCACGATGGGACAACAGCGGTACTGTCCCACCTGCAGGGATCCCACCAGGGGCTTAGCCTCGGTGGCCATGGCCAAGCTAAGCAGATCGCTGCCCTTGCCATCGCTGCGCAGCTCAATGCTGAGGATCCCATCAGCTCCTGCTTCTCCCGCCTCCAGCACTACTGCCCCTGCCCCATCCCCAAACAGAATGCAGGTGGTGCGGTCTGTCCAATCGACGGTGCGGGAGAGCACATCTGCTGCCACCACCAGGGCCCGCCGGTACAGCCCGGTTTGTAGAAACTGGGCGGCTGTGGCCACCGCAAACACAAACCCTGTACAGGCTGCCGTCAGATCAAAGGCCACTGCCCGACTTGCCCCCAGGGCTGCCTGCACCCGTGGGGCCGAGCCAAAGCGATCGACGGCAGTGGAAGTAGCCAGCAGAAGCAAATCTAGCTCCTGCGGCAGGATCCCAGCGTGATCTAGAGCAGCTCTTGCCGCCTGAGCCGCCAGATCCACCACGCTCTGCTCAGGGGGCAGGATGCGTCGCTGGCGAATGCCGGTGCGGGGCCAAATCCACTCGTTGGAAGTTGCAACAATCTGGCTGAGGTCGTCGTTGCTTAGGCAGGGATCCGGCAGGGCAGCCCCCACCCCCACTAGGCGTACGCTTGGGAGGCCAGTGCTGGGCATGGGCACTACCCTTCCCTCCGCTCCAGGGATCCCAAGGGCAAGGGGCCGGAGGTAGAGCCGCTCCGAAGGCTCACAGGGCGCTGCCCAGCACTGGCTTGAGATTCGCGAGTATCGACCATTTCCGCCTGCAGCCGCTGCAGGACTTTCTGCTCTGCCGCCTCTTTGGCTAGGCGAATGGCGTGGTACACCATTGGCGCCTTGGAGCTGCCGTGGGTGATAACACAGATGCCGTTAACCCCCAGCAGCAAGGCGCCGCCGTACTCCACATAGTCCATGCGCCGCTTGACCTGCTTGAGGTTAGGTTGGAGCAGCCAGCAACCCAGCTTGCCGCGCCAGCCCCGCGGCAGCTCTTCCCGCAGCACCTGGGTGATCACTTGGCCAACACTCTCAGCAAACTTGAGCAGGGCGTTGCCGACAAAGCCGTCGCAGACCACCACGTCAAAATTCCCAGTTAACACGTCCCGACCCTCGGCATTGCCAGCAAAGTGGATCCCTGGCAACTGGGCCAGGCGCTGGTGGGTGGCCAGGGCTAGATCGTTGCCCTTGTTGGGTTCCTCACCGATGTTGAGCAGGCCCACCCGCGGCCTCTCAATCCCCAGCACGCATTGGCAGTAGAGGGATCCCATGCGGGCAAACTGCTCCAAAAAACGGGGCCGGCAATCCACATTGGCGCCCACATCCAGCAAAAGCACCGGCTTTCCCTTGAGGGTGGGCAAAAGAGCAGCAATGGCTGGGCGGTCGATCCCGGCCAGGCGACCCAAGTTGAGATAGGCCGCCGCCATGGCAGCACCCGTGTTGCCGGCAGCCACCACTGCATCTGCCTGCCCAGCGCGCACCTGCTGCATGCAGACATTGATGGAGGCTTTTGGCTTTCGGCGCACCGCCAGCGGTTCCTCGGCCATGCCCACCTCTTCCTCAGCAGGCACAAGGGTAACCTTGGGAGGCAGGGGCCTGGGCAAAAAAGGCTCAAGAGCCTCTGGCCGACCAACCAGCGTGATCCCCACCCGCAGCCGCTGCTGGGCCAGTAGGGCGCCCTTGACAATCTCCTCGGGAGCGTAGTCGCCCCCCATGGCATCAACTGCAATTCGCACGAGCTGACCTCACCCTGGAACCCTTCTAAATAAGCAAACTTCGCGGACCGCCGCTGCTCCTTTGGGATCCCGCCAGCCGCGAGGGACTACCGAATTCTACCAAAAAACCCGTTCTCCAGCCCCGGCCTCTGGCTACGCCGAGTCAACCTAGACAGCCTAGAACCCCCTCCTGGGGTGGCCTTGCACCCTCCAGCAGGAGAGCAGTTAGCTACGTACCGGTGACGCGAACCTGTAGCCCCTTTGTCAGAGGAAAAGCAGCTAGCGCTCTGCCTGGGCGTTCAAGCGGGAGACAACCAGGTACACCACAAAGAGAAACAGGGCTAGCAACGCCATAGGTCGATCCTTGGTCAGCATCTTTAGTGTCTGTAGGATAGGGTGCCCACCCGATCAGGAATCGAGTCGCCGTCCTTACATAAATTAGAGATACTCCCGCAGGTTGGTTCTCGGCGGAAGATCGACTGCCAACCTTGGCGATCCCCTCTCACTGGCCGGGCTCGGAGCCGGGCAGAGCCACCAGCAGGGCCTCCAGCAGCCGCTGCACCCGGCTGAGGCGCAGGCCAAAGTCGGCCAAAACGGGGCTGTTGGGGATGATGGCGTGGCGGAACCCCAGCTTAGCGGCTTCCTTGAGGCGCTGCTCCAACTGCGGCACCGGGCGCACCTGCCCCCCCAGGCCCACCTCGCCAATCAAGACCGTGAAGGGATCCACCTGGCGATCCCGGAAGCTGGCGGCCACGGCCACCGCCACCCCCAAATCGGCAGCCGGCTCGTCCACCTGGATGCCGCCGGCAGAGGCGATGTAGGCATCGTATTTGGAAAGCGGGATCCCCACCCGTTTCTCCAGCACCGCCAAGATCTGCAGGAAACGGTTGAGCTCGAGGCCGGTGGCAGTGCGGCGGGGGAAGCTGTAGCTGGTGGGGCTGACCAGGGCCTGCACCTCGACCACCAAAGGGCGGGTGCCCTCGCAGGCGACGATGGTGGCCGTTCCCGGCGTGGCTTGATCCCGACTGCTCAAAAAAAGCTGCGAGGGGTTGTCTACCTCCCCCAAGCCAGAGGCGGTCATCTCGAAAACGCCGATTTCCTGGGCTGCCCCAAAGCGGTTCTTGACGGCGCGCAGCAGCCGGTGGCTTTGAAAGCGATCCCCCTCGAAGTACAAGACGGTGTCCACTAAGTGCTCTAGCACCTTGGGCCCGGCCAGGGATCCATCTTTGGTAACATGGCCAACGATGAGCAGGGCCACCCCCAGTTTTTTGGCCACCCGCATCAAGAGGCTGGTGCATTCCCGCACCTGGGAGACGGATCCCGGCGCTGAGCTGAGCTGCCCCCAGAAGATGGCCTGAATGCTGTCGATGATGGCCACCTGGGGCTGCAGAGCCTGGATCTCAGCCACAATGGCCTCTAGCTCGGTCTCGGCCAGTAGGTAGAGCTGCTCGCTTTCGGACTCCGTCCCGCCGAGGCGATCTGCACGCAGCTTAATCTGTTGGGCTGATTCCTCCCCCGACACGTACAAGACAGGTCCGCCCTTGGCTAGATGAGCAGCAGTCTGCAGCAGCAGGGTGCTTTTGCCGATGCCCGGATCCCCGCCGATCAACACCAGGGATCCCGGCACGATGCCGCCCCCCAACACACGGTCAAACTCGCCAAAGCCCGAGGAAAGGCGGGGGTGGCGATCCAAGCGCACCTGAGTAAGAGGGAGGGCTGCCTGGGGGATCCCGTTGCCGCGGCTGCGCGGGGGGACAAGACGCTGCGGTGGCGCAAACTGGGGGGAGGGAGCGACGACCACCTCCGTCAGGGTATTCCAGGCGCCACAGTTGTTGCAGCGGCCCAAAAACTTGGGATAGCGCTCGCCGCACTGGCTACACTCCCAGACGGTTTTGGCCTTGGCCATGAGCAGGGATCCCGCCTCTTTCTCAGGCTACAAAGACTCAATCCCGCTGGCGCAATCAGGATCTCCGCAAGGGCTCCGACCGGCTGCCGCTAGCTGGGGGACATAGGAACGGCAGGCATGGGCACCTCTGGCAAGACTAGGGATCCGCACTGGGCGTGGTGGCGCAGCAGATGGTCACAGAGCACCAAAGCCACCATCGCCTCTACCATCGGCACCGCCCGCGGCAGCACGCAGGGATCGTGGCGCCCCCGCGCCACCAAGACCGTCTCCTGGCCGTCGAGAGTGACCGTGTTTTGAGGCTGGCGAATGGTGGCAGTGGGCTTGAAGGCCACCCGCAGGACGATATCTTCCCCGTTGCTGATGCCCCCCTGGATGCCGCCGGAGCGGTTGCTGCGGGTGCGCCAGCCGCTGGGGGTCATGTAGAACTCATCGTTGTGCTGCTTGCCCGTCAGGTAGGTGCCGGCAAACCCCGAACCAATCTCAAACCCCTTGCTGGCCGGCAGCGACATCACCGCCTTGGCCAGGTCGGCTTCTAGCTTGTCAAACACGGGGCAGCCCAGCCCGCGGGGCACATTGCGGGCCACGCACTCCACCACTCCCCCGAGAGAATCTCCTTCCCGCGCCGCTGCTTCGATTTTCTCAATCATTGCCGCCGCCGCTTCTGGGTTTGGGCAGCGGACGATGTTGGCTTCCACCTGCTCGGCTGTTACTGAGCTGGGATCCACCTGCGCCTCCACGTCTTGGACCCGCTGCACGTAGGCCAGGATCTCCACCCCTGCCGCCAGGCGCAGGATCTTCTTGGCAATCGCCCCAGCGGCCACCCGGCCAATGGTCTCCCGCGCAGAGGCCCGTCCTCCCCCCTGCCAGTTGCGGATGCCGTACTTGGCCTGGTAGGTGGCATCAGCATGGGAAGGGCGAAAGGTGGTGGCTATTTCGCGGTAGTCCTGGGGGCGGGCATCCTGGTTGCGCACCAGGATGTGGATGGGTGTGCCCAGCGTAAAGCCCTGGAAAACCCCGGAGAGGATCTCGCAGCGATCCGCCTCCTGGCGCGGCGTGGTGATGGAGCTCTGGCCAGGGCGGCGCCGATCCAGCTCCGCCTGGATGTCGGCCTCGCTCAAGGGCAGCCGCGGTGGGCAGCCGTCCACCACCACCCCCACCGCCCCCCCGTGGGACTCGCCGTAGGTGGTGACGCAAAACAAGACGCCGAAGGAGTTGCCGTTGGCCATGGGATCCTTGGGTTGCCGAAAGTTGAAAACCTGCCCGCTTTGGAGAGGGTCTGACCCTTGAGGGACTGTTTTTATTCTGCACCAGGGAACTGCCGAGCAGCGCGGTGCAACTGACGACAGCCGGCGATCCCCCGCAACACTAGGTGGGGATCCCAGCGCAGCTCTGGGTCAAGGGGACGCAGGTGGGGGTAGAGCAGCTTGCCATCGCCGCCGGTTACTAGCAGGGGCCCCTGGGGAAAGCGGCGCCGCCAGTCGGCGATGAAGTCCTGCAAGCCGGCCAGCAGGGTGTAGAGAATGCCGCTGCGGATGGCAGCCCCCGTGTCCCTAGCCCAGCGAGGGGGCAAGGGATCCGCCGCCTCCCACTCCGCTTTGGGCAGGCGGGCGGTGTGGTCGGCCAGTGCCTGCGCCTGTAGCCCTAGGCCGGGCAGGATCGCCCCCCCCACTAGGGATCCCTCCGGGTCAGCCCCCGTCAGGGTCAGGGCGGTGCCGGCGTCGATAACCAGACAGGGCCAGCCGTAGTGGATGCCGGCAGCCCAGGCGGCCAGCGCCCGATCCAGCCCCAGGCTGGGGTAGGGATCCCGCAGCGGCACCTGGGAGAGCTCAAGGCAATGCACCCACGGGGATCCCGGCGGCAAAGGGGCGGAGCCAACAGCAGCCAGCCACAGCTCCGTCTCTTCCGGCCAGGACAAAGGCTGGTGGGCAGGGAACTGTTCCACCTTGACCAAGGTCTCCCCCACAAACCAGCCCCAGCGCACGTGGGTGTTGCCCAGCACCGCGGCTAGCCACCGGTCGGGTTGGGCCTCAAAACTCATGCAGCAGCTCCGCCTCCCCGCAAAACAGCTCCACCGGCTGATCCGCAGGGATCCCGGCTAACTTTTTGGCGGTGGAAAGCTGCCATTCCGTTGTCAGGGCTTTTCCAGGCAGCAGCACCGCCCCCCGCGTCCCCACTCGGACAAATAAGCCCATGCGGGTGGGATCCACCTGCTCCAGCGAGGGGATGGCCACCTGGATGGACGCCGACTCCAGCTCCCCAGGTCGCAGGGGCCGGCAGCGTCAGGGACTCCGTCCCGCTTGCGCAAACAGGAAGGGGTGGCGGCTGGACGGGAGCAGGGATCCCTTCTTCCTCCCTGGGGCCGACCAAGGCGCCTGCCCAGGAAGTCGTGGCCGGGGACGGGATCCCGCCAACGCGCCCGGAAACCTCTGACCGGGATCCAACCAGCGGCTCTAGCCCCGCCCCCAGAAACAAGGCCAGCAGGCCGAGCAGGCGAACGGCAAAGGTGGACATGGGCAGGGATCCCCTTGGCAAGGGAGAGAGGGTTGGCAACCCAACTCTAGGCTAGGCTACGCCCCCGCTGCTGCAGGTACTGGAAAACGGTGTTCAAGTCCTTGTCGCCCCGCCCGGAGCAATTGACCACCACCCGCTGCTGGGGGCCAAGCTGCGGCGCCAAAGTCTTCAGGTAGGCCAGGGCATGGGCCGTCTCCAGGGCGGGGATGATCCCCTCCAGGCGCGACAGCAGCAGCAGCGCTTCCACCGCCTCGTCGTCGGTAACCGCGTAGTACTCGGCCCGCCCGATCTCTTTTAGGTAGCTGTGCTCCGGCCCTACGCCAGGGTAGTCCAGACCGGCGCTGATGGAATGGGCCTCCTGCACCTGGCCTTCCTCGTCCTGCAGCAGGTAGCTCATGGCCCCGTGCAAGACCCCAATGCGACCGCGGCTGAGGGTGGCGGCGTGGCGGGATGTGTGCAAACCCTCCCCGGCAGCCTCAATACCGATGAGCCGCACCTGAGGATCGCGGATAAACTCGTTGAACAGGCCCAGGGCATTGGAGCCGCCGCCCACACAGGCCAGCAGCACGTCCGGCAACCCTCCCCATTTCTCCTGACACTGCTGCCGCGTCTCCTGGCCAATGACATCGTGAAAGGCCCGCACCAGCTTCGGGTAGGGGTGGGGCCCGGCCACCGTGCCAATGACGTAGTGGGTGGTCTCCACATGGGTTACCCAGTCGCGGATGGCCTCGGAGAGGGCATCTTTGAGGGTGGCCGTGCCGGCTTCCACCCCGCGCACCTCAGCGCCCAACAGGCGCATCCGCTGCACGTTGGGGGCCTGCCGCTCCATATCCAGCGCCCCCATGTAGATGACGCACTCCAGGCCGAAGCGGGCGCACACCGTTGCCGTGGCCACCCCATGTTGGCCGGCGCCGGTCTCGGCGATGATCCGCCGCTTGCCCATGCGCACCGCCAGCAGCACTTGGCCGAGGGCGTTGTTGATCTTGTGGGCGCCGGTGTGGTTGAGGTCTTCCCGTTTGAGGTAGATCTGGGGGCCACCGTAGTGTTCGGTAAGCCGCTGGGCAAAGTAAAGCGGGCTGGGCCGACCGACAAAATCCCGCAACAAGCTGTGAAACTCGGCGCGAAACTCGGGATCCTGCCAGTGCCGCTCAAAGGCTTCCTCCAGCTCCGTCAGGGCGCTCATCAGGGTTTCCGGCACAAAGCGGCCCCCAAACGGCCCAAACCGGCCCTGGGGATCCGGGCGCACCTGGGGGTCAAGGGGATCCCAAGCAACAGCGTGGGCAGCAGCAAGAGGAGTTGAGGTCATGGCAAATCCGTTGCTGCGGGCTGGGCAGCCGGCAATAGGAGACAGGCTTCCCTATTCTACAAAAGTCGGAAACGCAGGAAGGCGACTATTTGCTGCCCTAGAAGGTGGGATCCCGCCAAAACCGGCTTTGAGTAGATGAGGCCGTCCGATTTTGTATGGACAAGCATCTGCAAGAGTTGCTCCAGCAAGAAGAGCAAAAGCGCATAGACGAGGAGTTGCGCCGCACTATACCCTTTCTCAAAGGAGTGGCAGTCTCTTTGTCGTTATTGCTAGCTTTTGCACGGTGATGGAAAGCGCTGAAGGTCTTTTTGGGGGGGTGCATCCGTCCCGCTGACGCGAACGGCGTGTTGTTTGTTTCTCCCCCTGGAAGTAGTGGACAACTGCGCCGCCATCCAGCGAGCTAGAGAAAAAATTGAACTGCTGCGCTCCGGGCAAAACCTCGATAGCGACCGGCAGATTAACAAGCTGGAAACCCTTCCTTACTCTCCGAGTCGGGGGTGAGGGAGCAGGTTAGGACAAAGGAGCCTAGAATGGCCCCAGTTCTGAAAACCGCTGCTTGCCAGTCTCCTGGTGGGAAAAGGGACCCCGGCTCTAGCCTCACCCGCTCTTATGCCTCGACTATCCGGCTGACTTTGTCCCCCAAGGGGAATCCGATAGCAGCGACGGCCAGGTGTTTGTCGGCGAAGAGGGGGCCGAGCTGCGGGTTTGGGGTGGGTTTTTCAAGCAACGCCCGCCAGCGCCCTGCAAGAGGAGCTGCAGCGCAGCCGAGAAAGCCGACGCCGGGTTACCTCTCAAGTTGCCAGTCAGGATTTTTTGGGGTCTCCGGCTACGAGCTAGGCAGCTTGCGGATTTTAAGCTCGTCCGCCCCTCTCTAGAGGCCGGCTTTGAATTGGTCTATCTGGCCAGCCGGCGCGACCGTTACGACCGGGATGGGGAAGCCATAGCCCGGTGGCTCCCTGACCCAGGCCCCAGTTGGGGCATGATCATAGGGATCCCTGGCAAAACCAATGGCCGAGAGACCGCTGGACAGTTGGCTGCGGGAACGGATGCAAGCCGTTGGCCTTTCCTCATGGCGGGCCTTGCAAGCCCGGGCAGGGATCAGCCGCCGCGCCCTCGAGCAGGTGCGCCAAGGGCGGTGGGGATCCCTGCGCCTGGAGCAACTGCAGAAGTTGGCTGCCGCTCTCCAGTGGGACGTGGGATCCCTACTTAGCGGCGGAAGGGGCTCTGACAATGCAGAGGCAATCTTCTCCCTGCTGCAGCCGCTACTGACCAGCTACCCCACTGTCCGCGAGATTGCCCGGCGCAAGCCGGATTGGCCGGCCCAGAACGTGACAGCTCTGTTCCGGTCGCTGGATGCCCTGCTGCAGCAGTGGGGGTATGAAGCCATCGGCAGCCCTCTTGAATCTGTCCCCTTCGACCCGCAACTGCACCAGCCGGATCAGCCGGACATTCGGCCTGGGGATCCTGTCTATATCCGCTTTGTTGGCTACCGCTGCGGCGATCGCATTCTCTGCCCAGCCAAAGTTAGTCGCTCCCTGCCCGGAGGATTGAGCTGATGGCACCCGTCCCCAAAGCGACGCTGGCTATTGATTTTGGCACCAGCAACACCGTGGTGGCGGTTTGGGATCCCGTCCAAGAAGCGCCTCGCCTGCTCAGCCTTCCCGGCCTCTCCCGCCCCGGTTACGCGGCCATTCCCAGCCTGGTCTACGTCAAGGGAAAAGGCCAGCTCTTGGTGGGGGAAACCGTGCGCGCCGGGCGGTGGGGAGCAGTGGATCCGCAGCGCTTGTTTCAGGGCTTCAAGCGGGATCTGGTGGCGGAGTTTGTCCCCCCGCCGCGAGTTCTCGATGGAGAGCGCTACGATGCCGAGAGGGTAGCCCAGGCTTTTTTGCAGGCAGTGATGGAAGCCATCCAGCAAGAATACCCGCAGCCGCAACAGGTGGTGTTTACAGCTCCCGTCGGCTCTTTTGAGCGCTACTTAAACTGGCTGCGGAGGGTGGCCGGGGATCCCATTCAGATTGTGGACGAGGCCACGGCTGCTGCCCTGGGCTATGCGGTTGACCAGCCGGGATCCCTTGTGCTGGTGGTGGATTTCGGCGGCGGCACCTTGGATCTCAGCCTGGTGCGCACCCTTCCCCCTCAGCCGGGCAACCCCGTCCTCAAGGCGGAGGTGATTGCCAAGGCCGACGCCTACGTGGGTGGGGTGGATATCGACATCTGGATTGCCGAATACCTGCTGGGGCAACTGGGGCTGAGCCGGCAGCAGATGGGAGCCCTGAGCTGGATTACCCTTTTGGAGCAGGCAGAACAGCTCAAGATTACCCTTTCTACCCAGCCCAAGGCGGTGGGCAGTTGGTTTGACGACGAAGCCCTAACCGCCTATGAGCTGCAGTTGGATCGGCAGGTGCTGGAGGAGATTTTAGAAACCCACCAGCTCTTGGATCAGATCCGCCAGTGCCTAGACGAGGTGCTCCTCACTGCCCAGGCCAGGGGAGTGGGCAAAGGCCAAATTGAGCAGGTGCTCCTGGTGGGAGGCAGCTCCCAACTGCCGGCAGTCCAAGAGCTGCTCCGCTCCTACTTTGGCAAAAAGAAAGTCCGCTGCGAACGCCCCTTCGACGCCGTGGCCCTGGGCGCCCTGCAGGTGGGCCGCCAAGTTAAGCTGGAGGATCGCCTGCACCACAGCTACGCCATCCGCCTCTGGGATCCCTTGCAAAAAAGCTATATCTACTACCCTCTGTTTGAGCGGGGCAGCCCCTACCCCTGCCGACGCTCCGAGCCCTTGATCTTGCAGGTGGCCAACGATGGGCAAACCGAAATTCGCCTCGATGTGGGAGAAGTGGCTCAGGTGGCCCAAGCCGAGGTGGTTTACGACGAGCTGGGGCGCATGAGCAGCCGCCAACTCACTCGACAAACCGATTTTCGATCCCTGGCCCCCGGCGCCGAGCCGGCTTGCCTGGCCCGCCTGCAGCCCCCAGGCCGCGCAGGAGAAGATCGCCTCAAGGTGGAATTTGCCGTCGATGCCTCGCGGCGGCTGCTGGCCACTATCTTCGACTTGCAAACCCAGCAGCTTTTGGTAGAGGCCCAGCCCGTAGCCACCCTGAGTTAAAGAAAGGCACTTAGCCTCTTATCGCACCAAAACCCAAACAGCTGACCCTCCTCCCCTCTGCCTGAGGGAGAGGGGCTGGGCGCTTGGCTTGGCGGCAAAGTGTCCTATGTTTGTTTGAAAAGACTATAACCCGATCGGTTGGATGGGGATTTGTTGGGCCTAGCTTGAGCAATTCAGTATTTGAGAAAAAGCCTTGTTTCCACCACCACCCCCCTCTTTTGCCCGTCCCCCCCTGGACTTTATCCCGCCGGCCTACAGCCCCTGGGTGCTGCGGCTTGTCCACGGGATCCTGCCGCTGCTGTTGCGGCTGAGGGTGCGGCCCTGGCTTCCTTCCGGCATTGCCAAAATCGAGGCTAGGGGCGTGGAGACCCTGGCGCAGCTCTACCACCAGTTTCAGGCGGGCCAGATTCGGCTGATCCTCGCTTTCCGCCATGTGGAGGTGGATGACCCCCTGGTGGGCCTCTACGTGCTCTCTCGCCTGGTGCCCCAGGCTGCCCGTCGCCAAGGGATCCCCCTCCGCAAACCCATTCACGCCCATTTTCTCTACGACCGGGGCATGCCTCTTTGGGGGGGTGAGTGGCTAGGGTGGCTTCTGTCTCGCCTAGGCGGGATCCCTGTGCACCGGGGACGGCGGGTGGATCGGCTGGCGCTGGCGGCGGCGCGGCGCCTACTGCTGGAGGGCCAGTTTCCTTTTGGGATCGCGCCGGAAGGGGCCACCAATGGCCACAGCGAGCGGGTCAATCCTCTGGAGCCGGGAACGGCGCAACTGGCCTTTTGGTGCGCCGAAGACCTGGCCAAAGCCGGTCGTTCGGAGAAGGTGGTTGTGGTGCCCATCGGGATCCAATACCGCTACCTGAAGCCTTCTTGGAAAAAGCTGGAGCGCCTGCTAAGCCACCTCGAGCGCCTCAGTGGCCTGACGCCGCCGGCGGCTCTCAAGCCTTCCGCAAACCGCCACTGGGCTCAGCGGATTTGTGGCCTGGCCCACCACCTGCTGGCCCAGATGGAAACGTTTTACGGCCTTCCCCCTCTTCCCTCTGGGGAGCCTTTCAACGCCCGCCTGGAGCGGCTGCTCCACACGGCGCTGCAGACGGCCGAGACCTACTTTGGCCTATCTCCCCAAGGGGATTGGAACAGCCGCTGCCGCCGCATCGAAGAAGCCGCCTGGACCCAGATCTACCGAGAAGAATTGCGGCATCCTGGATCCCTGGCTCCGCTGCAGCGGGGGTTGCTCAACTGGAAAGCCCAGCAGGCCACCCTCTACCTGCAGCACATGCGCCTGGTGGAAAGCTGCGTGGCTGTGCAAGAAGAGTACTTGCTGAGTAAGCCTTCTTTTGAGCGGCTGGCAGAAAGTGCCCTGATCCTGTTTGATGTCTTGGCCCGCCTGCGCGGCGATCCCTACCCGGCCCGGCCTCGCCTGGGTTGGCGAGAAGTTCAAGTTACGGTGGGGGATCCCATCTGGGTGAGCCAGCGATGGGAACGCCAGTACCGCCAAGGCCGCCAGGAAGCCAGACAGGCAGTAGCCGAGCTAACTCAAGATTTGCAACTTGCTCTCGAGCGCATGATCTCTTGAAGCAGCAATATGCCTGGCTGGCACAGTTGCCTGTGGTAGGGATGCGGAGCCCTTTCTCCCGCTCCCCTCTCCCTCTGGGAGAGGGGCTGGGGGTGAGGGCGGATCCCCCTGGGAGAGCCGACTTTAGTCGGAGGAGTGTCAAGACCATCTATAAGCAATGGCTAGGCCAGTTGCTCCTTTGACGTAGTCAATGTCTTCGCGGAACTTTTTGAGCTCCTGCTTTTAGATTGCATAGGCAGCATCAAGGACGGTGGTAGGGGAGCTAAGACGCTTTGGAAGTTTCCCTTTCCCAAAGACAAGAAGACTCAACCTTTGCCGGGTACTGCCCTAGCTTTTGGGAAGACGGCAGCGGGGATAAAGGTCTCCCCAAAAAGCAAGGGATCCCTTCCCCAGGGATCCCTCTTCTAAGACCCATTGAGACTAGAACAAGTTAGTCGCGCTCAATGTACAAAAAGAGCACGGCCATGGCCACTGCCGGCAGCAGCCAACCGACAATGGGGACGAAAATCCAAGGAAGATAAGCAGCAGCGTAAGAACCGGTCATAGTTTTGCTCCTCTCCAGTGTCTTGACAAGCTTGACAACTAATTCACCAACCCTCGAAAGATGGCGTCGATCCCGGCAAAGTTCTCCAACAGGAAGTAGGCAGCAAACACACCGCCCATGCCTCCCAGGAAAAATCCTGCCGTCAGATCCCCCCAGCCACGGGCTGTAGATAGAGGATTGGCTCCCGGCGTTTCCGGCTTGTTTCCGAAGGTAACGCTGCCATAGGCGGACATGCAGGCGGTTCCCAGCAGCACCAGGGCCATCGCCGTGACCAGACCACCCAAATTAGCTGCCTCAGGATAGTCCCGCAGCGGGCCCACCACGATTTCCGGTCCCACTAAGAAATAGCCATGCGCCAGCCCAATCTCCAGCCCCCGCAACAGCGGCGACAGCCCAGGACGGTTGATGGGAAGATTGTTGAGGAACAGACGTGTAACAGGAGAGTCGCTAATCGGCGTCGAAAGGTGGCCCTCGCAGGGATCGTCGTTGAAGGTGCGAATGTAATCCATGTCCGAAGGTCCTGCCTGGAATTTTGGGATTCATTCTACGGGGCCTCAGTTCCCCTCTCAGCAGCCGCCATCCGGATCGTTAAAAAAGTTCATGCTTGCTTAACAGAGATATAGCCCCTCTCAAGCCTCCAGGACATTGGCACCGTTTCCATTAGCCTCAACCCCTCTTCCCGCCAGCCCGACAGAAGCGGGATCTCCAGCTAGTCTACCGCCCAGGGATCCCCGTTCCGGCGGAAAACAAAAAAGCCTAACTGTTTTCAGCTAGGCCCATTAGCAAACCTGACACCACTACGCTGGGAGTTGGGTAGAACTAGAAGCCCGAGCCAAGGCCCACATAGGAGCCATAGAAGAAAAGCCCCACCACCGTAATCACACCCAGACCAACAACCACAGCTACTATCCACAGGGGAATCCTTGCCTGACTGGTCATAGCAACTGGCCTCCACAAGAAGTAGATCTCTAAGGAAAGCTGCAGCCCCAAGGAGGGATGAAGGTAAGCCTACCTCCCTACCGCTTTTCTTCAACTGACTGTCAGAAGCAGAGATAACCTAAGCCTTAGTTGATAAAGTAGCTAGAAAACAACAGGCCAAGCACAAACACCAACAACAAGCCCAGGTAGAGGGAGGTGCGGTTTAGCTCTACCGGCTGGGTATTGGGGTTCCTTTCAGGTTGATCAGCCATAGGGTTTCACCGTTGAATAAACTGCATTGCAGCAATGGCTCCCAGAAAGAAGACCGTTGGGATCGCCAGCGTGTGTACTGCCAACCAGCGGACAGTAAAAACAGGATAAAAAACAGGCTCATCAGATTTGGTAGCTGGTTTAGTTGCCATCGCTCAGACCTCGCCTCTTAGGACATTACAAACTGCAACAGTTACGAAGCTGCTACCCTCGCCTTGCCCTAGCGCGTTAGCCTCTCCAGCTGCTCGAGAGCGTTGAAGCGGTCGCTTACAATTGGCAACTCCTGACGCTCTGCGGTGAAATACTCATTGGGGCGCGGCGTGCCAAAAATATCATAGGCTAGGCCGGTGCTAACAAAAAGCCAGCCGGCCAAAAACAAGGCGGGAATGGTCAGGGCATGAATAACCCAGTAGCGGACACTGGTAATAATGTCAACAAAAGGTCGCTCTCCGGTGTTGCCAGCCATGAAACTCCTCCCTGCGGTAAGGGCAAAGGCGCTTTTTGAACTTCTTGAGTCTATACCTCAATCATAAGGACTTCGAGGCCCAACTACAAGTTAAAGCCAGATCCCACCCCAACCTGCCGGGAACTCCTCCTGGAGCCAGGCAGGAGAAAACGTTACAAGCCAGCAGCCGGGGGCAGCCCAGAGCTAGGAACCTCACCGCAAAACCAACTGGCCGGCTCCCACCAGCAGGCCGTGAGCTCCAGCAAGCCAGCTAGGGAGGGGAGAATGGGAAGCACCGGAACATGCCACACTGGATCCCATCTTCCAATAGCAGCGCCCATGGATCCCTGTCTAATCCCTGTCAAGCTTCCCCACAGCTCCTACGACATTCTCATCCAGTCCTCCGCAGGCCCTAGCGGCCACAGCCTCAGGCAGTTGGGATCCCAGCTGCGAGCTTTGGGGCTAGCCGGCAAGGTGCTGGTGGTGAGCCATCCGGGTATTGCCAAGCATTTTGCCGAAAAGTTGATGCAAGGGTTGCAACAAGCCGGGTTTGCCGCCCATCTTTTTCTGTTGCCCGCCGGCGAGCGCTACAAGACCCTGCGCTCGGTGGCCAAGATCTATGATGCTGCCTTGAGCTTTGGCCTGGAGCGCTCCTCCACCCTCGTGGCCCTAGGAGGCGGGGTAATCGGGGATATGGTGGGGTTTGCTGCCGCCACCTGGCTGCGCGGGATCCCTTGGGTGCAGGTGCCCACCTCGCTTTTGGCCATGGTGGATGCGGCCATTGGCGGCAAGACCGGGGTCAACCATCCCGGGGGGAAAAACCTAATTGGGGCCTTCTACCAGCCGCGCCTGGTGTGGATTGATCCAACGGTGTTGCAGACCCTGCCCCGGCGGGAGTTTACTTCAGCCCTAGCCGAAGTGATCAAGTACGGCGTCATCCAGGCTGCCGACCTGTTTGAGTTTTTGGAAGACCGGCCCAGGCTGAGCCGCTATGCCGACTTTGCTCCCGCAGATCTGCACTATCTGCTGCGCCGCTGTGCCGAGTGCAAAGCCTGGGTGGTGCAGCAGGACGAACGAGAGGGGGGCCTGCGGGCCATCCTCAACTATGGCCACACCCTCGGCCATGCCCTGGAAACTGTTACCGGCTACCGCCGCTACCTGCACGGGGAGGCGGTTGCCATTGGCATGGTGGCTGCGGGGGAGATCGCCCGTCGCCTGGGGTGGTGGAGCGCGGCTGAGGCCGAGCGGCAGCGACGCCTTATCGAAAGGGCAGGGCTGCCCAGCCACTGGCCCGCCGGGATCCCTTGGGAGGCGGTGCTGCAGGCGCTGCAGGCGGACAAAAAAGTCAAGCAAGGGCGAATCCGCTTCGTTCTGCCCCGCCGGATTGGCCAAGCGGAGCTGACCGATCAAGTCGAGCTGGCGGATGTGCAGGCCGCTCTGGCGGCGATGACGGCAACCTCTTGAGCCCTAGAATTAGGAAAAGCTGAGGACAAGAAAGCATGGGACGGCAACAACGGGTAGCCATCCTAGGGGCCACAGGAGCCGTAGGAGTGGAGCTGCTGAAGCTGCTGGAAGAGCGCCGCTTTCCGGTGGCAGAGCTGAAGCTGTTGGCCTCGCCCCGCTCGGCGGGCACCTACTTGACCTTCAAGGGAGAACGGATCCCGGTGGAGCCGGTTTCAGAAGCGTCCTTTCGGGGTCTGGACCTGGTCTTGGCCTCTGCCGGGGCAAGTGTTTCCAAAACTTGGGCCAAGACCATCGTCGAGGCAGGGGCAGTGCTAATTGACAACTCCAGCGCCTTCCGCCTGGATCCCGATGTCCCCCTGGTGGTGCCGGAGGTCAACCCCCAAGAAGCCTTTCGCCACCAGGGGATCCTCGCCAACCCCAACTGCACCACCATCCTAATGTGCGTGGCCATCTACCCACTGCATCGCCACATCCCGCTGCGCCGTGTGGTGGCTGCCACCTACCAGTCCGCCAGCGGGGCCGGGGCCCGCGCCATGGTGGAGCTGGAGGAGCAAACCCGCGCCTACCTGCAAGGCCAGCCGTTGCAGCCGCAGGTGTTCCCCTATCCCATTGCCTTCAACCTCTTCCTCCACAACAGCCCCCTGCAAGAAAACGGCTACTGCCAGGAAGAGATGAAGATGGTCAACGAGTCCCGCAAGATTATGGGATCCCCCCACCTACGGCTGACGGCTACCTGCGTGCGGGTGCCGGTGCTGCGCACCCATGCCGAGGCCCTCAACCTGGAGTTCGAGCAGCCCTTCCCGGTGGAACAAGCCCGACAAATTCTGGCCCAGGCTCCTGGGGTGGTGCTTATCGAAGATTGGGAACGCAACCGCTTCCCCATGCCCATTGATGTAGCCGGCAAAGACGAAGTGGCCGTGGGCCGCATCCGCCAGGATATCTCCGAGCCCAAAGCCCTAGAGCTGTGGCTGTGCGGGGATCAGATCCGCAAAGGAGCAGCCCTCAACGCCATTCAAATTGCCGAGCTGCTTTTGAATGGTGTTCCCACCCCCGGTAGCTGCGAGATTAGCTCCAGCACCGCAGGCAGCAGGTAAGGGAGGAGGTGCGCCAGGCCCTACTGTCAAAGACGGCGCTCCCGGCAAGGTGTGGCTAAAGCTCACGCCGGTCAGGGGTATAGCGGCGTTGTTGATGATGGTAAAGGTGAGCGTTCCAGTGCCGGTAACAGGGGCCGGGCCAATTGGTCCAAGCGGGTTAGGAGAAAAGGCCATGGTAAAGGTGGGAGCTGGCACCGTTACCGTCAGGTTGATAGCAGCAGCGGTAGCATTGGGCGCCTGGTTGCTGCTGAGGACTACCGCTGGGCTGGTCAGGGATCCCGCTGTGGTGGCCGTAACTTGAAGGTCTAGGCTGATGGTGCAACTGGCGTTAGCTGCTAGCGAACCGTTGACCAGCAAGATGGAATTTGCCCCTGGCGGAGCGGCCACCGTCCCGCCGCAGCCGTTGTTCAAGTTATTGGGAGTGGCGACAATTAAGCCGGCAGGTAGCGGATCGGAGAAAGAGAGGCCGGTCAGCGGCAGGGCGGCTGTGTTGGTAATTGTGTAGGTCAGGGTTGTTTTGGCGGTGGGGCCGGCAGCCACTGAGGTGGGGCTAAATGCCTTGGCAAAAGTCGGAGCAGTCGGAGCCGGTGTTGGTGTGGGTGTTAGCGTGGGTGTCGGCAATATCGTCGTTCCGCTGCTTCCGCCGCCGCCGCAGCCGGCTAGCCCCAAGCAAACTCCTCCCAGACTACAAGAGTGGCAATCGCTGTTTTCCTCATCTTCAGTCTCCTCCCTGGTCATTGCTAACTGAACACCTTTAGACGCTGTAATCGGCAGCGCGCTCTCCGCAGGGGCGGCAGCTCAGTTCCAGAGAGCCTAGCACCAAGACGAGTTTATTGAAAGTGACGAAAAACATTGACACCCGGGTTGTCTGGTGCTTGGCAGGGTGACGAGCTCCAGAGCAGGGATCCGCCTACGACGCTGGTGGGGAAGGTCGCAAGCTGTGCCTCAGCAGCCAAAGAACCATCTTCAGCCGTCGAGGAAAAAGAGCTGGTGGATGGGAATTAACCAGAAAAAGGGGAAAATTAAGAGGCATTGGGCCTTGGCGGAGAGTGGCTTGTGCATCCAATTGCAACGGGATCCCTGGCCAGCTTTGTGGCCGGGTTAGCAACGGGGCTGGGGGCTTTGCCGGCGCTGTTTCTTCCCTCGCTCTCGGCGAGGGTGCAAGGGATCCTGCTGGGGTTTGGGGGTGGGGTAATGTTGGCTGCCACCTCGTTTTCGCTGCTGGTGCCGGGCACCGAGGCGGCGCTGGCACTGGGATATTCCCAGTTGGGGGCAGCCGTAGTGATGGTGGCGGGCTTGTTGCTGGGGGCGATCTTCCTCGAGAGTGCCCACCAGCTTCTTCCCCACGAGCACTTCTTTAAAGGGATCGAAGGGGAGAACCGCGCCCATCTAAAGCGGATCTGGCTCTTTATCATCGCCATTGCCCTGCACAACTTCCCGGAAGGCTTGGCGGTGGGCGTGGGGTTTGCCACCGGCCAAGTCGGCAATGGGCTGGTGCTGGCCCTGGGGATCGGCCTGCAGAACATGCCGGAAGGGCTGGTGGTGGCCTTGTCGCTGGCAGGCCAGGGGTACTCGCGGCTGTTTGCTTTTGCCATTGCCCTGCTGACCGGACTGGTGGAGCCCATCGGCGGCATCCTGGGAGCGACGGTGGTTTCTCTGGCGCAGTCCTTGTTGCCCTGGGGCATGGCCTTTGCTGCCGGGGCAATGTTGTTTGTGATCTCGGATGAGATCCTCCCCGAGTCGCACCGGCGGGGGCTGGAGCGGGAGGGCACCTTTGGCGTTCTCAGTGGGTTTGTGGTGATGCTGCTGCTGGATATTGCCCTGGGGTGACGTACTCCTGGCACTCCTCTTCGTTGAGTCAACGCAACATGGCTTACGCCACGCTGCGCGAACCGATAGAGTACGGGCTTCCCGCTTCCCAGACTTGTTGGTACAGCGGCCACCGAGCAACCCACGGCGGGAAACTTTTTCTCCTCAATTGAAGCACGAATGGCTTTCATCCCGACACTGATTGGCTCTTGAGTATACAGTGCGGGGCTTCCCACCGATTAAGCTAAAAAGGATCCCGTCCCCCCTGGGTCAAGTCTTGAGGCGAGGTTTTGATGCTGAGCAACGAGCCTTTCCTGTGGCGGGGATCAAGGGAGCACGCCTGCCTGCTGCTCCATGGGTTGGGGGGTGGCGTCTACGAGTTGCAGTGGCTGGCGGAGCGGCTGCTGGCAGCCGGCTTGACGGTGCAGGGGTTTAACTACCCTGGCCATGAGCGTCCAGCACCCCGCATGCCCCCTTCCCGCTGGACCGACTGGTACGGGCGGGTTTTGGAGCATTACCTAGCCCTGCGGCAGGAGTACCCGCGTGTTTCGCTGGTGGGGTTTTCCACCGGCTGCCTGTTGGCGCTGCACCTGGCCTTTGCCCATCCTGTCCACAAATTGGTGCTGCTGGCGCCGTTTTTTGCCATTCGCCACCACTGGTACTATCTCTTTCGCCCGGAGCAGTACCTCCACAGCCTGGGCTGGCTCTTGGAAGATGTCCCTCGCTTCCGCCTGGCGATTCGGGATGGCGATGTCCGCGCGCTGGCAGAAAAAGTGGCCTATTTTCGCAGCTTCAATCTGACGGCAGTGCGCAGCGCCCTTGAGCTCATCGAGCGGGTCAAGGGGGAGGTGGCCAGGGTCCAGGTTCCCACCCTTATCCTGCAGCCGCGCCAAGATACGGTGGTGGATCCTGAACAAGCAGCGTGGCTTTATCAAGAACTGGGATCCGCCCAGAAGAGCCTGCATTGGCTGGAGCACTCCGACCACATTCTCACGTTGGACTGTGAGCGGGAGACGGTGTTTGCCCAGGTCTGCGCCTTTCTCACCCAGGATCCCGCTCCAGCCGGATCAGCGTAACCCGTTGCCAGGCGCCACGCTCGTCGTAGTCGCGCACCAAGTGCAGCAGGTGGCGGCCTTCCGGCCCTTCCGGAAACCAGCCTAGGCTGACAGAAAAGCGGCGATCCCGATGCAGGATAGGGATGGGCAAGGGATCCGGCCCGCCAATCCATAGCCCTCCCGGCAAGGGATCCCAGGGGCTGATCCAGTCTGGTTCTGAAAAGCACACCTCAGTTTCGCTGAGCAGGCTGTCAGAGGCAGAAAAGCTCTGGGCGATCCCCCGCCATCGCCCTTGCAGGGCCAGGCTTAGTTGCGCCTTGGTAAGTGAGGGAAAGTTGGCAGCAAGATCCAGCGCTTGGCCGCGCCGCTCCAAGATGACAGTCACCCCCACCAAGCGACCCTGGGGGTCCCACTGTTGCACCAGCCGCGCCTTGCGATCCCCCCAGAGGAAGCCCTGCTCGACGGCAAAATCGCCAAATGGTGCCAATTGCAGCCGCCCGTTGGAAAAGGAGCCATCGGGGAAAAAGCGCAAGCCGGGCGAGAAATCCTGATAAACCCAGCTCTGGTGGCTTTCTGGGGTAGGGGATCCCTCTAGGGGGTAGTAGGCATTGGTTTGGCGGATCCCGCCCAAATCCAAAGCTTCAAAGGTGATGAGGCTGCGCTTTTGGCCCACCCGCTCCCAACCATGAGCCGTGGGTCGGTAGTTGGAAAAGAGGCCCTGCCACGTTCCTAGGTGCAAAGCTAGACACTGTCTCTGGGTTTTCATAAAGCGATGGAACTGTTGCGGACGGGGAAGGGGAGTACTCTCTCTTTGGCTCGCCGCTTGCCTATGGCTTGGCTAGCTCTGGAGTGGGTGGCAACCCCCAGGGGCTCCTTCGAAGCAACCATTGCGGGGTACTGGCCCTCTAACCAGTTTCCTCAAAGGAGCCTAGAATCCGTACTTCTGGCTCCAGAAGTATTGACCACTGCTGATAAACCTTTTCCTGCGCTAGGCGAATCAGGCGATAGATGTCGCTGGCGCTGGCCTGGCCGCAATTGAGGATGAAGTTGGCATGGCGCTCGGAAATCTGGGCCCCGCCAATCCGGTAGCCCTTTAGACCGGCCTGCTCAATTAACCAGCCGGCAGGGTAGGTTTCGGGGTTGCGAAAGACGCTGCCACAACTGGGTAGATGGTAGGGCTGAGAGCTGAGACGCTGGTTGAGGTTGCGCTGGGTTTCCCACTGCACCTGGGCTGGATCCCGGCCTGGGATCAACTGCAAGGTTGCCCCTATAACCGTCCAGGGCAAGTCTTGCAGGCGAGAGCGGCGGTAGCCAAATTGCAAGGCAGCAGGTTCCAAGCGGCAGGGCTTCTGGTCTTCATCCAAAATCTGCACCTCCACCAGCACATCCGCCATGGCGCGCCCGTGGGCGCCGGCATTCATCACCACCGCTCCCCCCAGCGTGCCTGGGATCCCAATTGCCCATTCCAAGCCGCTCCAGCCCTGCTTGGCAGCTACCCGCGCCAGGTTGACCAAAGGTTCTCCGGCAGCGGCCCAGATCCTTCCCCCCTCCAACAGTTGCAGCCCGCGCAAACGCCGGGTGTGGATAACTAGCCCCCTCAACCCCGCATCGCTGATGAGCAGGTTGCTACCTGCCCCCAACAGGGTGACAGGGATCCCTTGCGTCCGCGCCCAGGCCAAGCACTGCTGCAGTTCCCGGTTGCTGCCGGGCTCACAATACCACTCCGCCTTGCCGCCCACGCGGAAGGTGGTTAGAGGAGCCAAGGGGATCCCTGCGCGAATCCGTCCAGACAGCAGCGCTGCTTGCTCCGTGAGGAGAAGCTCCTTGTCGCCAGGAAGGTCCGCAGCGTCAGACCCACAGGAGGGCACCACCGGAGCTGTCGTCATGATATCGATACCTTGCAAGCAGCCATCTCTTTAGCTAAAAGCTGGGATTTTTGGCTTGCCCGGGCTAGTCCCCCTCCGGAGCAGGCCGGAGCTGTTCCCCTACCTGGGCTGCATATGCCCGCATCGTAGCGGCTATCTGCTGATTGAGATCACCTGCACCCAAAAAGACAGCGAGATCTCCAGGCTGCAAAACAGAGGCCAACACCTGCGGCAATTCCGGCAAAGAAGACACATAGTGCACCTGCGGATGGTGCTCCGCCACCGCCACGGCCAGCTGCAAGCTGTCAGAACGCTCCGGCGCCGGTTCTCCTGCCCCATAGGTGGGCACGATCACCACCACATCTGCCTTCTCAAAGCAGCAGGCAAAATCTTGGAATAGGGCAGCCAAGCGGCTGTGGCGATGGGGCTGAAACACGGCCACCACCCGCCGCTGCTGCAGCCGTGCTGCCTGCAGCGTAGCGCGAACCTCACTGGGATGGTGGGCATAGTCATCGATAAAAGTGACCCCGCCTACCTCGCCCTTGGCTTCAAAGCGGCGCTGCACCCCCCGAAACTGGGCCAGAGCAGAGGCAATCACGGGGAACTCCAAGCCCAACTGTCGCCCAACGGCAACGGCGGCCAAAGCGTTGCTGAGGTTGTGGGATCCCAGCACCTGCAGCTGGAGCTGGCCAAGGAGGGATCCCCTCTCCCAGATCTCAGCAGAGGTAAAATCCGCGGCGTAGACAATCTCCCGGGCCTGGTACTGAGCTTGGGGATGGCCAGCAATGCTGTAGCCCACATTCACCGCTAGATGAGCAGCCACGTTGGGGCAATCTAGGCAAGCCACCAGGGTTTGGCTCTGCTGCCCGTACTGCTGAAAGGCCCGGATTACCTGCTCCAGATTGGCATAGTGATCCGGGTGATCTAGCTCAATGTTAGTGATCACGCCAATCTTGGGGTAAAGCCGCACCAGCGATCCGTCCGACTCATCCACCTCGGCTACTAGGTATTCCCCCTGGCCCAGACGGGCGTTGCCATCCCAGGCGTCCATCTCTCCGCCAATGATTAAGGTGGGATCCCAGCCTGCTGCCAGCAGCACATAGCCAATCATGCTGCTGGTGGTGGTTTTGCCATGGGTGCCTGCTACACCAATGCTGGGGCGATGGTTAAACAGGGCAGCCAGTAAATCGGCTCGATGCCAAACCTTTAGTCCCTTGTCTAGAGCCGCTGCCAATTCCGGGTTGCTGGGGCGAATGGCACTGGAGTAGACCACCTGGGGATCCCCAACCAGCCCCTCCGCTGTGTGACCTTGAATAACGCGCACCCCCAAAGCTTCTAGGCGGCGAGTGCGATCATTAGCAACAATATCTGATCCGGAAACGCGAAACCCTTGCTTAGCCAAAATGTAGGCCAAAGCGGACATCCCAACCCCCCCAATCCCCACGAAGTGATAAGCCGAAAGGGAGGAGTTCGAGGGATCCAAACCTTGCCCAAGCAGAGATGAAGACGGAGCACGCGCCGAGATGACGGGATCTTCTCCCCCGACTGTCTCTACCATTGCACCTTTCCCTCACTCCTCGCACACACCCAGAACAAAAGCTGCTGCCTGTTAGAGGCTTAGGCAAGCCAGATCATATCAGCAGTTCTTTGCCTTCTGCAGCAAAGCCTGAGGCAAATGAGCTGCTTAAAGGTGTGATCTCGAACTTGACACATCTGTCTACTAAGCTTTATATTTCTTAAAAACAGGGTAGCCGTGGCCTTGAAGTTGACGGCAAAATGAGCCCCCGAGTGCTGTGGTTACTGCTAGGAGCTGGGCTGGCCAGCTGGGTAGCGCTAGCTAGCTTCGGGTTAAGCAAACAAGCAGCTCCTCAAGAAGCAACGCCGCCAGCAGCAACTCCGGCAGGGGCCAAGCCAACGTCGTCAGCCAGCTATGTTGGAGCTCTGGGCCGCCTAGAACCAGAAGGAGAAGTCATCCGCGTTGCTGGCCCTCCCGGCGAACGCCTGGGGGAGCTGTGGGTAGCCGAAGGGGAGCGGGTGGTGGCCGGGCAAGTATTGGCTCGTTTGGAAAGCTACAGGGAGCGCTTAGCAGAACGGGAGTATGCTGCTGCTCAACTGCAAGAAGCCCGCGCTCGTCTAGAGGCTGAGACCCGCTTTGGCCAGGCTCAAATTGAAGAAGCACGCACTCGCCTCAAACGCCTAGACGAACCGCAACAGTTGCAGATCCGATCCCAGGAGGCAGTGGTGAAGCGCCTGCGGGCGGAGCTAGCCGATGCAGAGGCTAACCTGGCTCGCTTTCAGGCTCTCTGGCAGGAGGGGGCTATCTCTCAACAGGAACTCGATCAAAAGGCTCTTCTGGTGCGGCAGCGCCAGGAGGACTTGCAGGCTGCCGAGGCCACTCTCAACCAACTGCGCATAGCCCGCGAGCGGGATCTGCGCAACGCCCAAGCCCAGGTGCAGGCTGCTGAAGCGGGGTTGAGGCGGGCGCAGGCACAAGTGCAGCTGCAGTCTTTAGTCCGCAACCTGGAGCTGGCGGAAGCCCGCCTAGAGCGCACCCTCATCCGTGCTCCCCGTGCCGGCCAGGTGCTGAAAATCCACGCTCGGCCAGGGGAGATCATCACTGCTGACAAAGGGATCCTCGAGCTGGGCAACACCGACCAGATGATGGTAGTGGCGGAGGTCTACGAAACCGACATCCTGCGGGTGCGGCCCGGACAACGGGCCACCATCAGCAACCGCGCGCTGCCAGAAACCCTACAGGGCCGGGTGGAGCGGGTGGGCTTGCAAATTGGCAAGAAAGATGTGCTTAACACTGACCCTGCTGCCGATGTGGATGCTCGGGTGGTGGAAGTGTACATCCGCCTGGATCCAGAAAGCAGTGCCCGCGTAGCTGGCCTGACCAACCTGCAGGTGGATGTGGCCATCGAGGTCGAGGGGTAGAGGGAGCGATGTCCAGCCTGTTTGGTATTCTTGGGCACCGCATCCCCCTAGCCTGGCTGCAGTTGATGCGGGAGAAGATCCGCCTGCTGGTGGCCATTGCAGGCATTACCTTTGCCTGCATCCTTATGTTCATGCAGTTGGGTTTCCAGGACAGCCTGCTGGAGAGTGCCATCCGCTTCCATGTTGCTCTCAAGGGGGAGATCTTCCTAGTCAGTCCCCAGTCCAACGCCCTCATTGCCATGAACCCCTTTTCCCAGCGGCGGCTCTATCAGGCGTTGGGCTTTGAGGGAGTGCGAGCCATCTCGCCAGTGTATTTGGGCTTTGCCCTCTGGAAAAACCCCGAGACCCGTCGCACCCGCAGCATTTTTGTAGTGGGAGTGGATCCCTCTGCCGACCTGTTGGATTTGCCAGGGCTGACCCCCGAGGAGCTGGAGGAGACTAAAAAGATGGACGTAGTGCTCTTTGATCGCCGCTCCCGCAGCGAGTTTGGTCCGATTGCCCAATGGTTTGAGGAGGGACAGGAGGTGGTTACCGAGGTGGGGAACCGCCGTGTCCAGGTGGGGGGCCTGTTTGAGATGGGAGCCACCTTTGGCGCCGACGGCACCATCCTTACCAGTGACCTCAATTTCCTGCGCATTTTTCCCCAGCGCGAGCGTGGCCTGATAGACATTGGCGTGGTGCAACTCCAGCCAGGGGTAGATCCCGAGCCACTGCTAGAGCAGATGCGAGCTTTGCTGCCGGAGGATGTGCGGGTACTCTCGCGGGCAGAGTTTATTGACATGGAGCGGAGCTATTGGGAGGAAGGCACGGCTATTGGCTTTATTTTTGGTCTGGGGGTGGCCATGGGCTTTATCGTCGGCATTGTTATTGTCTATCAGATTCTCTATACCGATGTCTCCGACCACCTAGCAGAGTATGCCACCCTCAAGGCCATGGGCTACACCGACACCTATCTGTTGGGGGTAGTACTTCAGGAGGCTCTTTTGCTGGCTGTCTTGGGCTACATTCCCGCTTTTGCCCTAGCAGTTTTGCTCTACGATTTGACAGCCAATGCCACTCTCTTGCCTATTGCCATGACCTTCAACCGAGCAATGTTGGTCCTAGGCTTAACAGTGAGTATGTGCTTTATCTCAGGAGCAATTGCGGTACGACGGCTGCGGGCTGCTGATCCTGCTGATATTTTCTAGCAGTTCTGGCTACTGCTGCGGCAACAATCTAGAGGATGGCCTAGTTAGTGATTTGTCAATGCAAAGTTCTGGGATTTTGAGCTTCCTATGCTAACTTCTCTTCTTCATCAAGCTGCTCCCACTCCTACTCAAAATACTGCTGAGCCAGTGGTCAAAGTCGAAGGGCTAAACCACTATTTCGGAGAGGGATCCCTGCGCCGGCAAGTGCTTTTTGACATCAACTTTGTTCTGCAGCCGGGGGAGATTGTGTTGTTGACTGGCCCCTCTGGCTCCGGCAAGACCACGCTGCTCACCCTCCTGGGAGCCTTGCGCTCGGTCCAGGAGGGCAGCTTGCAGGTATTGGGGCAGGAGCTGCGGGGAGCCAAGCCCAACACGCTTGTCCAGGTCCGCCGCAAAATCGGGTATATTTTTCAGGCCCACAACCTGCTGCGCTCCCTGACGGCAGCCCAAAATGTGCGCATGGCCCTGGAGCTGCACAATGGCCTTTCTTGCCAGCAAGCCCAACAGCGGGCAGAAGCGATGCTGGCAGCAGTGGGCCTCGGGGATCACGTCCACTACTACCCAGAGCAGCTTTCGGGAGGGCAAAAGCAGCGGGTGGCCATTGCGCGGGCCCTGGTCAGCCACCCCAAGCTGGTGCTGGCGGATGAGCCAACGGCATCCCTGGATAGCAAGTCGGGCCGCGAGGTGGTGACCCTGATGGAGAAGTTGGCGCGGGAGCAGGGTTGCACCATCCTGATGGTGACCCACGACAACCGCATCCTTGATATTGCCGACCGGGTGCTGCACATGGAGGATGGAAGGCTGGAGAGCCAGCCCCTTGCCTAGTTTGCCCCGTTGGAGGCGTGGCGGCGGTACCAGTCGATGGTGCGCTGCAGCCCTTCCCGCAGCCCCACCTTGGCCACAAAGCCTATCCTCTCGCGGGCCTTGGAGACATCTAGGCAGCGGCGGGGTTGGCCGTTGGGCTTGTCCGTTTGCCAGCGGATCTCGCCGCGAAACTCCATCAGCTCGCAGATGAGGGCAATGAGATCCCGAATGGAGATCTCCTCGCCCGTGCCCAAATTCAGGGGCTCAGGGCTGTTGTAGAGCTGAGTGGCCAGGAGAATACCCCGGGCCGCATCTTCGACGTAGAAAAACTCGCGGGTGGGGCTGCCATCTCCCCACACCTCCACGTAGTTCTGGCCCCGCTGTTGGGCTTCATGCACCTTGCGGATCAAGGCCGGGATCACGTGGGAAGTTTCAAGATCGAAGTTGTCCATGGGGCCGTAGAGGTTCACCGGCAGGAGGTAGATGCCGTTGAAGCCATACTGCTGCCGGTAGGCCTGCAGCTGCACCAGCAGGGCTTTCTTGGCAATGCCGTAGGGGGCGTTGGTCTCCTCCGGGTAGCCATTCCAGAGATCCTCTTCCTTGAAGGGGACGGGGGTGAACTTGGGATAAGCGCAAATGGTGCCCACACAGACAAACTTCTCCACCCCGGCTAGATAAGCGGCGTGGATGAGCTGGGATCCCATGATCAGGTTGTCGTAGAAGAGCTCCGCCGGCTTGGCCTGGTTGAGGCCGATGCCGCCCACATGGGCCGCCAAATGGATGACGACATCTTGCCCCTGCACCACCTCTTGGCAGACTTCCCAGCGGCGCAGGTCGTGGGTGCGGGAGCGCGGGATCCGCACCTGCTCCGGCTTCACCCCCAGCACTTGCAACTGCTGCAGCACATGTTTGCCCAAAAAGCCACTCCCTCCGGTGAGCAAAATGCGCTTTTGGCTAAGGTCGATGGCACTGGACCAACTATTGGGCGTCATGGTGAGTGCGGAAAATTCCCGGCTTCCATTATGGGGCAGAGGGGCTGCTCCTCTTCTAACTGCTCGAGCTTGCAGGTTTCTGCGCTCCCTTTTCCAGCTCTGCCCGCAGCCGCTCCTGGGCCACCTGCAAGGCTTGCGCCAGTTTCTCGGGCTGCTTGCCACCGGCCTGGGCCAGGTTGGGCCGCCCACCCCCACCACCGCCAGCGAGTTTGGCAATCTCGCTAATAAAGGAGCCCGCCTTGAGGCCAAGTTGCTGAACCGCCGGGCTAAAAGCAGCTACGAAGCTCACCTTGCCCGCCTCTGGCACCGATCCCAGCACCACTGCCCCTTCTCCTACCTTGTGGAGCAGGTGCTCGGCGGCAACTTTGAGGGCCTCAGGGGGAGTGGCTCCCAATTCCGCCACCAAGATCCTGAGGTTCCCAACCGATACTGCCTGGGGCAAGAGCTGCTCTGCCTGGAGCAGGGCCAGCTGGCTGCGGGCCTCCTCAAGCGCCTTCTGGGTAGCCCTCAGCTCCGCCTGCAGAGCCGCCACCCGCTCTGGGATCTCCTGCGGCTTGGCCTTGAACTGGGCGCTTAGCTCCCGCACCACCTTGTCGCGCTCGTTGAGGTACTCCAGCACCGCTGGCCCCGCTACAGCCTCGATGCGGCGGATCCCGGCGGCTACGGCGGTTTCGGAGATGATCTTAAACAGGCCAATCTCAGCCGTGTTGCTGACGTGGGTGCCGCCACAGAGCTCCATCGACACCCCCGGAAAATCAACCACCCGTACCTGAGCGCCGTATTTTTCCCCAAACATGGCTATTGCCCCTCTGGCTTTGGCCTCTGCTAGGGGCAGGATGGCTACCTGAGCCGGATGGGCCTCGGCAATCCAGGTGTTAACCAAGTTCTCAACTTGCTCCAGCTCCTCGGGGGTAAGGGGACGCGAGAGGGTAAAGTCGAAACGTAGCCGGTCAAAGGCCACCAGGGATCCCGCCTGGCTGATGGAGGGATCGACCACTTTCTTGAGGGCTGCCTGCAGGAGGTGAGTGGCACTGTGGTGAGCCTGGGCGCGCCGCCGACAGGCCAGGTCAATCTGGGCCTGCACGGGATCCCCCACCCGCAGGATCCCCCGCTCCACCCGGCCAAAGTGGACAAACAGATCCCCCCGCTTTTGCACATCCTCCACCCGCACCAACACGCCCTCCCCGGCCAGGTAGCCGCGATCGCCAATTTGCCCCCCGGACTCCGCATAAAAAGGCGTGCGATCCAAAACCACCTGCACCACCTGCCCGGCCTCTACCTGAGGCACCGACTTCCCTTCCACTAGGAGCGCCTCCACCACGCCGCGGGCAGAGGACTGGCTGTAGCCGAGAAACTCCGTCTCGATTAAAAACTCAGCCAGCTCGTCCAGGGATCCCTGAGCCATGACATCGAGGGTTTGGTGGGCGGCGCGGGCCCGCTGCCGCTGTTTTTCCATCTCTTGCTCAAAGCCCTGGACATCCACGCTGAAGCCGTGCTCCTGGGCAATTTCCTGGGTCAGCTCCAAGGGGAAGCCATAGGTGTCAAAGAGCTTGAAGGCGGCGGCACCGGAGATCTGCTTTGGCGCGCCAGTGGCGGTAACGTCTGCAAACAGATTAAACAGCAGCCGTTCCCCCCGCTCCAGAGTCTTGAGAAACTGCTCCTCTTCCCGCTGCAGCTCGGCTTTGATCACCGCCTCCCGCTCCCGCACCTCGGGATAGGCCGCCTCCGCCAACTGGATGGCCGTCTCCACCACTGGCCAGGTAAAGGGCTCGCCGATCCCCAAGAGGCGCCCGTGGCGCACCATCCGCCGGATCAAGCGCCGCAGCACGTAGCCCCGATCCACATTGGAGGGGATCACCCCATCGGCAATGAGATGCATCACCGCCCGCGCGTGATCCCCAATTACCTTGAGGGAGACTTTCTGCTCAGGGCTGGCCCGGAAGTAGTCCACCTGGGCAATCTCGGCCGCCTTCTGCACAATGGGAAAGATCAAATCCGTCTCGTAGTTGTTGGGGACTCCCTGCAGCACCTGAGCCAGCCGCTCCAGCCCTAGGCCAGTGTCAATGTTTTGCTTGGCCAAGGGGCTGAGGCGGCCCTCGCTGTCCCGGTTGAGCTCCATGAACACCAGGTTGTAGATCTCCAAGAAGCGGGAGTCGTCCCCCAGGTCAATCTGCTCATCCCCCAGCTCTGGCTTGAGGTCGTAGTAGATCTCGGAGCAAGGGCCGCAGGGACCAGTGGGGCCGGCAGCCCAGAAGTTGTCCTCCTCCCCCATGCGCTGGATGCGGTGGGGCGGGATCCCTATCTCCTCGCGCCAGAGGGCAAAGGCCTCCTCATCTTCTTGAAAGACGCTCACCACCAGGCGCTCCGGCGGCAGGCCAAACACCTCTGTTAGCAGCTCCCAGGCCCAGGTGATGGCCTCCTTTTTGAAGTAGTCGCCGAAGCTAAAGTTGCCCAGCATCTCGAAAAACGTGTGGTGGCGGGCCGTCCGTCCCACCTTCTCAATGTCGTTGGTGCGCACGCATTTCTGGGCCGTTGTAACCCGCGGATAGGGTGGCTCTTGATGCCCCAGGAAGATGGGCTTGAAGGGCAGCATGCCGGCAATAGTCAGCAGCACCGTGGGATCCTCCGGCACCAGGGAGGCGCTGGGCAGTACCTGGTGGCCCCGCTGGGCGTAGAAGTTTAGAAAAGCCTGCCGGATAGCGGCACCGGAGAAGGATGGAGACATGGCCAAGGCGAAGAGTAACTGTATTCAATTCTAGGTTTTTTGTTGCTAGAGCAGTTGAACCCTCGGGGCCTGGATTTTGCCGGCACCACCTGTCAAGGCAGCAAAATCTATGCGATTTCTCCGCTTGAGCTCGCGTGGGCAAACGCTAGGATCAGCCTGTTGGAACCAGATGTGGGTCTAGGCTAGATGTCTAACGCGCTTGCCCCCCCAGCGGCCCCGTCTTGGTTACCTAGAGGTCACCGGTAGCCTTTGGAGGGGTATGCTCACCTGCTATTGTCTCAATCCTGACTGTCTGCAGCCAGAAAATCCGCCGGATGCTTCCATCTGTGCCTCCTGTGGCCAGCCGCTGCTAGTGCGCAATCGCTACCGGGCCTTCAAGCGCCTGGGGCAGGGGGGATTTGGCGCCACCTTCTTGGCCCGCGATGAAGACCTGCCCTCCAAGCCTTGGCGGGTGATCAAGCAGTTGCGCCCGGTGGGGAATTCGCCCCAACTGGCCAAACTGGCAGAGGAGCTGTTTAACCGCGAAGCCAAGGTGTTGGAGCGCCTGGGGGAGCATTCGCAAATCCCCAGGCTCTACGCCCACTTCCAGGAAGGTGGCAAGTTTTACTTGGTGCAGGAGTTTATCGAGGGGATCACCCTCGCCCAGGAGGCGCGGCGCAACGGGCCCTTTTCTGAAGAACAAGCCCGGCAGGTGATGCAGGAGGTGCTGCTCATCCTCAGCTATGTCCACAGCCACAACACCGTCCACCGCGACATCAAGCCGGCCAATCTCATTCGCCGCAAAGAAGATGGCCGCTTGGTGCTGATTGACTTTGGGGCGGTGAAGCAGCTGGGGCCAGGCCATGAGGCCCAGGAAGAATATACAGCCATCCGCTCGCTGGGCTTTTCTCCCCCAGAGCAGGTGGCCGGTCAAGCAGTAGGCCCCGCCAGCGATCTCTACGCGCTGGCTGCTACCTGTATTAACTTGATGACTTTAGAGTCGCCGGCCAAGTTTTACAACCACCAGACTGGCCAATGGGATTGGTCGGATCGCCTGCAGCTTAGCCCTGAGTTCGACGCCATTTTGCGCCGCATGCTGCAGCCGGCCATCAGCCAGCGCTTTGCCACGGCTACTGAGGTGCTGCGGGCTCTACAGGGGATGGAAGAGAGCTCGCCTTCCTCGCCAATCCTCCTGCCTCGCTCTCCGTTGACTACCGCCTCCAGCCCCTTGTTAATCTCCGACCATTGGGCCAGACGCCGCTCAACCTCTCCCCCCCTGCCCCAAACAGATGGACTCTCGCCTACACCGCTCCCTCGGCCCGGCGCGGGAGGCCTGCTGCCCGGGGGATCTGCTCCCCCTGGTTTTACCCAACTCGGCCCCACCAGCCGCATCACCGGCAGTGGGCGGATGAGGCCGGCCACCCCGCCGCGGCTGCCGTCTCTGGCGGGGGCAGATCTGCGGGGCAAGTCCTTTGCCAACCAGAACCTGGCCGGCTATGACTTGCGCTGCGCCGATCTGCGGGGGGCTGATTTTTCAGGAGCCAATCTGCAAGGGGCAGATCTGCGCGGCGTCCGCTTCAACGTGCCTCAGCCCGGCTGGCTGCGTCTTCTAAACCGGCTTCTTGGGTCAGCCCGAACCCTGGGCGGGATCTTAGCAGGCCTGGGAGGGCTCCTGGGAGCAGGCGGCCTAGCGTTTTTGCTCGTTCATTTTACCGCGCGCAATGTGGTCTATGCCCTAGGGGCAGCCGGGATCGCAATGGTAGCGGCCAGCTCGGTGCTTTGGTCTGTAGGCAGCAGCACCTTCCTGCTGCGCGAGGAAGGGGGCAAGCGCTTTACCAACTTCTCCAAAGCCGATCTGCGGGGGGCCCAGATGGAGGAGAAGTTGCGTAGGTTTGCCCGCCGCCAGGGGGCTCTCTTGGACTGAGGTTCCGCCTTAGGCTAGGGGTGGAGGAATGACCTGGCGCAGGGCTTGGTTGATCTGCTCCACCAAAAGCCGACAATTGACAGCTTTCCCTTGCCGCCGCTCCCCCGCCTGGTCGTAAAAGACAATGCCTTCGGCGCGGGAAAACCCCAAAGACAGCAACAGCAGCTCCAAAACCTGGAAAGAGGCGGCCTCCAACTCCGGTGCCTGCTCCCGCAGCTCTGCCAGGGTTGCCTGGGCATCTTCCAGATGGCCAAAAGCCGGGATCCAAAGATGGCTGATGGGCTCCGTTCCAGGAGAGGTTTCCACCAGTCGTGCCGTTAGCCAGCCGCCATCGGGATAGCGCAAGATGGTGTACTGCAGGTGATCCAAATGTTGGGCCACCTGGGTCAGCACCGACGCCACCTGCTGCATTGCTGTGGCCGGGATCCCGTTCTGCGGGGCTGCCTCCACTAAGGTTGCGGCCTGGGCCGCTAGACTAGGTACCATGATTGACAACCATCCTTATCTAGGTCAGAATAGGTACTTGTAGCTCCTGGGGCTGTAGTTCAATTGGTTAGAGCACCGCCCTGTCACGGCGGAAGTTGCGGGTTCGAGCCCCGTCAGCCCCGTCCAGATTAGAAACACTCTAGCTTACTTTGGCAAAAAGGTTAGCCCTGCTATCATAGGTACCCTGCCCCGTCAGGGAGATCTGCCTTGCGGTATCTGCGCCCAGATTTGCTTCAGCTGCAGCCCTACGATGCTGGCCTGGCCACAGGGGCTGACAAGTTGGATGCCAACGAGTTCCCCTGGGATTGGCCGCCGGGCTTTAAGCAGAAACTCTCCCTTCTCTGGGAAAAGGAGATCCCAAGCAACCGCTATCCCGAGGCCCAGCAGTGGCGCCTCAAGCAGGCCATCGCCGCCTATGCGGGGGCAGCGCCTGAGCAGATTAGTGTAGGCAACGGCTCCGACGAGCTCATCCGATCCCTATTCATTGCCACCTGCCTGGGCGGAAGGGGCGGCATTTTGGTGCCAGAGCCTACCTTTTCTATGTACGCTATTCTGGCTGAGAGCCTGGGGATCCCGGTGGTGCGCGTGCCCCGCCACCCCGAAAGCTTTGCCCTGGATCTGGGGCGGTGCCAGGAGGCCATAGCCGAGCAGCGGGTGCGGGTGGTGTGTTTGGTGGATCCCAATTCGCCCACTGGCAATGGCCTAACGGCAGCTGAGTGGGAGTGGGTGGAAGGGCTGCCGGAAGAAATTCTGGTGATTGTGGACGAGGCCTATTTCGAGTTTAGCCAGCACACGGCCCTGCCCAAGTTGGCAGAGCACCCCAACTGGGTTATCCTGCGCACCTTCTCCAAAGCCTTTCGCCTGGCAGCCCACCGGGTGGGCTACGCCATTGGCCATCCCCAGCTCATCCAGGTGCTAGAAGCCATCCGCCTGCCCTACAACCTCTCGGCGATTTCCCAGTGGGCTGCCCGGCTTGCCCTAGAGCATGCCGAGGAACTTTTGGCCGACGTAGCCCTCATCCGTCAGGAGCGGGAAGCGCTTTACCAGGCCCTCCAGGAGCTGCCGGGGGTGCGGGTTTGGCCCAGCCAAGCCAACTTTCTCTACTTTCGGGTAGCCAACTGGGATCCCCAAGCGTTGCAGCAGGCCTGGCAGGAGCTAGGAACCTGTGTGCGCTGTACCGGCGGTGGGCTGCGCCTAACGGTGGGCACCCCTGAAGAAAACCAACGCGCTCTGGAGCGTCTGCGGCTGCTTTTACAGCCAGTGAGGTAAAGGGATCCCTCCCTACTGGGATCGGCTTGCCCTCCTTTGTAACAACAGCAGTCTTGGAGGATGGAAGTGGGTTTGGATCCCGCTCTTCCCAAACTTCTGGAGAGAAGTGGGATCCAAGCGCCATTGGTGGATGGCTTGGCTTACCCAAGGAGGCATCATGGAAATGGAATTGGTTTACTTCAGCCCCTTTGACCTTCCAAGGCAGCAGCGTTCCAGCGAGCGCCCTCGCCACTTCCTCACGGTGCCACTCCAGGTTTGGGAGAGCGGCGAAGCCTACACTGTCCAGGTGTGGGTGCCGGGAGCTGATCCGGAGCGCTTCCGCATCGAGACCACTGCTCAGCAATTGGCCATCAGCGGCGAGATTCGGCTGCAAGGCCCTGAAGGGGCCGAGTTGCTCTATCAAGAGGTGGAGCCACAGCCTTTTCAGCGCCTCCTCCGACTGGGCAAAGCTATTCAGCCGGAGAAAGTCTCGGCCACCTATCGGGATGGCATTCTCACCCTCACCTTGCCCAAAGCCGATGCCGCACGGGTTGTCAAAGTCCAGGTGGGCCCCACTGCACCGGAAGCTGTGACGGTGGAAAGCCAGCCTGCCTAGGCTCTCCCGTTGCAGGGGGAGAGGGGTGAGGACGCTAGCCAGCCCACTGCAGGCGCACCTCCTCCCCTACTTTGAAAGCGAGGCTACGGCTGGCGTTGCCGCGGTTTTGCACAATCTCCACCCAGCCCGAGCTGCCCACCAAGGCCAGCAGCTCGCCTTCCCTTCCTTCGGCAAAGGTGGTGGCAGAGCGGATGGGGAGGCCTTTGATCCAGGCGCTCCAGCGCCGTCCCTCCACCCACTGACCCGGCAGATTGGTGATGCCATTGCCAAAGTGGTCGATGGCCTGGATGATACCCCGGCAGCCGTTGCTCTCCAGCTGCGGTGGCGGCCAGTCCCAGCGAACCAGCTCGGTCACGTCTAAGGGATCCCCCAGTTCTGCCAAAGGGATCCCGTTGGCCAAGTGGGCCGCCACAGGGGCAAAAATGTCCCGCCCGTGAAAGGTACGGCTGGGAGAAGGAGTGCGCCAGTAGCGGGGTCGGTTGAGTTCCACCGCAGCCAGAGGTGGGGATTGCTCCAAAACGCCGCTGAAGAGACCATTGTCAGGGCCGACCAAATAGCCTCTTTCGGTTTGGATGGCCACCGCCCTTCGGCTGCTCCCCACCCCCGGATCTACCACCGCCAGGTGAATGGTTCCAGAAGGTAAATGGGGATAGGCCGTCATCAGGGCAAAACGGGCCGCTGCCACGTCCTGGGGCGGGATCGCGTGGCTGAGGTCGATAAACTGAACCTGTGGCGCGATCCCCCAAATCACCCCCTTCAGAATGCCGACGTAGGGATCCTGGAGACCAAAATCCGTGAGTAGACTAATGATTTTCATGGGCGGGCCAGGCAGCGCTTGCTTACCTTCCTACCGGCAACTGCCCCTGCTGTGGGGGCACCCTCATGAGGAGGAGTCTTTTGCCAGCTCCGGCTGGGACGGAAGGGGCTCGGCAATGTTGGGCAACTCTAGGCAATAGCCTGCCCCGTAGACAGTTTTGATGTACTGAGGGTGGCGGGGATCCGGCTCCAGCTTGGTGCGCAGGTGGCGGATGTGGACACGGATGGTTTCGATGTCATCGTCGGGATCGTAGCCCCATACCTCCTTGAGGATTTCACTGGGGGAAACCGTCTGGCCGTGCCGCTGCAAGAGGCAGTGGAGCAGGTCAAACTCCAGGTGGGTGAGCTTAATGGTTTTGCCAAACCACACCGCCTCAAACCGCTCCGGCACCAATGTCAAGGGGCCATAGGTGAGGATCTCGCCGTGCTTAGCCGTCTGAGGGATGCGATCGGCACGGCGCAGCAAAGCCCGTACCCGTACCAGTAGCTCCTGCACCTCAAAGGGCTTGGTCAGATAGTCGTCAGCACCGGCGTTGAAGCCCTCGATCTTGTCCTGGGTTTGGCCAAGGGCGGTAAGCATCAAAATGGGAATGTCGCTGGTGCGTTCGTCCCGCCGCAGCCGTTGGCAAACCGTTAGTCCATCCACTTGGGGTAGCATTAGGTCGAGAATGATGAGATCGGGGAGAACTTGCAGAGCTAGCGCCTGCCCACGAACTCCGTCAGTAGCCTTGACAACTTCGTAGCCCGCCAACTCCAGATTGATACGTAGAATATCTAGGATTGAAGGATCGTCCTCAATGATGAGTATGCGAGCCATAGATGGTTGCAGCCCAAACTCGGATAAAACGTTTTGTTAAAGGCGCTAACAAAGAATTGAGGCTTTCCACCTCAAAGTTTACTGAATTCTACATCCATTGCAGCAGGCAAGCGAGGCTGGCATAGCCTCCAGTTGAGGAGTACACCTAGCTCGGCCTTCTAGGGCCTTGCTTAGGAACTGGCTCCCCCGCCAGAGGGAAGCCAGCAGGCGGGCCGGAAGATACCAAAGCAGGAAGTGTAGCCATGTAAAAAGGTGGATCCCCCCACTGGGCCAATCTCCCCGTTGCAAAAAAAGCCCCCCAATGGCACCTCTCCCAGGATTTCTCGAAACTGCTGCGAGTCAAAGTTGGGGACGCCATATAGCCCCTTGCCTCGCCCCAAACAGGCGAACATTAGCGCCCCACAAGGCTGCGGGCTTAGCTGGGAGGAACGTTCTGAGGCAGAATTTCGCCCCAAGTTGCGTTCAAAGCAATAGCGGCTGAGAGCCCACCGCAGGTCCTCTGCCGAGGCCTGGGCATCCCGCAGATGAAACTGCACTGTCTGGCCGGAGCGCACCCGATCCCCAATGGCTATGGCTCCCACTCGCGGGTCAACGCCGAGGATTACGCGAATGAGAAAATCCCCTGGTGTTGGATCCGCCTTAAACTCATCCATCAGCAAGCCAATGAAGAGGGCGTGGCGAGCCAACTGGCGATCCGCGGGGCTCAGGCGTTCGAACAAATCCTGGAGGACCGCTAGGGGCGGTCGCCCTTCCAAGCTGAGGATGACATTGCCCTCTGCTTCGGTAATGCGCAAGGGATCCCCAATGGGACGGCACCCCTGGGCCACCACTGCCTCCAGCACCACGTTGCCGGAGAGCGCCAGCCCCACTGTGCCTTCCCGATACAGCTCGCAGCGGGGCGTGGGGGTACGTGCATCCAGCAAAAACAAAGCATTGCCCCGAGGACCGCGGCCACCGCTGGCCAATCCCCCCACCTTGACGGCGCCGGGATAGGCAAAATCTAGCCCCTGCAGCAGCTCGGAGATGCGGGAGGAAAATCCATCGGCTAGGAGCAAGAAATGGGGCTGGGCCTGCGGCGCAACCCCTACTTGCTCAACCCACGCCGAAGGAGGTGCATCCAAATCAGGCAGTTGATCCCCGCGCAGATGAAAGGGGTGCAGGGCCACCTCGGGCAGCACCGCCAAAGAAAGCGACAAAGCCGGCCCCTCCTCAATTTCCTGGCCGCCGCCAACAATGCCACCCCCTGAGCAGCCAATTAAAACGTCCACCTCGAGCAAGTCGGACAGCAAGGGCAGCACGCGAACGTACTCGCTAGCAAAGGCCGCTGACACAAATAGGATCCCTAAGTTGGGCCGTAGCGGCTGAGGGGGAAGGTAGCCAGTAAGCAGCCCCGGCAAGCTGCCGGAGCCCACCCCCTGCACCTGTTGCGTCAGGGCATTTTTCAGTTGAGCTGCCTGAAGTTGAGCCTTGGCTTCCTCCACCACCTGTTGCAGAGCTGCTTCCAGGGAAGGGAGCTGGGAGAGTGCGTTCGCCCACTGCATCGGTGCGTTCCTAGAGGTTGGGAGCTCGCTCTTTTAGGCTAGCAATTTATCCTCTGGACTGGCTGTTCTAGGCTGGCCCTAGGGGGATCAGGGCAAGTAGGGCAGGGGATTGACAGGCGCGCCTCCGCCAGGGCGGACTTCAAAGTGCAGGTGGGGTCCTGTGCTGTAGCCCGTGTTGCCCCGGCTCATGATGACCTGGCCCTGCTGCACGTACTGGCCCTCGGACACATAGATCTGGTGGCCGTGGGCGTAGCGAGTAACGATCCCGTTAGGATGGCGAATGTCCACGTAATTGCCGTAGCCATCTCCAGCGTTGCCGGCAAAGGTCACCAGCCCCTCCTGAACGGCTACCACCGGCGATCCCAGCGGGCCAGCGATATCGATCCCCGCATGGAAGCGACCCCGACGGTAGCCAAAGCCAGAGGTGACTTGCCCCGAAACCGGCCAAATGAAGCCGCTGCGGCGGGCTGGGGGAAGAGGCGGAAGAGAAGCTGCTGGCCCTGGCCGAGCTTGGGGCTGACTGCGGGCTCTTCGAAGGGGGGTGGCGGTGGGCTGCGGGCGGGGGGCGGGAATCGTTAGGCGCTGGCCAATGCGCAGCCAATGGGGGTTGGGCAGGTTGTTAGCCTGGATAATTGACCGCTGCGTCACCCCGTAGCGAGCAGCAATCCGCTCGATGGTGTCGCCGGCTCTCACGGTGTGGGTCAAAAGGGCCTGCCCTGCTGGCAGCCTCTGCTGGGCTCGGCGTGGCCGCTCAGTTTGTAAGCGAGCTTGTGCCTCTGCTTGGCGCTGGGCTTCCTCTTCCTGGCGGCGGCGCTCTTCCGCTTCGCGGGCTTTTTGAGCGGCAATTCTCTCCTTCTCCCGCCGGATTAGCTCGCCCACATCACCGGGGATGAGCAGCCGCTGGCCAATACGTAAATATTCAGGCCGCTCCAGAGGGGTGGCCTCAATAATTCGTTGCTGCGGAACTTGATAGCGCTTGGCAATACCTTCCAGGGTATCGCCTGCCTTGACGGTGTAGATTAACCCCGGCTGGCTAGGGATCAGCAGTTTCTGCCCTGGCTTTAGCTCAGTTCTAGCCTGCAGGCCGTTGGAAACGGCGATGGCAGCAGCATCGAGCTGATACCTCTGGGTTAGGTGCCAGAGGGTTTCTCCTGGCTGCACCTCATGCTCGAGAATGCCTCGGGGCCCTTCCCCTGTTGGGATTTGACCAGCCTCGAGGGCTTGCCGCAGTTGGGCTTTTTTGAGCTCGTAGTTCTGCTGCAGGGCGCCGGAGAGGGTATGCACTGAGGGTGGGATCAGCTCGGCTAGCTCTGCTCCCAAAGGGTAACGAGACAGCTGGCGTTGCTGCAGAGTAGCAGCCCCCGCCACACCCAACATGAGTAAAAGACCGGTGGCCCAGGCTGGATACCCTCGGTAAGCAACCCCCGGCGAGGGAGCTGCCCTCTCGGAGGAGCCCGGCTCCTCAGCGGAACTCGGCAGCGGCTCCTGCCAAACCTCTGCTCTGGGATCCGCCTTCAGCTTTAGGAGCCACACCAGGCTGGCTAAGCTGAGAGAGAGGGCCAAGCCAGCCCACCAACGTCTGGATAGGGCGGAGAACGTTTCAGGATCCCACTCCTTGCCTCCTTCCCCAGAGGGATCTGGAGCTGGCGGGATTCCTACCGAATCCTCAGCCGGAGAGAAAGTCCTAGGGGTATCTAGCTCCTCCCTCTGAGAATCTGAGAAGGTTAATTTTGGAGGCATCCTCACACCACTAGGTAGAGTGCAAGAGAAGAAGTAACCTCTTGGCCCCGCGCCTCGCTTGAAAGCAGCAAGGCTCAAGCCAATGTAACGAATCAGTTTGCACTCTGGTTAGGTTACCGTAGTTGGTAAATCTAGACAAGTCTTCGCAGGTAATTCCAGCTACGATGGTTGCACTACGATGATTTCAGCCTTCTACCTCTTGCAATTTTGCCTAGCCTTATCCCGGGGAGGACGGCGCCTTGGAAAGTAGAGTCCACTTTGCTGTACTTAAAGTTACAACTACAAGCTAGGGCTTTCCATGACTTTAGTTGTCTATAACACTTTGACTCGCCGCAAAGAAGTCTTCCAGCCCCTTGCTGCTAGTGAGGTGGCGGAGGGGGAAAAGCCACTGGTGCGGATGTACGTCTGCGGTGTTACAGTTTACGACCTCTGCCACCTGGGTCACGCGCGCGCCTATGTGGTGTGGGACATGGTGCGCCGTTACCTAGAGTGGCGGGGCTACTGGGTCAAGTATGTGCAGAACTTTACCGATGTGGACGACAAGATCCTCAAGCGGGCACTGGAGCGGGGCGAATCGATGCAGGCGGTGGCGGAACGCTTCATCGCCGAGTACTTCCAGGACATGGATCGCCTCAACGTCAAGCGGGCCGATCTCTACCCCCGGGCAACCCAATCCCTGCCGGCAATGTTCGAGCTAATCCAGGCGCTAGAGCTCAAGGGCTTTGCCTATCGGGTACGGGATCCGCAGGGGAAAATCCCAGGCTATAGCGTCTACTACACTGTCCGTAAATTCCCAGACTACGGTCAACTCTCCGGTTGCAAGCTGGAGGAGCTGGAGGCAGGGGCCAGTGGCCGGGTAGGGGAGGAAGGGGCTGGCAAACGAGATCCCTGGGATTTTGCTCTTTGGAAAGCGGTTCCCCCTTCCGAGCCGGGGTTTGAGTCTCCCTGGGGCTGGGGACGTCCGGGCTGGCACATCGAATGTTCGGCCATGGTGCGGGAAAACTTGGGGGATCACATCGACATTCACGCCGGCGGGGCCGATCTCATTTTTCCCCACCACGAGAATGAGCTCGCCCAATCCGAGCCGATTACCGGCAAGCCGCTGGCCAAGTACTGGCTGCACAACGGCTTTGTCAACGTCAACGGCCAGAAGATGTCCAAATCTTTGGGCAACTTCACCACCCTGCGCCAGGCGCTTGCCGTCTATCACCCTATGGCCCTGCGGCTGTTCTTGTTGCAGACCCACTACCGCAGCCCGATTGACCTCACCGAGGCTGGAATGCAGGCGGCTAGCCGCGGCTGGGAAACCCTCGAGAAAGGGATCCACTGCGCCGAGCAGTTTTGCCAAGGGGAGACAGCCTCCCCTGATCCCAAGGCGATGCAAGCCTTCCAAGCGGCTATGGACGATGACTTTGGCACCCCTGGGGCCCTGGCTGTTGCTTTTGAACTGGCCAAGGAACTGATCCGTGAGCACAACCTGTTGACCCACCAGGGCTACACCCAGCTGGAGCCGCAGGTACTCGGGCAAAAGGGTGCTGCCCTGTTGGAGATCTTAGCTACGCTGGGCTTTTGCTGGTTGCAGCCGGCTGTAGCTGCTCCAGGCCAGGCAAGCGCCCTCCAGAAAGAGGGGCTGCCTCTGCCGCAGGAGCAGATCGAAGAGTTGGTGGCGCAGCGCACGGCTGCCCGCAGGGCGAAAAACTTTGCCGAGGCGGATCGGATTCGAGAGCAGCTAAAGGCCCTGGGGATTACCCTCATCGATCAAAAAGATGGCACCACCCGTTGGCTGCGGGAGTAGGAAGCCTGAGGTGAGCCGCCTACCCCGAAAGGCTAGCAATGGCCTTGTGGTAGAACTGGCGCATCTCAGCAAACCACTCCACCCGCGAGGGATCCCAGGTGTAGAACATGTGGCCGCCGCGGTAGTGGCGCAAGAGGAGGTTGGCCCTAAGGCGAGGATCCAGCTTCATCAAGTCCACCAGGTGGTTAGAGGCAAAGTAGGGCGTAACCAAATCGTAGAAGCCGTGGTGAATGCTCACCCGCAAGTGGGGATTGAGAGCCATGCTGCTGCGCAGCTCGTCCATAGCGCCAATGAACCCCTGCTTGAGCTCCCCTTTGGGGGTAAAGCGCCAGGACTTGAACACCTCTAGGTTGAGGAGGTGGTAGGTCAAGTCTGTGTCCACCTGGAGGGTCTCCCGCAGGTGGCTGTTGATGGCGGCAGTAAACAGGCGATCCACCCCATCCAAGGTGGGATCGGATCCTGCAAAGGTAGGCCGATCCGGAAAGGGATCCACGGTGGTTACCGAGGCATCGTAGAGCCCCAACACCAACCGCTGGGAGCGCAACAGCTCGCGGGCAAAGCTGGCCGGGTCGATCCGCCCGCCCTTGTGGGCCACATACTCAGGTGAGAGTCCGATCCCTGCCGCCATCTCTGCATAGATGGCTTGCCGCTCTGCCTCTGGCATTGCCTCCCCCATGGCCAGAAGCGGCAACAGGCGTTGCCGGGCAAAGCTTTCTGCTTTGGGCAGCAGGATCTGCAAATCCTCCCCCCAACCACACCGCCCATGATGGGCTGCTGTGGCTACATAGGAAGGGAAAAGCATTGCCCAGCTGCTGAGGTTGTAATCGTTGGTCTCCAACAACCCAAACTCAAGCGCTGGCGAAATGAGAATGGCCCCTGACAGGCCGACCCCAAACCTGGACTGCAGCTCCTTGGCCAGCCGTGCCACCCGAAACCCACCGTAGCTCTCACCAGCAATAAAAATTGGAGAGAGCCAGCGTTTGTAGCGCGAGAGGAAGCCCTGGATAAACTCGCCTAAGGACTGCAGATCCCGCTCCACATCCCAGAAGGGCGCTTCCTTGGGAGGCTCCTCCTCCTTGTCTAGCGGCTGAGTGGGCTTGGGGGCAGAGGTTGCCCCAGCTCCCTGAGACTCTTTGGAAGATGGGGAGTCCTCCGAGATGGCGCGGCTAAAGCCTGTCCCTACTGGGTCGACAAAGACCAGGTCGGTAAAGGGCAGCCAACTTTCGGCGTTATCCACAAGGTGTACCGGCGAGGGGGGCAGACTGCCGTTGGGCCCAAAGCGAATGCGTTTCGGCCCCAGCGCACCCATGTGCAGATAGGCAGAGGCTGCCCCTGGCCCTCCGTTGAAAACAAAAGTAAGAGGGCGGTGCTGGGGCTCAGCGTCCTGGCGCAAATAGGCGACGTGGAAGATCTCCGCTACTGGCTTTTCTCGGCGGAAGAGCCTTTGCCAACCAGCCAAGGCCTTGTAGGGGAAGGGCTCTCCTCCAGCGGTAAAGGTGTGCTCAGTGGTGTGCAGGGCAGGGGTGGACTTGGGTTCTACCGCCATAGGTGTCAGGGATCCGCAATCTAACCGATCCCCAGTCAATCACAAGTTGCCGGCCATCCATCTCTTCCAACCTGCTTCTTTCGCGTTAGTGGCTAGAGCAGCCGGCTTCCCCCTTGATCCACCAGGGGGACCACAAGCTGCGGGCAGGTCAGTGGAGAAGCCACCAACGGTTTTCGGCGGAGCTCCTACAAAGCCAGTGGAGCTTCCAAGGTCAAATAAAAAGACTGGCCAGGGCGTAGCACCACCACCTGGGGAGCCGTGACATTGCCCACCACCCCTCCCGCCACCGCGCCCCCCAGAACGTTACCTAGCGAGAGGTTGCCCGTGAGTGCCCCTAGCACCACACCCGCCGCTGCCCCAATAGCCGCATCTTGGGCAATGGCCTCAGCCGTGGAGTGGCGGGGATCCTTCTCGTCGGGAAGGACGCTGGAAGAAGCCCGCAGGCTGTAGGTGCGACCGCCAAGGACAATGGAAGTGGCCACAAAGCGGGATCCGCCCGCTGCTGGCTCCATTTGCCCGAAAACGCGACTGCCGGCTGGGATCACCAAGCGCCCCTGGCTGTCGAAAATGTTCTGCGTAACGGCCACCTCTAGGGGATAGAGGGTGTCCGGGTAAAAGTACTGCGGCCCTTCGCTGCTGAGGCTGCCGACGGGGATAAGGGTCCCCTGGTCAAGACGGTAGGCACCCAATTCAAAAAGGGTCTGGGCCTCCACTGGCAGAGAGGCTAGGCCAGGGATCCCGGTTAAACCAATCGTGACTGCTACTAGAATGGCTCTCATTGCAAAATCTCTGCTTCGGCCAACGTTATCCAGCCAAAGTTCTGGCTCTTTTTTTGTCTTCAACTTTAAGCGGTTCTCGTTGCCTAGCGCTTGCCTTCACAAACGGGGCTTCTGCAGCAGCCAGAGTTCTGTTGCTACTGGATGTGGCTATGAGCCTCGCCCTGGACTCGTAGACACCCCCCGCGAAGATAGGGTAGGCTGCCCTACAGCCCCGCCGTGGGACCTCCCTGGCCCCCTCGTGGAGGGACTAGCAGGAGGGCAGGAGGAGGTCACTCAACGTTTTCGTTGCTTACAAACCCTGACTCCTCTGCAGAGCCAGGGGATTGCAGCGCGTGCTTGAGAGCATGCCATGCCAGGTTGGCACACTTGATGCGCACTGGGAACTGGGCGACCCCCTTCATGGCATTGAGGAAGCGGTACTCTCGGGGAAATTCTTCGCCGCCGCGCATCATGGCCTGAAAGCGCTCCACCAACTGCAGCGCTTCGGGAATAGTACGCCCCCGCACAGCATCAGCCATTAAATCGGCAGAAGCCATAGCAATAGCGCAACCTTCCCCCTCGAATTTGACATCGACAATCTGCTCCTGGTTGGGATCCAGCTGCAAAGTGAGATCAACTGTGTCGCCACAGGAGGGGTTATGGCCGCGTTGGTGGCGGTGAACCGGATTTACCCTGCCAAAGTTGCGAGGCTTTCTGTAGCGCTCGAGAATCACTTGTTGGTAGAGTCCGCGCAGGTTGTCAAGAGGCATTGTTGTTCCCAGCTAATCAACACCTGAGGAGTTGCGTTCGGGCAACATCCTCCCTTTCCAGGAGCCTGGGGAAGCAGCCCCCTCGGATGGTTTGGCGAAATCTAAGTTAATCTTAACTTTATTCTCAGCTGAGACTAGGCCTGCAGAGGGTGCAAGCTATCTAGGCAGGAGCTCTGGCCAGGCTACTTGGGGAACAATGGTGCGCCGCCCGGCCAACGCAAGCGCATCAAAGCGCATCAAAGGGATCCCAACCAGCGCCGCCAGCTCCACCAGGGAGCCCCTCTTCTGCGGGCCCGGAACAGCTCGGCCACTTCTTCGCCGCTGGGCCGAGCCCTAAAGGTCTGGAGGACGCTGTAGCAGCCGTCTTCCTCCTCCTGCCACACACTCCAGGGATCCGGATAGGCGCGAAACAGAGCCCCTCCCACCAGTGAGCGCAGATAGTAGCTGGTCTCAAAGGTACTCAGGAAGCGCTGCCGCAGCCGCCGGCCCGCCAACCCCACTCCCACCGTGGCGGCGTCTTGAAGCTGGGGGTTGAGGAGCACAACAGGCTTGGGATCCCGGCCTTTGGCCGGATCCCCGCCGCTGACCGCCTGGCAGACCCGCTCCACCTGGTCCAAGTTGTAGACTGCTGGCATGACGAAAAGGAGGCTCTGTTCTGGTGTAGGTTGGGTGCGGGCAGTCAGGCTCTGCAGTTGCACTCCTTCGGGAAGGGATCCCCACTCCCGCTGGGCTAGGGCTGCTCCGCCGGCATCGCTAAACAACACCAAAGCTGGTGGCTGGAGCAGCTGCAAGAACGGCCGGGCCAAGACCTCTGGTTTAATCTCAGGAGCAAGAAGCTCAATGAGCAAACGGCGATACCCCGCCTGTATGGCCAGCTGCGTGGCCTGAATGGCCTGCTCACAGGCCTGGGCCAGGTCGACAGGCAAGTGGGGAAATTGGGTTAGTTGTAGGTGCTCGGCCACAGTCCAATCCCACTAGAAGACACTTAGCCGGACGACTCTTCCCAAGCCCTGTGGGTGAGCAACTCCTCCAGCACCCGTACCCCCCGCAGTTGGTTGGAAAGGGGCAGGTGACCCTTGGGAGCAGAGAGATCCCAGGTAAACTCCTCAGGATAGCGGGTCCAGTGGTAGCCTTGCTTCCAGCCAATGAGCGACCAAAAGCGCTCCCAATTGCGATTTACCCCCAGCCACAGCTGCCGCTGCACCGAGTAGCCGAAGCGATCCCCAGAAGCCGCCCGCCACAGGGCATCGATGGTGCGCAAATCCTCCACTGGGATCCGGCTTACCTCAGAAAAGTACAACCAGCCCCGCCGCAGTGCCCCCTCTCCTGCTGCTTGACACAGCAATTGTAGACTTAGGCGATCCGCCTCCCGCCAGGCTCCTGCCAACAACAGCTCCTGCAAAGGCCGGTAGTCGATGTTCAGGGCCGAAATCAGAGGCACAGCTACCATTGCCCAGTTGCCGAAGGTCTTCCTCGATATCTTAGTCCCCTCAGCTTTCGGGCGGGTACTGGGGCGGATCCCCAAAGATGAGGCGATAGCCGATGTAGGCCACCCCCACCAGCCCCGCTAGAATCCACAAGAAGGTCGAGAAGGGCAGATAGGAAAAAAAGATCACATAGACCCGGCGGCTAAGCCAAGAGAGAATGAGATAGGCCGCTGCCACGAGGCCGATCCCTTGCAGAGTGCGGAAAGCCGGCACCCGCGAGAGCGGCATGCGCTGGCGGGCCACCCAGATGGAGGCAAGAAAATAGTAGGGAGGCACCAGCAACAGGAACATATCCGCCTGCTTGACCACTGCCTGCCAGCTAGCTGTGTTGGTGGCGTAGGCCAGGTAGCCAGCCCAGAGGACAAGGCTTACTGCTGCTAGGCCAAGGTTTAAGCTAAGCAAAAAAGGCTCTTCCCACTGCCCCGGGATCCAGTGGCAGAGAACCCAAACCAACCAGGGGGCGGCAAAGAGCAAGATGGCAATTGTTGGGCCGTTGGTGTTGAGCTGCGTGAAAAACGTTTCCAGCGTCATACAAAAAAAATGTCAATTTCTCTCGCTAGTAGTGTAGTTCCAATCCTTGCCCAAAATCTGTCAACAAGGTGGTAGGAATCAAGTCTTTCCGACAACCGGAAAAGTCCTTCTCCCAAGCCAACACCCCTCCCCCACGAAGGAGAGGGGCAACTGGCTGGACAACGGCTCAAACTACAGACCTTGCAGCACTGTGTCCTGGCGCACCGAGAGGTTCTGGATGCGGGTATCCTGGGCAGCCGGTGTGTCGGCTTGGGTAAACACCCCGATCTGCCGCAGGTAGCGAGCTAGAGCATCCTGTTCGCTGCCGGGAGTATCGAAGGTGAGGCCGGAACTGGGGGCCAAGTTCACCCGGTTGGGGTTAGACAGGCGCGGGAAGGGGTAGTCATCCCCACCGTTGGCCAAGAAGTCCAGCGTCACCAGGCGGAAGGTACGGCGGGGATCCCCTTGCAGCTGGCCGTTGCGCACCACTACATCAGGGCCCCTGGGGGTATCCACCCGCAAAGAAACTACGCGGGATCCCGGTGGCCGCGAGGGATCAAAGCTGAAGGCAAAGCCGCCAATCTGCGGGAAGCGGCCTGGTGTAGCCCCTGGCTGGGTTTGGGCCACTCCATGTTCTATCAATTGCTTCAGCTCCTCGGCGGTGACGGTTACTAGCGACAGGCCGTTGTTAAAGGCCAGAGCGGTTTCGATATCCAGTTGCGAAATTTGGCCTGCCTGCTTGCCGGCATCGGGGTTGGCCAGCGGAGGGATCCGCCGCACTGGCTCGCCGCCGCCGCCACCGGTGGTAGCTCCGATGGGAGCGCGAATGCCGCCGCCGTTTTTTAGAGAGATGACCGTGGTGGGGTCAACCGTTCTGGCGTAGGCCAAGTTGGCATCAGCCGTGAGGTTGCCCAGGTTGGTTTCCTCGGTGCGTACCTCGGCCCGCAGGCCGTTGAGGAACTGCGTTGTGGAGCCAAAGATGCGTCCATCCTTGGTGCGGATGATGTTGCCGATCTCGTTGGCCACCCGCACCACCTCAGGGTTGGGAGTGCCGCCTACGGCTGCTACCCCTTGCTCGTCGGTGGCATAGGCGCCGCTTACCGGATCAATGCGGGCAATCACCCCGTTGGCGTCGAAGCCAACCACCAAGCGGCCCACGTAGCGGTAGTTGGCGCCGGTGTTGACCACCGCCACCGGCTGGCCACTGGCGGAGGAGCGCAGAATCGGGTAGTCGCCCGTGCGCACATCCCCAGGGCGCAGGCGGTCGGTGGACTTGGCAATCACCCGATGGGAGCCCCCTGCAATGATGACGTCCACATCCCGCAACTGGCTGGCCAGGGCCACCTCGTTTTGGAGCTGCTGCAGGTGGGCCAGGAGGATGATCTTGTTAATGCCCTGGGCAGTAAGCTGGTTAACGAAATTTTGAATCAAGGCGGCGCTGACCTGGTCACTGTCATCTACTCTGCCTTCCACCCTTACTTCAGGGCCAGGACTGGAAATGGCAGCTAGGCGCGTGGTGGTGGCTCCCACTAGGCCAATTCGCTGTCCCCCTACAGTAATCACAGCGGTTTTGGCAATCTTGCCCGGAATGGAACTGGCCTCTTGCCCATCGGGAGCTAGATCAGTGCTGCTTAATTCGCCGGTGCCGCTAAAGCTGAGGTTGGCGCTTAGGTAGGGAAAGCGGGCGCCCGCATAGCCGCGGCTAGGGTCAGGCCGCAGGAGGTCGCGGAGTTGCCGGGTACCCTGGTCAAACTCGTGGTTGCCAAGAGCAGAGGCCTGAAAGCCAATGGCATTGAGGATCTCGATATCAGCCTTGCCAGGCGTGCGGTCGTAGCGAGCCCGCAGCGAGGGATCGGCGCTGGCGTTGTAGAAGGGGCTGGGAATGTAGTTGTCGCCACTAGAGAGGATCACGGTGTTGGGAAATTGGGGCCGCAGCGCATTCACCACCGCCGAGAAGCGGGGTGCATCCTGAACGGCAGCGATGGAAGCTTCTAAGTCGCTGGCGTGCAAAATCTGCAGCGTGAAGACAGGCGGCTGGGGGGAGAGGGTGACATTGGGATCCGAGGCAATAAACCCCGCTCCTCCCCCGGCTGGAGGAACTGAGCTGCCGTCGGTGGTACCGCAGGCGTTAGCCAGACCCAGCGCCAAGCAGCACAGCCCAGCCCCAAGGGACTTGGCCAGAGGGTTCACCCAAGCCGGGAACCCTCCCTTGGCAGGGGCAGACCCTCGCGTGCAACAAGCTGGTTTCATGACCATCCCTACACTCCGTCCACAAGACGCCCTCGCGTTCACGTTACCAGGGCTGGGCGGGAGGTTTTGCTATGGTTTGTTTAAGGTTAGGTCAAGCCCGGGTTAAGCTTGGCTGGGATCCCAGCCAAACTGGTGCAGGTCCACCCGGCCCTCGGCGTCGAAGGGGATCCCTTCGGCTTGGAGCAAGACTTTTTGCAGGTCGTCGTAGCCAAGGCGAAAGGGGGAGTAGGAGATGCGCCCTTGGGCGTTGATCACCCGGTGCCAGGGGATGTCGGTCTTTTGGCCTTGCAGGCGAAACAGGGCATAGCCCACCTGGCGAGCATACCCCGGATAGCCGGCCAGCCGCGCCACCTGCCCATAGGTGGCCACCCGCCCCGGCGGGATGCGCCGCACAACCTCATAAAAGCGCTGATAGAGGCTGATGGATTGAGCCTCGGTGGGGCAGGCCGGTGTCATAGGGATCCCTCCCCAAACTCAAGAGACAATGGAAGTGGCCAAGGACAAGCGCAGCTTATTCTTATGAGTTATCTCATTGCCGTCCTGCCGGATCGCATGGCTGCCGAAGCGGCCTACAGCGCCCTGGAACAAGCGGGCTTTCCCGTGGAGCGGCTGCACCTCCTGGGGCGAGGCTACAAAACGGCAGATGAGTTTGGGCTCATCGATCCGGCCCAAGCAGCCCGCCGGCAGATGCAGCGCCTAGCCATTTGGCTGGTGCCCTTTGGCTTCTTGGCGGGAGTGGGGTTCAGCCTCCTCAGCGGCCTGGATACCTTTGCTTGGGCGGGATCCCTGGGCAACCACCTCATTGGCGGCCTATTGGGTGCCCTGGGCGGGGCCATGGGCAGCTTTTTTGTGGGGGGAGGAGTGGGTCTAACCAGTGGCTCTGGCGATGCCCTTGCCTACCGCAACCGCCTCAATGCAGGCAAGTACGTGCTCATTGTGGAGGAAGCAAGCGAAACCCGCCTTCGCGAGGCGACGCGGATTTTGCGCCAATTTGAGCCGGAGAATCTACAAGGGTACAGCGAGCACCTTTGAACTTGACCTAGCTGCCGGTACAGCAAGCTTAGACCCTTTGCGTACGTGCAATTAATTGTGAGGTAGCAAAAAGCATGTTTTGGCAGTGGCGGCGACCTTTGGCCTTGCCTGCTCCAGTGGGCCGCAACTGGGCCGTTGGCCTGGGAGCAGGGATCGCCGGGCTGGCCTCTGGGCCGGCTCTTGCCCACCACGCTCTGGGCGGGAGATTGCCGGCCACAGGATGGGAAGGATTTCTCTCGGGGCTGGCTCACCCTGTTATTGGCTTAGATCACCTGGCCTTTGTGGTGGCCATGGGTCTCATTGCAGCGGGGCAGCCCTGGCGCTACGGGATCCCTTTGGGCTGTGTGCTGGCCAGTCTACTGGGCACCGGGATCCACCTGGCCGGCTGGGATCCCTTGGGGCTGACGGAGTTGGCGATTGCCTGCTCCATAGTTCTCTTTGGCCTACTGCTGGTTCAATCGCGGCAGCTCCCCAGTTGGCTCTTGCTGCTGTGGGGGTCCCTGGCTGGGCTATTCCATGGCTATGCCTATGCCGAAGCCATCCTCGGCGCCGAACCCATGCCCTGGCTGGGCTACTTACTGGGGTTGAGCACCGTGCAATATGGGGTAGCGCTCCTTGCCCTCTGGGCAGCTGAAACCTGGGCAGAGAGGATCCCTGGCTTCATCCGCAGCGCCGGCTGGATGATTGCGATAGTGGGGTCTATATTCCTGACGTTGGCGGTGGTGAGCTCCTAGACACCGTTGCACTGGGGATCCCCAATCCGGTACAAGGATAACGGTGAAGATCAACTCAAACAAGGGGAGATCCCATGGAGCGCACTTTTATCGCCATCAAGCCAGACGGCGTGCAGCGGGGTCTGGTGGGCACCATTATCCAGCGCCTGGAAAGCCGGGGCTACCAATTGGTGGGCCTAAAGCTGGTGCAGGTAAGCCGAGAGCTGGCAGAAGCCCACTACGCTGAACACAAGGAACGCCCTTTCTTCCCCGGCCTGGTAAAGTTTATTACCTCAGGGCCAGTGGTGGCCATGGTCTGGCAGGGCAAAGGAGTGATTGCTGCCGCTCGCAAGCTAATTGGCAAAACCAACCCCCTGGAAGCCGAGCCGGGCACCATCCGCGGCGATTTTGGCATTGATATTGGCCGCAACCTTGTCCACGGTTCTGACGGGCCGGAAACTGCCCAGCGGGAGATTGCCCTTTGGTTTCAAGAATCCGAGCTGGTGAACTGGACGCCTGCCACCCAAAGCTGGATTTACGAAGAGCTGTAGAGCTGCAAAGGGCACTCAAGACTCAAGCATCTGGGCTGGCACTACAATAAGAGTATTGCCCTCGCGCTCGATCACGTAAAGCTCTTGACCAGGTTGGATGGCTAAGTTAGGGATACTGCACTTGGCATTCCAGATGGAGCCGAGATAGGAGACCCGACCCCGCTCACCCGGCGGAATGGCCGTAACTGCCCGCGCTTCTCGCGATTCCTTCAGGGGATCTTCCAATTGCGTTGAAGGAGAGGGCAGCAGACGCCGGCTGAGAATGATTAGCCCAAGGGAGAGCCCAATCCAAGCCAAGAACTGGGCCCAAACTGGCCAACCCCAATGGGCCAAAAGAGCAGCGCCTAGAGCAGCCAAACCCACTGGGCCAGCTACCAGCCCCGGCAAAAACAGCTCGGAGGCAATGAGAACCAACCCAAGAACAATCCAGGGCCAAACCATAGGACCTAGGGATCCCACCACGTTTAGTATGGCTCACAGCCTCTGGATTCTGGGCAGGGATCCCTTTTTCTCCTCGCTAGACTGCCAGCTAGCCACCCAGGGGGTAGGGCTTCAAAAACTGCAAGGGATCCCTCTCCTCCTAAGGGGAATTCTTGGGTAAGTTCCTGGACTCGGCAAGCCGCATCAGGGTTTCCCAGTCTGTGTTCATGATGAAGGCCACCGCCTGAAGGGCTGCTTCTCGGTGGGGGCAGGCCTCGCCTAAAACGCAGCCATCTCGGCAAAGAGTGGCGCAGTCGTGCTCAGGGCTCTTGAGATTTGGGCCAGCCATACCGTCGTTCTCTCCTGGGGTTTTACATTTTCTTTAGGATACCCGACCTGAAGAGAATCTTGCGCCTGCTAGGGATCGGAATAGGCGCAGATAGCCTGGATGAGGTGAGAAGACCGGTTAAGCCCAGAGGAGCAGTGGTCTTATGGAGTTTTCCCAACTGCAAGTGCTGGTGGAGCGGGCTCTGGAAGATAAGAAGCTAACCCGCAGCGAGGTGGATCAAATCATCGCCGCCATCCGGGCCGATGGCAAAATCTCCCCGGAAGAGATGAACTTGCTGGAGTCCATTCGCGAGAAGGTGCTGCGCCGAGAAATTCAGGTGGTGGAAGAGTAAGGGGCGGGGATCTCTTTTTGCAGGTAGAGGGTAACCTCGCTGCGGTTGTGGAATAGGTGGCGGGCTCTCACCACGGAAAAAGCCTTGCCCAAAATGTCCAGCGTTTGCTGCAGCACCCGCAGGCGGGAGCGGCGGGGGAGTTTTAGGGTCATCACGGCTGCCCCCTGCGGCTCCAGATAAGGGGCAAAAGCCACCATCAAATGGGCAGAGGCGCGGCCATCCATGCGCATGTCGTTGAGAATGAGGTGAAACCGCCCCGCGCAGCGAGCCAGATAGGCTTGGGCGCTGAGGCGGTGGTGACAAATGCCGGCATCGGAGCGGAGACGCTTGTCCAGCTCTGCCGGATCCACGGCCGTCACCTGCTGGCCATGCAGGCGCAAAATGCGCGACCAGCCCCCCGGCGCTGCCCCCAGATCTAGGGCCTGCCCTCCTGGGTGCAAAGGGATGCGAAACACCTGGATGGCTTCTAGCAACTTGAACTCAGAGCGGCTAATCTGACTGGGATCGCGGCGGAAGCGGTGAATGCCGCCGGCCCACGTGGAGAGGTTTTGCGCTGCCCGCGACAGGCCCAGCCAAGCTCGGATCCCTGTCGGGTTGGCCAGGATCACCACCGAGATCACCTGTTGGGGATCCCTGACCTGCAGCGGCGCCCCCACTGCTGCCGCCACCTGGGCTGCTAGGGCGGCGTTGACTTGAAAGGGCTTGACGTTGAGCTTGCCAAATAGGCGCGTCTGCACAGAAAAGCTGAGGGCAGGGTCGATGGCCGCCAACAGCTCTTCGTCTAGACAGAGTTGCGCTAGGGATCCCTCGTCCAGCTGAAACTCCCGCTGGATGGGGCAGATGTGGCGCAAAAAAATAGGGGGGTTGGCCTGCCAGGCCTGGGCAAGGTCGGCAAAGGAACGCTGACTGCACACCCACACAAGGCCAGGTGCCTCTGGCAAGGGCTGAAGGACGGCCTCGGGATCCGCCGCCGCAATTTCCCGCCTTGCCAGATCCAGAAAGTTGGGGTCGGCGCTGCCCAGCCACAGGTGAGTAGCAGGGGGAAGCAACCTGCTCACTTGACCCGCTGCCATCGCAGATAGGGCAAAGAAGCAGCCACCTCTTGAATCCGATCCCGGGCGGCCAGCAACTGTCCGGTGGCATCCCACGTCCCCTGCACCAGCATCTGCCAGGCCCCCTGCGGGATTTCAACAGCAGCGGCCTTGTCCTCCCAACGCACCTGTTTGTTGAGCAGATCCAGCGTTAACTGGAGCTGCGGGTTTCTGACCACTGCCTCCTGGAGAGTGTGGATTACGCTCGCAGGTGCTGTTACACAGGGGATCCCCAAACTTAGACAGTTGCCGAAAAAGATCTCGGCAAAGCTTTCGCCAATGAGGGCGCGGATCCCCCACTTGGCCAGGGCCTGGGGGGCATGTTCCCGGCTGGAGCCACAGCCAAAGTTAGCGTTGACCAGCAAGATCTCTGCCCCCTGGTACTGAGGCAGGTCAAAGGGGTGCTGGCCGGCAGCTTGGGCGCGGTCGTCGGCAAACACGTGTTGGCCCAAGCCCTCAAAGGTAACGCATCTTAGGAAGCGGGCTGGGATAATCCGGTCCGTGTCAATGTCATTGCCTACCAGTGGGATCCCTCGACCTGTAATACTTAAAACTTCGCTTGCCATGCAAACCCCTGGCGAAACTTCACCCTCCGTCCAGAGATGGGCTAAAAGCGGCGGTAAACTTGGTTCTCCAAGTTGCGCACCTGTCGCTCCAGGCGATCCAGCCGCCCGCGCAGCTCATCCATTTCCGACTGGCGAGGCACGCCCAAATCCTGCAAAACGTTGCGCACCTGCCGCTGCACGTAGGATTCCAAGTTGCTCTGTTCAGTTTTTACCTGGTTGAGCAGGCTGTTGAGGAGATTGGATGCCTCTTCTGAGCTAAGCTGCCCTTTTTGCACCAGCTCATCGGCAGCTTTCTTTAACTGCTCTGCCAACAAAGTCGTGGTGCCAACACCCATCAGTAAGAGCTGACGTAGGATACTATTGTTTTCCAATGCTGCCCTCCAGAGACCACTTGACCAACAGGACTGTCCCCCATGACCTTTCTAGCCCCCTCTCTTAGGGCGGCCTCTGCCATCATAACAAATGAGCTCCACCCCCTCGAAGAGGGGTCAGTTTCAACCCCTATGGGGTGCCGGCCCAGGGGTTTCTGCCACTGGCAGCGCGGAGCGCCTGCCCTCGGGGATAGGGAAAACGCCAAAGTGCTAGCAACAGAGTTGGGCATTCCCCAAAAGATGCGGGAAGATTAGGAGTTAGGAAAGCCGGGATCCCAAGTCTTCTTGTTTGCCGAGGAAACCCCATGCACGATCTGGAGAGTTTGCCAGAACCGGTAGCTGATGCCCTGATCAAAAGTCTGCTTACAGATCTGGAACGGCTCATTAACCAGCATGGTTTGTCGGAGGTTTTGGTGGGGTTGGCCATGTACTGCAATGTGCAGTTCAAGGCCAAGCTCAACAAGCCCAACCGCACTGAGAGGGATGAGGAGTTGGGGTTTTATTTCCGCGACGCTGCCAAGGCTCTAGAGGTAGCAGCCAGCCTCACCTACCGCACCATTGACCGCTCCCGGCCCAGCCAACCCAACGCTTAGCCACCCCCACCTCCAGCCCCTCTCCCTGAGGGAGAGGGGAGGTGGCCAGTGCTCTGGGGTTTGGGGTGGCAAGGGATCCCCCTGGGTTCTTATGCTGGTGGGCAACAGTTGCAGTGAGGCCGAGCGTGAGAGTTGTCTGGGAACGCAGCATTTACGCGGGCAATGGCCGCGTGCCCTGCATTATCTGCGGCGGATGGGCCACCCCGATCCAGAAAAAGGGGCAGCAGGTGCTGCTGGCGGTGGTCTACAACGACCGCGGCCAAATCTATGGCGAGATCTGCCGCAGTTGCCTTAGCCTGGGGGCTAAGGGCATCAAAGAGTATCTACGGGAGCGGATTGCCCGCCTGCGTAGACAACTGCAAGATCTGGAGGAGCTGGAGCGGGGAGAGGTGGAGTTGCCCACCTTGGAGCAGGAGCTGAGCGCTTACCTAGATTGAGGACTGCCCTTCCCGCCGCTCAATCGGGATCTTGAGCCAACGGCTCAGCTCCGAGGCCAGCCATTCCAGCTCTGGCTCCTGCAGACCCGTTAGCTCGTACTTGCGGATGCCCGCCCAGATGTTCAACCGTGGGCTCACCTCCCCGCGATCCCCATCGGAATCCCGTTTGGTATGGCGCGGGATCAACTCCAGCCGGTCAATATCCCGTCGTAAACTAGGGGGAACTGGATGAAAACGTAGGCCAAACAGCTCGTGGGCTAAGCTGATCCGTTCTTTGTCAATATGCAGGTAGGCCTTGCCGAATAACCCGTAGAGGATCCCGCGCATCACTGCCAACCCCACCATCCAGAAGGGCAGCGTGAACAGGCCAACCATCAGATTGCCCGGAAAAGGAGCATACCAAACCGACATGATCGTGAAAAAGGCCATGAAGGAGTTCCAAGTAATGGCGAAAGGCAACGAAGCCAAGGCACCGGATCGTTGGGCCGGGATCACTACCAGAAAGATCTGCTCGGACTTGTACAGTTGAATCCGGCTGCCTGCCGGCTTTCGGCGGGGAACCGCGGCTGCTGTTGAAGGAACCGGCAGGGGGTGGCGATCCAACTGCTCCAGTGCCGCCAGGGCCTGCCGGGCGGAAGTGGGGCGATCCGCCACTAAGGGCTCTGTCAGCCAGCGCAGCCAGTCGCGAAAGGCCGGGCTCAGTTGCACCGCTTGCTCGAACCCAATCCGGGATCCCACCTGCGGCAAGTCCGCCGGATGCTGGCCTGTCAGCAGGTGAATCAGCGTGGCGCCTAGGCTGTAGAGATCGGAGGCAGGCACAGTTCTGCCGCCAAATTGCTCTAGGGGCATGTAGCCGTAGCTCCCCACCACGGTGTAGGATCCCTGCTCCCGCGGCGCAGCCGCCTGCACCGAGCCAAAATCCACCAGGTACACCTGCCCGTCGGCTGCCAACAGAATGTTGCTGGGCTTGAGATCTCGGTGGATAACCGGCGGATGGAGCTCGTGGAGGTAGATGAGGATGCGCAGCAGCTTTTGCGCCAAGTCGCGCACTTCTGGCTCGGCAAAACGTCGCCCTCGCTCTATCCACTCCTGCAACGAGGGGGCATCGATGTAGCTTTGAACCAGCGCCAGGCCGCGCCCCCCTTTCAGGGCAATTTCAAAGCAATCGCGGTACTGGGGAATGGCCGGGTGGGAGAGAGTTTGCAGGATCTGGGCTTCTCGCTCAAACAGCTTCAGGTCGGCCCAGTTGAAATCCGGCCCGAATAGGATTAGCTTGATGACAACCGGTTCTGAGGTGAGGAGATCCCGCGCTAGGTAGGTGTGTCTACCGCTACGCTTGCTCAGCCGCCGCTCGAGTTGATACCGCTGCCGCCAAACTGGACGCTCTGAAGCCATCTCTCCTCGCTCAAGCACCCCGTTTGCTCAGCTCCATAGTAGCTCTAGGACAGGGATCCCCTCGGGGTCAGAAATTTGTTCTGGGAGACAGAATCAATGGGATTCCTGGAAAGCCTATCCAACAGCTTTCCCAAAACGGGCAGGATATGCTGGCGAGGGATCCCTGGTTCTCTACCGAGTCTCCCCTGGCCCCTCCGCCTGTTTCCCCACCTACTACCAGGGCTTTCTCCCCAAGCCAGCCTAGAGGAGATCAAAGCCGCTTGCCGCCGGCGGGTGCCGTCTGCCTGCCGACTTCCCCGAAGGGTTGCGGCAATTGGCCCAGTGAGATACCACGTCCCTCAGCAACGGCCAGATCCCAGCCCTCCCCCTTGCCGCAGCCGGCTGTGACCTCTACTGCTTGGCTTGCTCTCTTGAGTGCCGGCTGGAGGGGGGCTGCTCTCTGTTTGGCAAGTTTGGGTCCTCAGCCCGGCCCAAGGTTTGGATGTGGCCAGCAAAATGAGTTTCTCGGCCACCCCAACTCGCCTGCCATCAGCCAACGGCAGCAAAGAACGCCGGCGTCTAGCCAGGCAGGACTTTGGCCCCTAGGCGGGAGGAAAAGACCTCGTAAATGACCGTCAAAGGCTGGCCCCGGTGTAACAGGAGATAGTGCCTAGCCCAAAAAGGGCCGGGGCAGTTGAGAAGCCGGGCAATGGGCTCGGCTTCGCCGTAGTAGAGCCGCCCCAACTCGCGAAAGGTCTCCAGTTTTTCTTGGATTAGGTTTTGACCAATGGGCAGATCAGGATGGGGCAAGTACTGGGCCAGATGGGCAGGATTCCACCAAGAGGTGGCATACAGCAAAGGCCGTTGCGAGGCCGCCCCCCACAGACAAACCCGCCGCCGCATCAAGGGGGATCCCAGCCGCGCCAGATCCTTAGCCAGTTGAGGCATGGACTTGGGGACGGTGCTTTGCTCGGCCAGCAGCTCGACCTGGGCTGTATCCAACAGCTGGGCCTGAATGGGTTCCAGGGTTAGAGTGGCCAGATTGCGAGTGGTCAAGCCATCCCCCAGCAGCAACAGCCGCAACACGGGATCCACCTGCATCAGCTCAGGGTGAAGGGGGTCGGCTTCCCCCTGCCACTGCAACCGCAGCGGCCACCACTCGGCTTGACCCGAGGGAACATTGCCTAGGAAACCCTCCTCCGCAGAGCCAGCTGAGCTCTTGGGAGGTGCCGCCCCAAAGGCATGGCCGAGGGATAGAGAGGGGAAAAGTTCCAAGATAGCAGTGCAGTTGTTAAGTTCTGTATCGACACCTAGTCTAACCCACTCCCCCTCGCGGCAAACTTCTCTAGCTCGTGCCCGGCTGGATCAGCAGCCGCACCACCCAGGGGACGACCACAATGACGCTGATCAGGCGGGCCAGATGCATAACCACCACTGTGCTAGTTTGGGCTCCCATGTCCAGGGCGATCAAGCTCATATCGGAGATGCCCCCTGGGGCCGTACCCAAGATGGCAGTCAGGCGCTCGATCCCCAACCAGCGAGAGATCAAAAACCCTGAGAGAACGCCAGTACTCACCGCAATCACCGTACACAGCAGGGCTGGCCGCCACAGATCCTTGAGGGCCAGGAATGTCTCAGCGGTGAGCTTGCTGCCTAGGAGAATACCCAGGACCACCTGCATGACAAAGCGGATCCCAGAGGGGGGAGTGGGAATCGGGATTGCCCCCCAAACATTGACCAAGCCTACTGCCACCATCGAGCCTACTAAAGCCCCGGCTGGCAGCCTTAGCTTGACGGCAATCAAGGCGCCTGCCAACCCAATCAACACTGTCCAGAGATAGTTCATCATTGTGGCTTGGCCTCAAGGCAATAGGATGACTGGCAATTAGGGTTGGGCCTGCTTCCTCCACGGCATTCGGCGCAGACGCCGTAGAAGTCAAGCACATGGTACTCGATTACAAATTGGTAGCGGCTGGCCAGCTGCTCCTCCAGATCCCCCACCGGACAATCTGGCAAAGGCACCACCCGCCGACATTCGGTGCAGATCAGGTGATGGCGACTGTGGCCGTTGCTGGGCAGCACCTGGTAGTAGGTTTGCTGATCCCCCAGGTGGACGGCCTGGACCCTGCCCTCGTTGCGGAGGGCCTCCAAAACCCGGTAGACAGTGGCTAAGCCTACCGTGTGGTTGGCGTTGCGCAGCTTCAGGAAAATCTCCTGAGCCGCTAGAGGCCGTTCGCTCTGCTCCAGCACTTCCAGGATCAATTTTTGGTTGCGAGTCTGGCGGGAGGAGGACATGAGCCTTTTCCCTTGGGGGTTACTGTGAGAGTTAGTGCTCAGCGTCAGCCTCAGCTTTCATGCGCTCTAGGGTCTGCTGCATTTGGTCAAACATTTGGCTCAGAGAAAGCCCAAACATCCCCAGTTGAGTTTGCAATTGCTTAATAGTCAGTTGGGCCATAAAATCGTCGGAGAGCTCCAGCCTCTTCATGAAAATGCGCTGACGCTCCAGCAATTCTTCCATGTGCTGGATAAAGATTTTTTTGCCTTCCCGGTCAAATTGACCGTAGCGCTCACCCAGTCGCATCAGGTTTTGGAAATCCTGAAACAGTTGCCTTGCCTCTTCCTGGACAATCTCCGAGTCGAAAAAGCTCATGGCTTTCCCCTTGCCCCCAACAAACGACATTCGATATATCTATCCTATCCGATGGCGTTGGAGAATGCAGGCGGTGCTGACGGGATCCCGTCCTGAGGGGATTGATTTAGGTGACTTACTAGAAGATGAAGACCCGAGATCTTAGCCTGTCAGCTATGCTCCTGCCTCCCTGCATTGCGGCTTACACTCAGCCCGCTTTGGCCCAACAGTGGTGCCAACGGGTACAGGGATCCCGACCTCTGTTTCTGGCCTGCCTAGGGTTTACCGAAACAGCTCTCATTCCAGGTATTTCCGCTGCTGGCGCCACGCCCTCCCTACGGCGCTACACAGCCTTGGCGGACGGGGAGGTGCTGCTAACCGGCCGTTCTCAGCGCTTGCCTACCTCGCCCGAGGGCTATCCCTCGCCGGTGGTCATCAGCCGGGCTGTCTTAAGCGAGCTGGGGATCCCCTGCGGCGTGTTCGACTGTGGCCTTCTGGAGCCTTTGCCAGGAGCAGAAAAAGTGCCTTCTGGCGGGCCAGCCCGCTGCCTGAGCACCGGCCAGGCGTTGTCCCTAGAACAGGTGAGAGCCTTGTGGCGGGAGGGGTATGAGCGGGGATCCCAACTGGAAGCCAGCTACTGCGTCGTCGGAGAATGCGTGGCGGGTGGTACCACGACGGCACTGGCGGTGTTGCTGGGGCTAGGCTGGCAGGCAGACGGCATGGTCAACAGCAGCCATCCGGTCTGTAACCACACCCAGAAGCTAGCCTTGGCCCAGCGAGGTTTGAAGAATCTCCCCTCCACCGCGACCGCGCCAGAGGTAGTGGCTACCGTAGGGGATCCCGTGCAACCCTTTGTAGCTGGGCTGGCCATGGCAGCAGCCCAGCGGGGGCCGGTGCTGCTGGCGGGAGGAACGCAAATGCTAGCGGTGCTGGCCCTCATGCGGCGCTGGGGAGAAGAGCAAGGGATCCTCTGGCCGCCAGAGAACGTGGTGGTGGGCACCACCCGCTGGGTAGCAGAGGATCCCTCAGGCAACACGGTAGGCCTGGCGGAAATGTTGGGCAATGTTTGTCTCTTGGCCACCCAACTGAGCTTGGCCCAGAGCCGCTACCCCTCCCTGCAAGCCTATGAGCAAGGCTATGTCAAAGAGGGAGTAGGAGCCGGCGGGCTAGCCATTGCCAGTAGCCTGTATGCTGGCTGGGGCCAGGCAGAGCTATTGGCCGCTGTTGAGCGCAGCTACGAGCAGCTCGTACTTCAGGCTGGTTCCAGCGGGGCCATCGTCAGGCCTTCCCGCAGCAACTGCTGATGGTAGAGCTCTGCTTGCTCTTGCGGACCGACCCAGACAACTGCCTGGCCCTCCCTGTCCACCTGCATTGTCAGTTGTCGCGCCAAGGGCAAAGTCATGCCGGGGATGTACTTGAGCAAGCATTCAGTAACGTGCTGGAAGGTGTTGAAGTCGTCGTCCAGGACAATCACCTTATAGTTGGGGTAGGGTTTGCGAACCCGCGTTGTAACTGAGGCCAACTGCTGCAGAGTCCGGGTTGGAGTTTCCGTGATCGCGGTCATAGCAGCTTAGGAGCGAAACAACCTCTAAGACCCAACTTCCGGCAGCGGCCTTTCCACAACTTAAGCCAAGCTGTGAAGGCCGTCCGACCACTACTAGCTATTTTTAGCCAGTTTTGTGGCTAGGGTCAGCCTGGGCCTGCCTGCGGATTCCCGTACCAGTTCCTAGCTGGGGCGATTGCGGAAGCATGCCAAGGTTTAGCGCTGCTAGAAGCTACGAAAAGTCCCTAGGAGGGTCGTCGTTCTTGGCTTTGGGCAAACTGCTGCAGTTGCCGCAGCATCAGCAATTGGCCCAAGCCCAAGGGCAGGAGCGAGATGGCCTCTACCCGCAACTGTACCCACCCATTCCCCCATAGCCAGTCACAGTAGCCATCGGCACCACCCCACATCAGTAGCCGCAGCCGCCGGGGCAACAGGGTTTCCACCTGGTGCAGGATGGAGATAGGGCCCCAGTGGACGGCAAAGGTGCTGCCCTGTTGTAGCTGGGCAGGTAGGGATCCCTGCAGTTGTTGTGGCCAGATCCACTGCCGCAACAGCTCCACTTCCGTGAGGCAGCGCTGCAGCGTCGAGGAACGGGCCTCAACCTCGATGCGGATGGTGGAGGACTGGAGGGTTCCTAGCATCCCTTCAAACGACGCTGGAGCTGGGGCACTGGCTATCCCTAAGTCTATCCTGGTCGGTTGCAAGAGATTTGCCTTTGAAAGCGCCTCGTCCCCACTTGGTGGCCATCTTGGCCCAGAGTCTCGATGGCAAGCTTGCTGCCCACCGCGGGCAAAGGCCCCACTTCCTTAGCTCTGAAGACCAGCGGCATCTGGAAACCCAAGCTGCTCGGCAACAGGCTTTAATCATGGGGGCGGCCACGCTGCGGGCTTACGGCACCAGTCTCCGCCTGCGGGATCCGGAGCTTATCCAAAGCCGAATGGCGCGGGGTCTCCCCCCCCAGCCCCTGACAATTATTTGTTCCGGCAGCGGCGAGATTCCGGAAGAGCTGCCCTTTTTTCGCCAGCCCCTTACCCGCTGGCTATGGACAACGCCGGCAGGATCCCGCCGGTGGCAGGGACGGCCCGGTTTTGCCGAGATCTGGGTGGCCTCGGATTGGGATTTGACTGCTCGCCTAGCTCGCCTGCGGCAGCGGGGGATCGACCAGGTAGGCCTATTGGGCGGGGGGCGGCTTTTGGGGGCGTTTTTGCAGGCGCAAGCTTTGGATGAGCTGTGGGTGACGCTGGCGCCGCTGCTACTGAGTGGCTACCCCGCTGCCCCAGCTAGCATCGAGGGCTGGCAACTGCAGGGATCCCCGCCGCGCCTGGAGCTGCTCGAGTGCCGCCGCGGTTCCCAAGAGCTGTTTTTGCACTATCGAGTTGAGTGGCCCTAGGGGAGGACTCGAGGAAAATTTTTTAGAAAACTGAGATTTCCCAAAAATCCACAGGTTTTCCCCAGTCTTTCCACAGGTAGGCGGGCTGTTTTCCACAAGGTCTTTCGCTCTGGAGGCCGCCTCGAAGGGTTCTGTGGAAAAGTGGCCACCAGTAAGGTTCAGGTGACTACACCCTGAGAAACGTAACGGGATCGCGTCGCTTTTTCCGATGCCATCAAGGCCAAGGGAGGGCTTAAGTTCCCCTGGATACTCTTGCCCAGGATTGACATTCCCCCCAGGACAGAGGGCAAAATAACCCCACCTGAGGTGAGGGGGAGATTTCCCCAGCCCTTCTCCTCAGAGACAATTGCGTCCCCCTTGTCCTTCTCCTGCTTGAGAGAGACCAGGGAGTGGCTAGCTGCTTGCAGGCAGCTGACAGGCCAGCCCTTTTACACCCTTTCCTGTGAGGCCAAAGCGATCCCTGATGGGCCCCAGTTAGAGGACTGGGTCAGCGGGTGGGCTTTCTTCCTGGGCCAGCTGGGCTTTGGCCGAGGGCCTAGAATCTTTCTGTTTCGACTGTTTGAGTATTAATCCCAGGTAGGTGGTTGGGCTATGGATTCTCCCACCGTCAGCATTTTGAGCGAAATCCCCAAGGAGCTCCATGACACCCTCAAAAACTACCTCTCTCGTCATCCCGACTGGGACCAAGACCGGGTTGTAACGGCAGCCCTCTCGTTGTTCTTGCTCCAAAGCGGAGATGGGGATCGACGGGCTGCGCGCATTTACCTAGACAGCCTCTTTCGCCGCAACTAGGCCCTTCAAAAGCAAGCCCCACAGCTAGCCGAAGGCCAGCTTAGGGCTTTGGGAGCGTCCTGTTAACCTACAAGTAGGAAGGTGCCCTGCTGCTGCCCCAAAGCCGCAGGCAGGGCAAAAAGGACCCACAAGGGAAAAACCGTGCCCCAGGGTTTTGGTCAAGGGAAAGGCAATCGGCAGGCGGCTAGGCCCCGGGCCGCAGGGCAGGGAGCCACTCGCTCCTCCTTCCCCTCGCCGGAGGCGGCGCTGGCTGTAGCCGAGCGCTACCGACAAGCAGGGGATCTGGGGGCGGCACTGCGCCTTTGTCAACAGCTCACCCGCACCCATCCGCACCTGGCTGCCGCCCAAGCGCTGCTAGGGTCTCTCTACCTCCAGATGGGGGATCCCTGTCAAGCCTTGACCCCCTTGCAACTGGCTGTGCACCTGCGGAAGGACTGGGTGCCTGCCTGGCAGGAGTTGGGTGATGCGTGGATGCTGCTGGGCCACCTGGAGGAGGCAGTGCACGCCTACCAAGAGGGGTTAGCCTTTGCCCCTGGCAATGGGCAACTGCTGTTCCGGCTGGGCAGTTGTTGGCTGGCGCTGGGGCAACGGCAGCGGGCCATTGCGGTGCTGCGCCAAGCTGCAGCAGCCCAACCTCCCCAGCCCTACGCTCTGGCCGCCCTGGGCAATGCTCTGATGTTCGATAACCAGCTGGAGGAAGCGGAAGGCTGGTTTCGCCAAGCCCTTGCCTTCCTACCCCAGGAGGGGCGGATCCTTGTCAACCTCGCCCACTGCCTCCACCTGCAAGACCGCCTGGAGGAGGCCGCCGACTGCCTCCGACAGGCCATCCCCCTGCTGCCAAAGGATGCTCAGCCCCACAACAACTTGGGCACGGTCCTGCAGGAACAGAACTGCCTCGAGGCCGCCCTTGAGTCCTACCGGCGGGGCTTGCAACTGGCCCCTGACTGGCCAGAGATCCACTACAACCTGGGCACGGCCCTGCTTACCCTGGGCCGCTATGAGGAGGGATGGCGGGAGTACGAATGGCGGCTGCAGCGCCAGGGGGCAGCCTATCCCCGCTTCCCTTCGCCCTTGTGGACGGGATCCCCCTTGGGCCAGCAGACTCTGCTCATTTACGCCGAACAAGGGTTGGGGGACACCCTTCAGTTTGTGCGCTACCTGCCCCTTCTGGCCGCGGCCCATCCGCAGGCCTCCCTCTACTTCCGCTGCCCCCCCTCCCTAGTCGAGTTGCTGCGGGCCTCCTTTCCTCAGGTACAGGTTATCTCGGATACGGATCCCCTACCTCCCTTTGACTGGCACCTGCCGTTGCTCAGCCTGCCCCACCGCCTGGGCACCACGCTAGAAACAATCCCTGCCCGTCTCCCCTACCTGGTCTGTCCCCAAGAGGGCTCTGCCTGGCCAGAAGCATGGCCCAAAGTTCCTCAAAAGGAGATGAAGGTGGGTTTGGTGTGGGCCAGTGGCCGCCGCAGCGACCCTGCCCTCAACCGGGTGTGGAGGTTAAAAAGCTGTCCTCTCCACCTCTTCCTTGAGCACCTTGATCTGCCCCAGGTGCAGTGGGTTAGCCTACAGGTGGGGGAAGAGCTAAGCCAGGTGGAACCCCTGCTAAAGCAGCACCAGGTGGTGGAGCTGGGATCCCGTTTCCGCAACTTTGTCGATACTGCCAGGGCAGTTGCCCAGTTGGATCTAGTAATTAGCGTCGATACCGCCGTTGCTCACTTAGCTGGAGCCCTGGGCAAGCCGGTGTGGGTGCTACTGCCCTTTGCGGCCGATTGGCGCTGGTTGCTGCACCGCCAGGATAGCCCCTGGTACCCTGGTGTGATGCGCCTATTCCGCCAAGAAGCCCCTGGCGACTGGGTTGGCCCTCTGCGGCAGATGCGAAGGGCGCTGGAGGAGAAATTGGCAGGGATCCCTTCCTAACCCTCTCCTTTTTCGCCTTTTGGCACAATGCGCTGAAACAGGTAGCCAGTGCCGCGGGCTGTTAGGATAAGCTCAGGATTGCTCGGGTCATCCTCCAACTTGGCCCGTAGCCGCGAAATGTGAACGTCCACCACCCGTGTATCCACATGGCGCTCTGGTGTATAGCCCCATACCTCTTGCAGGATCTCGGCGCGGGAAAACGGCTCCCCAGAGCGGCTAACCAATAGCTCCAGTAAACTAAACTCCATTCCTGTCAGGCGGATGCGCTCGCCCCGCTTGTAGACTTGGCGCTTGTTGGTGTCAATGCAAAGATCCCCCACCTGGATAATCCCGGAGCTGGGGATCCCCTCATGGCTAGAGCGTGCCACCCGCCGCAGCACCGAGCGAATGCGGGCCTCCAGCTCCTTGGGGGAAAAGGGCTTGACCACGTAGTCATCCGCCCCCAGCTCCAACCCAGTAATGCGGTCGGCCACATCCCCCAAGGCTGTAAGCATGATGATTGGGATGTCGGATTCTTTGCGCAACTCCTGGCAGACCCCGTAGCCATCCAGCTTTGGCATCATGACATCCAGCACCACCAGGTCAGGATTCTGCTTGCGGAAGACCTGCAGCGCCTCCTCGCCGTCGGCTGCGGTAACCACCTCGTACCCAATCATCGAGAGGCGAGTTTCCAAGATGCGGCGGATGCTAGCTTCATCATCAACCACGAGAATCCGTTCTTTACGCTGGGCTTCCACGGTGCTGCAACTCCTGTACTCACTATGCTTGGAGAAGTTAAGAAGAGCTCCTCCTGCCGCTAAAGGGCAGGTGGCCAAGGCACATTTCGCTTCCTGGTAACCGACTCGGCCTTCCTACGGAAACGCCGCCAAACTCGTGCTTAGAAAACTGTGGCCCAAGAACCCACCTCCAGCCAAGGAACGCAGAAGGCCTACTTGGCAACAGCTCTTAAAAGCACTGGCTTCCCTTGCCTTTAGCTGCCGTCTTCTCTGCAAACCCTCGCGGTTGACCGCGGCCAAAGCTGAGAAGCCCTTACAAGGAATTTACTTTCTAGCACTTAATGTATCATCTAGAAGCGGCTGCCTAGCCACCTTGAAGCTCTATTTTGCAGCCATTTGCCCAACTTGACACATACCTTCACAACTTTTTCAAGAGGTCGCCAATTGTTTGGGATTGGCCTCAGAAAAAGCTGGAGCAACTGGGGATCCCTGCTCGTCTGCAGGGGAGCAGCCAGCCAGCAGGCGGGCAGACCGGATTTCTCGCTCCGCATGCTGCTCCAAAATTCGGCGCAACAGGCGCTCTGCCCCCCGCCAAGCCGTCAAAGGCGGCGTTTTGTTAGCCAAGGGGGGCAAGGTGGGGCCAGGCAGGAATCCCAGGACCTGCAGGACAGAACTGGAGACGGCGGCAAGGGGGTTGGGCCGCTGTGCCATCCGGCAGGGATCGCAGAGCAGGCCGCCCCCCTGGGGACAGAAGAAAACCTCGCCCACTAACTCTCTCCCACAGGAGTAGCAGGCCTGTACCGAGGGGGCAACCCCCCCCACAGCCAAAAGGTGATAGAGGCCATGGACAAGGAGCGGCAAAACCGCCTCTGCTGCAGGAGCCTGCTCAATGCGCTGCAAGTGTTCTACTAGGAGCACAAACAGCTCTTCCTGAGCCTGATCTGGCAGGGCCAGGAGCAAAGCCACCTCTGCCAGGTACTGGGCTGCCGTGAGGTGGGCCAAGCTGCGGCCTAGACGGGGAAAACTCTGCAGGGTTTCTGCCTGAACAATACGCTGCAGGCACTGGGAGGGATCCGTTTGGGCCGACCACCGTCCTCGGGCAAGCAGCAGGTCGTTAACTACAAAGGGCTCCAGTCGCCCTCCCCACTTGGAAGACGGCTTGCGGGATCCCTTGGCTACTGCCCGCAGCAATCCCTGCTCGCGAGTGAGGATGGTCACCACCCGATCCGACTCCCCCAGGGGAATGCCTTTGAGATTGATGCCGGTAACCCGGTAGGTTCGCCCGCTCATGCTCTGCCAGCCTCCCTTGCCCGCAGCTCTTGCATCAGCTCTAACCCCCAAGAGGTGCCAATCCGAGTAGCCCCTGCTGCAATCATTGCTTCCGCCTGGGCCAGCGTGCGAATGCCGCCCGAAGCTTTTACCCCCACCCGACCCCGGCTAAGCTGGGCCAGCAGTTGCACATCTGCCAAGGTTGCCCCTCCCATCCAGCCAGTGGAGGTCATCAAAAAGGCAGCTCCCGCATCCATGCAGATCTCGGCAGCCAGCTTTTTTTCCTCGTCAGTAAGCTGGGCTGTCTCCAAAATGGCTTTGACGCAAACCCCCGTCTCCTCCACAATCTCAGCAATCTCGGCGTGGAGGCGATCCAGATCCCCCGCCTTAAGCCAGGCGAGGTTAATGCGAACATCCAGCTCCTGGCAGCCCTGCTCCACGGCCAGTTGAGCTTCGTAGAGTTTGACCTCCGCTGTGTTGGTCCCCAAGGGAAACCCCACCACGGTGCTCACCCGTACTGGCGACCCGTGCAGCCGCTCAACCACCCGCCGCACGTAGCAGGGAGGCACACAAAAGGTAGGGAAGCCGTAGCGCAGGGCAATTTCGCACCCCTCCTCAATTTCCTCCGGGGTAACCATGGGCAGCAGCAGCGTGTGGTCAATGTACTCTGCCAGGTTAATCGGCCCTTTTGCTAGACCTTGGGGCTCCAAAGAGACCATAGGTTAGGTAGACAGCACCATTTCTACTCTAGCCCCCCCAGCCCAGCCAGGACTCGGCCAATTCAGGACCAGGTGGTCCTTTTTGGGGGCCGAGCAGGGCAACATCTTGATACCCTGGTTGGGGGGCCATTTTCAACCTTGGGAAGGCATGGGGAGAAACCGGACTGGCGCGTTTATTGGCGGGCTGTTGGTGGGAACGGCAGTGGGCACAGTCATTGGCTTGCTCCTGGCCCCCCGCAGCGGACGGGAGACGCGGCGACTGTTGAAAAAATCGGCAGAGGCCCTGCCAGAAGTGGCAGAAGATGTAGCTAGCAGCCTGCAGTATCAATCCGAAAAGTTGTTCGACGCCGCTCAACGCAGTTTGGATGAGGCCCTGCTGCGGCTACAGCAGGCGGTGGCAGTGGGGAAAGAGGCGATGTTGCAGAAGCGGAAGGAGCTGCTCCAAGCCCAAAACTCGCGTCCCGTCGGGGGGGAGGAAAATGATCTGGAAGCCCAAAATGGGGAGGAGACAGCAGGATGAGCGATCCGGTCTTTTGGCTTGGCCTCTCGGTTGGTTTGGTGGCAGTGGCCATTTTGGCGGTAATCCTGACCCTGCTGCCTGCCGTTATTCAACTGGGTCGAGCGGCCCAGAGTGTGGAGCGCTTTTTCGACACGCTGCTACGGGAGTTGCCGCCCACCCTAGAGGCTCTGCGCCTGACTAGCCTGGAAGTTAGTGAGATTGCCGACAGCCTTGACGAAGGGGTGAAAGGGGCGGGTCAAGTGGTAAAACAGGTTAGCCGCTCCTTGGAAGGAGCCCGTGCCCAGGCCCAGGGTGCCCAAGTCAATGTTCGCAGTTTTTGGGCGGGAGTACGGGCAGCCTGGCAGACCCTTGCCAGTGGGGCTCCCCCTGCCGGTGGGGGCAACCCTCGCTTGCACTCGGCTCGGGTGTCTCCCTTCTCCGTGGGGGGTGGCCGTCCTTTTGCCGACAAGGCAACTCCTGCCCAACCTTCCCAGGCAAAGGCTACCAACTCTTAGCTGAGGGGGGTGCGGGGGTAAATAAGCCCTGCCCTGTATTAGCGCCACGAAGATGGGATAGGTAGGCCTTGGCTGCGGAGGGGGGCATCCCCTGTCTACTCGTGGAGGAACCACCTCCGTGGCAGCGAGAAGCCTACACTCTAGGCGTTAGCGGAAGTATGTCATGCACTCCTGAGGAGTTTCTGAAAAACAGGCGTGGGGGGTTGGGGTTCTTGACCGGGGGGAAGCTGGCCCCAGCTGGCATCGGGATCCCAGCGCAGTTGGGTGATGTCGGTGAGGGAGAACCCTAGTTGCTGCAGGATCTTGAGGCTAAGGTTAGGAATGATGGGCGAAAGGGCTACTGCCACCCAGCGCACGCTTTCTAAGACGGCATAGAGAATCTCCGCTACCTGCTGGCTTTGCCCCTGTTTGTGCAGCGTCCAGGGAGCCTGCTCGTCGAGGTATTTGTTGCTGGCCTGGGCCAAGCTGAGGGCTTTGCGGGCAGCGGAGCTGGGATCCAGCCGCTCGTAGGCGTCGGCCACCGCCGGGGCTAGGCGCTCGACCAGGGTTTTGAGGGGGTGATCCGCTGCGATCTGCACCTGGGGAATGCGGTAGTCGGGCTGGTATTTTTTGAGCATACTGAGGGTGCGGTTGAGCAGGTTCCCCAGGTCGTTGGCGAGGTCAGCGTTGAGAACCTCAATGAAGCGGCCCTCACTAAAGTCGCCATCCTTGCCCAGCTCAATTTCGGTCAAGAAATAGTAGCGCACAGCATCGGCGCCGTATCGCTGCACCAGCTCAAAGGGATCCAGCGTGTTGCCGAGGCTTTTGCCCATCTTGAGGCCATCTTTGGTGAGAAAGCCGTGGCCAAAGATTTGCTTAGGCAGCGGCAGCCCTGCCGACATGAGCATGGCCGGCCAGTAGATGGCATGAAAACGGACGATGTCCTTACCTACTAGATGCACATCGGCAGGCCAGTAGCGGCGCAGGGCGTTCTCCAGGGTGGGCTCGTCGTTAGGATCCAAGGCGGCGCTGATGTAGTTAATGAGGGCATCAAACCAAACGTAAAGGGTTTGGCTGGGATCCGCCGGGAAGGGAATCCCCCAGGAGACGCTGGGGCGAGAGATGGAAAAGTCCCGCAGGCCCTGCTTCACAAAGTTCATGACCTCATTGCGGCGGCTTTCCGGTTGAATGAACTCCGGGTGCTCCGCATAGAGGGCTTCCAGTTTTTCCTGGTAGCGAGAGAGGCGAAAAAAGTAGTTTTCTTCGTCTTTCCACTCCACTTTCTTGTTGGGGTGAAGGGGGCAAAACCCGCCTTCTAGGAGCTCTGACTCGTCCTTGAACTCCTCGCAGGCAACGCAGTACCAGCCCTGCTGGCGGCCAACGAAAATATCTCCCCGATCCCAAACCCGCTGAAAAAACTCCCGCACAATGGCTTTGTGGCGAGGGTCAGTGGTGCGGATAAAGCGGTCGTAGCGGATATCCAGCAACCGCCAAAGCTCCACAAACTGGGCGGCAATCTCGTCACAGTGCTGCTGCGGCGGAAGGCCGCGCTCTTCGGCGGTGCGCTGGATCTTCTGGCCGTGCTCGTCAGTTCCCGTTACCATCAGCACATCCTTGCCCCGCAGGCGGTGGTAACGGGCGATGGCATCCGCCGCCATGGTGGTGTAGGCGCTGCCGATGTGGGGGGCAGCGTTGACGTAGTAGATGGGTGTGGTGATGACGAAGGTGGAATCCGGCATGAGCAGTTGCAGCGCTTTCCCCCATGATAAAAGTTGCCGGAAAGTCCCGGCAGGCCGAGTTACGGGGCAGGGATGAAGCTGGCATTCAACCTAAAGGGATGGGGCTGCGGTGTCCTGGGGGCCGGGATCTTGGGCGCCGGGGCGGCTCTGGCCCAGCCTCTGCCCGAGACCCGCATCCCTTGCGAGATCCTCATCGCTGGGGGCGGGCTGGGGGGGGTGGCGGCGGCCTACGATGCCCTGCGCTTGGGGCGACAGGTGTGCATGACCGAAATAACCGACTGGATTGGCGGCCAGGTGAGCGCCCAGGGGGTCTCGGCTTTGGATGAGCGGCCCTTGCAGCGGGAAAACGAGATCTTTCCCCAGGGCTATAGAGAGTTTCGCCGCCGGGTGCGGGAAAAGTACGGCGGTGATCCCAATCCCGGCAAGTGCTGGGTGAGTGTGCTCTGCTTCTCGCCCCAGGTGGGCCACCAGGTCATCCGAGAGATGTTGGATCCCTACCTGCAGTCGGGGCAGTTGCGGCTGTTTACCGAGACGGTGGTCAAGGACGTGGAGATTGAGAACTACCAAATCCGCAGTGTGCAGGCCATCCGCAATATTCCCAAACACGCCGGCGTCCACCCGGAGAATCGGGGGGATCTCTCCACCTACTTGCTGGATTTTTACCGCCTAGAGCCCACCGCAGACTGGGACAAAGAGATCCTGCGCTTTGAGCCGCCGCCGCAGCGGCAGGGCAAAACCCTACCTTGGGTAGTTATCGATGCTACCGAAACCGGCGAGCTGTTGCCCCTGGCGCGGGTGCCCTACCGCCTTGGCACGGATGGGAAAAGCCGCTGGGAGCCCAGCTCCAAGCCCTACAGGGATCCCTACTGCACCCAGGGGTTTACCTACACCTTTGTTATCGAGCGCTCCGCTGTGCCGCAGGTGCCCATCAAGCCGGAGTTCTACAACGACCCGCTGCACGGCCCCTACTACAGCTTTGAACAGCCGCGCTTTAACTTTGCTCTGGTCTTCACCTACCGCCGCATCCGGGGACAGGTATTTGGCTTTGGGGAAGAGGCCATCCGGGTGGGGGATCAATCCCTGCAGAACTGGACCTGGGGCAACGACTGGCGCATCACTGGGCCGGAGATCAACCTCATCCTCACCCACGAGCAATTGCAAGCCTCAGGGCAACTGGATCCCGGCGGCTGGATGGGGGGCTTGCGGGTAGAGGCGCTGCGGCGGGCTGAGCAACATGCTAAAGGCTTCTTCTACTGGTTGGTGGCGGGGCGGACGGATTTTCTCCTGCAGCAGGCGGATCCTGACTTTCAAAAGGACTTTTACCTGCGCTACCGCTACCTCAAAGGGCCCAATAGCCCGATGGGAACTGCCAGTGGTCTCTCCAAGTACCCCTACATCCGCGAGTCGCGGCGCATCGTTGGGCGACCCAGCCTTGCCTACCCGGAGGGGTTCACCATCTACGAGTCGGATATCACCACGCGGGAATCGGAGCTAAACCGCGGGCGCCCCTTCATCTTCTACGATTCGGTGGGGGTGGGGCAGTACCCTATTGATTTTCACGAGTGCCTGCTGCCCGATTTTTCGCTGCCCCCCAGCCACAACCAAGATGCCCAAGCCCCTACCTACCCCTACCAGATCCCGCTGCGGGCCCTGATCCCCCAGCGCATTGACAATCTTCTAGCTGGCAGCAAGAACATCGCCACCAGCCGCATTGCCAGCGCCTCTTACCGGGTGCATCCTGTGGAATGGGCCATTGGCACGGCAGCGGGTCACACGGCCCACTTTGCCCTGGAGCGGGATCTGATCCCGGCGGAGATCCTGCGGGAGCCGCTGCTGGACTTGCAGCTATTGCCCGCTCTCCAAGCCCAGATCCAGAGCTTGGGCAATCCCATTCAATTTCCTGGCACCACCATTACTGCCACCGACTGGGCCCAATCCCGCTAGCCTAGAAAGGCAGGGTTGGGAGCTGGCCATGGAGGCTATGGGGGTTGAATTTGGGGGACTGGAGGCGATCCGCCCTTCGTTGTGGGCGGCCACAGCCCTCTGGAGCCTGGGGTTGATGTGGGGGTTGTCGCCATTGCACCGCCGCCTGCAGGAGGGTTGGGAAAAGCAGTTGTCCTGGGATCCCAGTGGGGCTCTGGCCTCTTTGCTCAGCGTCATCCCTTTCCTGTTGGCAGCAGCGGTGGTGGTGGCTTTCACCGAGATCTCGTTGGGCAAAAGCTGGGCCGTCTCCTGGGGCCTTATTGCCTGTGTTGGCGGTGGCCTCTATGAGCTAGGCCGGCGGGACAATGCTCGCTAACCCAACGCCGGCCTCTCTCCCTCTGGGAGAGTAGACAATGCTAAGAGCCGTACCTAGAGCGATGACTCCCTTAGAAGAAGCGGCGGAAGCGGCGGCTAAGCTGCTGGTGTTTCGGGAAATCTGCGCCCATCCCCTGGCCCTGGCCTGGCAGGAGCTCATCCAGCAGTTGATGAGCGGGGATCCCCTGCCCTGCTGGAGAGCCTACGGGCGCTGGTTTGAGCTTTTGGCCCGGCAGGGCTTGAGCTGGCGGGAGTGGCTAATCCAGGAAATCCGCTGGGCCGATAACCCCTTCTCGCGGGCGGCGCTGCAACCCCAAGGGATCCCGGCACCCCTTTTGCAAGCGGCCCGCCACGATCTCCGCTGCCTGCAGATCCTGGCCGATAGCCAGGAGACCATTGCTGAGCAGATGCAGGCGCTGGGCTTGGGGATCCCCTGGCCGGATGAAAACCCCAGCAGCTCTGGCTGGGATCCCCGCCCTTTTGCCGATTGGGGCCAGAGCCTGGAGGCCTTAATTGCCCACTACCGCCAAGGGGGAGTGGGGCTCTATGGTCGCTATTGGGCGTTTCGCTGGGGGCCGGCAGGGCTAGAAGGGATCCCCACTCCCGATCTGCCCGACTGGGAGGAGATCTACGGCTACGAACGGCAGAAACGGCAGTTGGCCGCTAACACCGAAGCCCTCCTGCGGGGGGAGCCGGCGCTGCATGTGCTGCTTTACGGGGCGCGGGGCACCGGCAAGTCTTCCCTCGTGAAAGCGTTGTTGCGGCGCTACGGCCCCCAGGGGCTGCGCCTTTTGGAGCTGCGACGAGCAGATTTGGCTCAATTGCCGCAGATCTTGGCAGAGCTGGGACAGCAGATGCTGCCCTTTGTTCTCTTTGTGGACGATCTCTCCTTTGAGGCCGACGAGACCGAGTTTAAGCAGCTCAAAGTGCTGCTGGAAGGGGATCTCCTCCCACCGCCGCCCAACGTGCGTCTCTATGCCACCAGCAACCGCCGCCATCTTATCCGCGAGTTTTTTGGCGATCGCCCCCCTCCCCAGGAGCAAGAGGTGCACGCCTGGGATACGGTGCAGGAGAAGCTGTCGCTGCGGGATCGCTTTGGCCTTACCCTTACCTTTACCCCTTTTAGCCAAGCTGACTACCTGGCTACAGTAGAACACTTGGCGCAGCGGCTGGGTCTCCCTCAACCTTTAGAGACCTTGCGCCGCCAAGCCCTCCTCTGGGCGCAACAGCAAAATGGCTTTTCCGGTCGCGCCGCCCGCCAGTTTTTGCAGGCCCTGCAGGCCGGCCTGGTGGAAGGTGGATAGCCAGCGGATTTTTCTAGGGGCAAGGAGGACTACAGTAGCCACTCGGAGGCGCGCTCTCCCACCCCTTGCAAATTCAAAGGAATGACCACCGCTTTGCCTACGCGGGGTTTCTGTCGGGTAGCTTCAATTTCTCGCTGCACCGTCTCCCATACCCCCCACGCCTGCAGATGGGCCATGACCGACTCTAGGCGAGCCAGATACTCGGCTTCACTCAAAGGGAAAGAGGGCTGCTCCAGGTAGCGCCACATCACCAACAGAACCACCTTGTCCCCCCTGCGGCGCAGTTGCACGTCGTAGGAGCAGCCCCACTTCTCCCGCAGCAAAGCTTGCAAGTCAGCTCCCGTCATAGTCAGCCTGGAGGCGGTTGACGATCCCAGGCAAACCTCTTGCCTTGGGTTGCTCCTAGCTTTGCATTTCTTAATGAAATTGGCTAGGGGACTCAGCTAGGATAGTGTCGCTTGTCAACGAAGATTAAAACTTCTCAGGCTTTCCTGACCATTATGACCGAGGCAATTAGCAACTTTGAAGCGCCGCCCATGAGCCGGCGGGTTTTTCTCAACGCCCTCCTCAGCGGCTCAGTGGGGGTGGTGGTGGTGGGCACCCTCTACCCGGTGGTGAAGTACTTTATTCCTCCCTCCGCTGGTGGAGCAAGCGGGGGGGTAATAGCCCAGGATGCTCTTGGCAAGCCAATTAGCGTGAGCGAGCTGCTGGCTACCCACGCGGCTACGGATCGGGTGCTGGCCCAAGGCTTAAAGGGGGATCCCACCTACATCGTGATTGACAATGGGGCGGTAGCCAACTACGGCCTCAATGCCGTCTGCACCCACCTTGGCTGCGTGGTGCCCTGGAGTGCAGGAGAAAACCTCTTCAAGTGCCCCTGTCACGGATCCCAGTACGCAGCCAATGGCAAGGTCATTCGCGGGCCGGCTCCCCGCTCCCTGGAGCTAGTTAGCGCCACGGTGGAGGGCGACAACATTCGCTTCAGCCCCTGGCAGGGCCCCGATTTCCGTGAGACCTAAGGCGGGAGGACAGCCCTTCCAAGGGGCGCCATTGCTGAGGGGGGAGAGGGGGAAAGCCTGTTGTGGCGCTGGTCTTGGCCAGGGCGCCCCTAGGCTTTTAAGGGTAGGGTCCAAGGAGCTTTTGCAGATTGGAATTGCACTTTTGAGCTGAACTTATGAGGAGAATTTTTTATTTGGCCTTGTGTGCGCTGCTGCTGCTGGGAATGGGAGCCCGTCCGGCCGCAGCCTATCCGTACTATGCCCAGATGGCCTACGACAACCCCCGCGAGGCAACGGGGAAAATTGTCTGCGCCAACTGCCATCTGAACACCATGCCTATCCGGGCCGAAGTGCCGCAGGCGGTTACCCCCGGCCAGGTGTTTACCATCAAGGTCGGGATCCCCTATGACTTGAGCAAGCAGCAGGTGCTCGCCGATGGCAGCAAAGGCGGTCTGAACGTCGGCGCGGTGGTGGTGCTGCCGGAGGGCTTCCGACTGGCTAGGGAGGAGGAAATGACAGAGGAGCAGCGGCAGGAAACCGCTGAGACCTACATCACCCCTTACAGCGACGCCAAGCCCAACATCCTCCTGGTGGGCCCCTTGCCCGGTGAGCAGCACCAGGAAATTGTCTTCCCGGTGGTAGCCCCTGATCCGAAGGAGGATCCCTCGGTGGCCTTTATGAAATATCGGGTTTACATTGGCGCCAACCGCGGTCGTGGCCAGATCAACCCCGATGGCAGCCTCAGCAACAACAATGTCTTCCGCGCTCCTGCCACTGGTCGCCTGACTAGCATTGCCACCCTCGAATCCGACCTTAGCGACCTGCCAGCTGAGCTGGCTGCCCTAGTGCCCCCCGAATACGAGTTGCCAGGCACGCGGGTGCTCAGCTTCGAGACCGAAAACGGGATCCAGCACCTCGTGGTGCCGCCGGGGCCGGAGTTGGTGGTCAACATTGGCGATACGGTCAAAGAAGGGGATCCGGTTACCAACAACCCCAACGTAGGTGGCTTTGGCCAAGCAGAGCGGGATCTGGTGCTGCAGAACCCAGAACGGGTGAAGTGGTTGGTGGCCTTCCTGGCGGCGGTAGCTATTACCCAACTTCTGCTGGTGCTCAAGAAAAAGCAAGTGGAGCTCATTCAGGCGGCAGAACTTTTGGGCTAGCCCAACTGCTGCTATCACGCTCCCGCACCCCGGAGCCAGCCGGGGTGTTTTTTCTAGGGGATCCGCAACTCTCCCACTATGACCAGCACTGCCTGCCCTGCAATCTCCACCCGAGAGCCGCGATGGCAGCACCAGAGCTCGCCTCCTCGCGCCGAGAGCTGCCGCACCCTGAGCTCCCTTTGGCCTAGGCGCTCCGACCAATAGGGCGCCAGCAGACACTGGGCAGACCCGGTTACTGGATCCTCCGGGATCCCCAACTGGGGGGCAAAAACGCGACAGACGAAACCCTCCCCCCTCTCTGCAGCGGCGGTGACGATCAACCCGGAAACAGGCAGCGCCTGAACCCGGTTCAAGTCCGGCTGCACCTGTTGGATCTGTTGTGCCGAAGCCAGCACCGCTACCCCCATGCTGCCGCGGTACAGCTCCAAGGGGGGGATCCCCAAAGCCGCCGCCACCTGGTCTTGCGCTTCCAGCCAAGGCTGGGGAGTTTGGGCGGGGAAGTCCATCGCCAAACGATCCCGTTGCCGCCGCACCGACACCTGGCCACTGGGGGTGGAGAAGGCCACCTCCTGCGCTTCTGGGTGAACCTCGCTCAGCAGTACATGAGCAGCGGCTAGGGTGGCATGCCCGCAGAGAGCCACTTCCGTGGTTGGTGTAAACCAGCGCAGCCGGTAGTGAGGGAGGCCCTCCTGGGATCCCTGAGGCAGCAAAAAAGCGGTTTCCGAGAGATTGTTCTCTGCTGCAATTGCCTGCAAAAGTTCCTGCGGCAGCTCCTGGGACAGCAAGCAAACCGCCGCTGGATTGCCCCTGAAAGGCACCGCCGTAAAGGCATCCACCTGAAACAACGGGATCCGCACCTAGCTTGTTCAGCCCACCTCAAGCCATGATCCCACAACAGGCCCAGAAGTAGAGAGATCCGCACCTAACCGTACCTGCCAAAACTAGGGATCCCGCCAAAAGGGGCTATTGCCAGGCTGGAAAGCCGACTGATAAACTAGCACTCGTGAGCCGAGAGTGCTAAAACCGCCGCGAACGCAAGTTTCCCTCTATCACTCTTTGGCTTCCTGCTATAGGCATCAGGGAGGACACTTAGTATGGCTGCAGTAACGCTAAACGTCTCTACGCTGAAACCCCTAGGCGACCGGGTGCTGGTGAAAATTGCCCAGCAGGACGAGAAAACTGCAGGCGGGATCTTTTTGCCTGACACTGCCAAAGAGAAACCGCAGGTGGGGGAAGTGGTTGCTGTTGGCCCCGGCAAACGCAATGATGAGGGCAAGCTCATCCCAATGGAGCTGAAGGTAGGGGACAGGGTACTCTACTCCAAGTACGCTGGCACGGAGGTGAAGCTAGGCAGCGAGGAGTATGTGCTGCTAGCTGAGCGGGATATCCTCGCCATTGTCCAGTAGTTTTCTGTTCTTGAGCAAGAGGCAGCAAATACAGGAAGTAGGCTAATAGGTGCCACTAGCTAACTCTCGCTTGCTTCCCTACTTTACCCTTCGTTTACTGACAGTGAGAGGTTGACTATGGCTAAGACGATTATTTTCAGCGAAGAAGCTCGTCGTGCTCTTGAACACGGCATGGACATTTTGGCGGAAGCCGTAGCTGTTACCCTTGGCCCCAAAGGGCGCAACGTGGTGCTGGAGAAAAAATTTGGCGCACCCCAGATTGTTAACGATGGGGTAACCATTGCCAAAGAGATTGAGCTGGAAGACCACATTGAAAACACTGGCGTTTCTCTAATCCGTCAGGCCGCCTCTAAGACCAATGACATTGCTGGCGACGGCACCACTACAGCTACGGTCTTGGCCCACGCCATGGTGAAAGAAGGGCTCAAGAACGTGGCCGCCGGCGCCAACCCCATTGCCCTCAAGCGGGGCATTGACAAGGCGGTGAAGTTCCTGGTGGACAAAATTGCTGAACATGCCCGCCCAGTAGAAGACTCCAAAGCCATTGCCCAGGTGGCGGCCATTTCCGCTGGCAACGATGAGGAAGTGGGCCGCATGATTGCCGAGGCCATGGAAAAAGTGGGCCGCGAAGGGGTGATCTCCCTGGAAGAAGGCAAGTCCATGACCACGGAGCTGGAAGTGACGGAGGGGATGCGCTTTGACAAAGGCTATATTTCCCCTTACTTCGTCACCGACACCGAGCGGATGGAGGCGGTCCTGGAGAACCCCTACGTTCTCATCACGGACAAGAAGATTACCCTGGTGCAAGACCTGGTGCCAGTTCTGGAGCAAGTAGCTCGCGCTGGCCGTCCATTGCTAATCATCGCTGAAGACATCGAGAAGGAAGCGCTGGCCACCCTGGTGGTGAACAAGCTGCGGGGCGTGCTGAGCGTGGTGGCGGTGAAAGCCCCTGGCTTCGGGGATCGCCGTAAGGCCATGCTGGAAGACATCGCCATTCTCACCGGCGGCGAGGTCATTAGCGAGGAGCGCGGCCTGAAGCTGGAGAATGCCCGGCTTGAGTCCTTTGGCTCGGCGCGGCGCGTCACGGTAACTAAGGATCACACCACCATCGTGGCGGAGGGCAACGAAGCGGCTGTGAAAGCTCGCTGCGAGCAAATCCGTCGCCAAATTGAAGAGACCGACTCCACCTACGACAAAGAAAAACTGCAAGAGCGCTTGGCCAAGCTGGCTGGCGGCGTGGCAGTAATCAAAGTGGGCGCAGCCACCGAAACCGAAATGAAGGATCGCAAGCTGCGCCTGGAGGACGCCATCAACGCCACCAAAGCGGCGGTGGAAGAAGGGATCGTCCCTGGCGGTGGCACCACCCTGGCGCACCTCATCCCAGTGGTTACGGAGTGGGCGCAGGCCAACTTGTCCGGCGATGAGCTGGTGGGGGCTATGCTGGTGGCTCGCGCGCTGGGTGCTCCGCTGCGCCGCATTGCCGAGAACGCTGGCCAGAACGGCTCGATTGTGCTGGAGCGGGTGAAAGAGAAACCCTTCACGGTGGGTTACGACGCCCAGAACGACGCCTATGTGGACATGTTTGAGGCGGGCATCGTTGACCCGGCCAAAGTTACCCGCTCTGCCCTGCAAAACGCTGCCTCGATTGCCGGCATGGTGCTCACCACCGAAGCCATCGTGGTCGACAAGCCCGAGCCTAAGAACAACAAGCCAGCGGGCGGCGGTGGCGCAGATGACTACGACTACTAATCCTCGGGCACTAAATCGGCTGCCTCGTCAGCCCGTAGTCACCTGCTCTGAATAGAGCTTCCGGGATCCCCTGCAGCGGGATCCCGTTTTTTAGCTGTTGAGGCGGATGTCAGGGCAATTTGACGCCATTGGCAGTCCTCCCTTCCTCTCTTGCTAGGAGGGGGGTGAGGGAATCCTCGGTCGAGTGGGTGGAAAAGGGGAAGGTAGCGTGGCTCAGTTAATCTGCATTGGCCTAGACCTGGCCTGGTCCAGCCGCAACCCCTCGGGGGTGGCAACGTTGCAGGTCGAGGTCAGGGATCCCGACGCTCAAGCCTTGGCGGGACGCCTGCTGGACAGCCGCATCCTGCAAACCGACCAGGAAATCGTGGACTATATCCAAGCTCAAGCCGGCGGGGATCCCTGCCTGGTGGCGGTGGATGCTCCCTTGCGGGTCCCCAACCTTACTGGCCAGCGGCGGGCGGAAGCTGAACTAAACCGAGTGTTTCGCCCCTACGCGGCTGGTGCCCACCCGGCCAACCGCCGGCTTCTGGAAAAAGACGGCCAGGTGCGAGGAGAGGCGCTGGTGCAAGCCCTGTCTGGCTATGGCTTTCAGGAGCAGGCCAGCATCGAGCAGGGACGCCTAGCCCGCCAGATTACCGAAGTCTTCCCCCACAGTGCTATGGTGAGCCTGTTTGGCCTCAGCCGCAGCCTTCCCTACAAAGCGCGTCCCCGCCGCCGCTGGCAAGCGCGAGAACAGGCCTGGCGTCTGTACCAGCAACATTTGCGCGCCTTGGCCAGTGCTGATCCCTCTCTGCAAGGCCACGAGCCCCTGCTCCAAGTGGAAGTGGGATCCCTTAGAGGCCGTCGGCTCAAAAACTACGAAGACCAAGTCGATGCCCTGCTGTGCGCCTACATCGCCCTCTACGGCTTCCGCTGGGGATCCCAGCGCTGCCATAGCTTCGGAAGTCTGCAGGAAGGGCACATCTTCACGCCCCTGCCCAGTAACCTCCAAGGTCAAGGGGGGTTAGCCTTGGAGCCCTCCTGGGCGACGTGATTAAGACACGACTAATACATAATACGTGTAATGCAACATGGTTAATACATTAAGGGGAGCCAAAGCAAGGAAATGAACGTACAACTGGGCCGCAATCGACAGGCAAGACGGGCGTACGGGCTGGATGAGATTGCGCTGGTACCGGGCAGGCGAACTCTGGATCCTAGCCTGGTGGATACTCACTTCACCCTAGGAGGGATCCAACGGCCCATCCCCATCATCGCTAGCGCCATGGACGGTGTGGTGGATGTCAGGATGGCCATCCTCCTTTCCAAGCTGGGGGCGATGGGTGTGTTGAACCTAGAGGGGATCCAAACCCGCTACGCGGATCCCGACGAGGTGCTAGACCAAATTGCTGCGGTCGGCAAAGACGAGTTTGTCCCCCTGATGCAGCGCCTCTACAGTGAACCCGTCAAGCCGGAGCTCATCCAAGAGCGCATCCGCCAGATCAAGGCTGCCGGTGCCATTGCTGCCGCTAGCTGCGTGCCCGCCCATGCGGCTGAATATGGCCCCCTGGTGGCAGAAGCAGGCGGGGATCTGTTTTTCGTCCAGGCCACCGTGGTTTCCGTCCATCACAAGGTGCCTGAGGGCATGCAAAAGCTGGATCTGGCCGCGTTCTGCCGCTCCATGCCCATTCCCGTGGTGCTGGGCAACTGCGTCACCTATGACGTCGCCCTGGAGCTGATGCAAGCGGGAGCGGCTGGAGTGCTGGTGGGCATCGGCCCCGGTGCTGCCTGCACCTCCCGCGGCGTGCTAGGAGTAGGGGTGCCCCAGGCTACTGCCATTGCCGACTGCGCTGCCGCCCGCGACCAGTTCTTGGCCGAAACCGGCACCTACGTTCCCATCATTGCCGACGGCGGCCTGGTGACTGGCGGGGATATCTGCAAGGCCATTGCCTGTGGAGCCGACGCCGTGATGATTGGATCCCCCTTAGCCCGCGCCCAAGAGGCACCCGGTCGCGGCTTTCACTGGGGCATGGCCACCCCCAGCCCGGTCTTGCCCCGCGGCACCCGCATCCGGGTGGGATCCACCGGCACCCTGGAAGAGATCTTGTGCGGCCCTGCCCGCCTGGATGATGGCACCCACAACCTCTGGGGCGCTCTGCGCACCAGCATGGCCACCCTGGGTGCCGCCAACCTCAAAGAAATGCACCAGGTGGAGATCTGCATCGCCCCTTCCCTTTTGACCGAGGGCAAGGTGTACCAGAAGGCGCAGAGCCTGGGCATGGGGAAATAGTCTCTCAGAAATGCTAGACTCAGGGAGCCGAGGGGGCGGTTAGCTCAGCGGTAGAGCGCCTGCCTTACAAGCAGGATGTCACTGGTTCGAGTCCGGTACCGCCCATCCCCATTCAGGTTTGCAGCTTGGGATACACTCGCTAGCCAGGGCTGGATCCCTGAGGTAGAGTAATGAAGGTGGAGCCTGGATCATCTACCACCGTTGGGTCTCGCATTGAGTCTGGCTCAAAAAGTGTGTAAAGTGGTAGACGACATCGACGGGGGCTGTACTATGTTCTTCTAAAGTCCGCAATTGTCAGGCTCGCTCTCGAGTTAGACAGCTTGTTGCTTTTAGAAGACACTGCTACAGCCAAGACAGGTGTGAGGACAAAGAAGAAGGAGAGAAACATGCCCGCGAAACACGCGAATCCCTGGAAAACGCTGCTGGCTGGCACCCTGGGTGCAGCGGCAGTTCTGACCCCTGGAGTGGCCTATGCCCAAGCTACAGGGCCTGTCACTTCGATCTCTGAGCTTTCCGATGTTCAGCCTACTGACTGGGCATTCCAGGCGCTGCAATCTCTGGTCGAGCGCTACGGCTGTATTGCTGGCTACCCTGACCGCACCTTCCGCGGCAACCGGGCCATGACCCGCTACGAGTTTGCCGCCGGGATGAATGCCTGCTTGGATCGCATCAACGAGCTGATTGCCGCTGGCCTGGCCGACAAGGTTTCTAAGGAGGACTTGGCTACGCTGCAGCGCTTGCAAGAGGAGTTTGCCGCCGAGCTGGCAGCCCTGCGGGGACGGGTCGAGGCAGCGGAGGCTGATATCAACGACCTGAAGGGTAAAGTCTTCAACCCGGTCACCAAGCTGAATGCCCAAGTGATCACCGCTGTCCTGGGCAGTGCCCTCACCGACGACCGGGTGGTCAACAACAGCGTGGTGGCCGAGAGGGATCAGGCGAACATGACCCTGCCCTATCGGGTGCGGCTGAACTTCGACGCTTCCTTTGCTGGGCGTGACCGTCTGCGCATTCGTCTGCAGGCTCGCGATGCGGTAACCACCTTCTTCGAAGGGGATCCGGGCGTTGGCTTCCAAGGGGGGGGTGGCGGCACCTTCACATTGGCTCAGTTGCTCTATCAGTTCCCTGCTTTCGACCGCGCTGCCACCATCTACGCCGGCATCACGGGCACGGGGGTGTCCAGCGTCCTGCAGTACAGCGTTCCCTTTGATGCCCTCTCCGATTTTGCCGATCTCCCCAACTCCACGGGAGATGTGCCCAGTGGAACTCTGTTTGGCTTCCGCTTTCGCCTCAGCGACCAGTTTCGTCTGGCCTACGCCTACAGCACCCGCGGCGGCCAGACCTTGGGCAGAGGTTTTGGTGACAGCGGTTTGACCGGTAACGACAGCGCCCACACGGTGGAACTGGGCTTCCTGCCGACGAAAGGCCTGGAGTTCTACCTGCAATTTGCTTCCACCTATCTGCAGGACGCTAGCCGTGGCCCTGGTTTCCTGGCTACCGGCAGCAGCCTTTTCCGTGGGCCGCTGCGCCAGAATGACGTCACTCCTTCGGCTCGGGTCAATGCCTTTACGGCGGCCGCCACCTGGGAGATTAGCCCACGCATCATCCTGTCCGGCTGGTTTACAGCAGGCAATGTTGATTACAACCTGCCCAACGTGGTACCAGCTGGCACCATCGATCCGGGCGATGAAGACTTCAACGGGTTCTTGCTTGGTTTTGCCTTCCCGGATCTCTTCATTGAGGGTGCCAAGGGTGGCGTAGTCTTCGGTCAGCCGATCGTGACCACTGACAACGAGGGGGTTTGGGATACTCGGCCCTTCATTGTGGATGTCTACTACAGCTTCCCAGTGAACGAGTACATTACCCTGACGCCCGCCGCCTACTTTGTGAGCAACCCCAATGGGGGCAGACCAGGGGACAACGACCCGACCATTGGTGTGGGTGCTCTGCGGGCAGTGTTCACCTTCTAACCCATTGCTCTCCTGCCAACAACTGGGGGATCCGCTGCGGCGGATCCCTTTTTTTGGGTTAATGGGAAGTCTCCTGGGATACAACAAGCTAGGGGTTACAAAAGGGGCACTGAGCTGGATCCGCCCAGGTCTCTGCCACAGGCTCGGTGTGGGTGTGGGAACAGCGGCCACAGCCATACACCCACGCCTTGGTTACGGGGGTAGGGGCACCACACTGGCCGCAGGGCAGCCCAGGCAGCGCACGGATGCGCCAGTAGCCGGGAGTGCCGCAGGCAGGGCAGAGGCTTTGGGCTTTGGCGATGAGGTTTTGGGTGGCTGCCGCAATCACCTGCAGACGGGTTGGGTTGTACAGGGCCCGCATGTCGGTTTCCAGATGCAGCCCTCCCTGGCGGGCCAGCAGCTCTTCCACCACCTGCTTTAGGGTTGCTTCGTCCTGGATCCCTTTGTGGATAAGTTGGGGGTTTTCCGGCTGGTCGAGGGCAATTAGGGCGTGCTCGGGGAAACCTACTTTTTGGGCAAAGTCCAGGGCTTCTGCAAAGCTCTGCACCCAGCGATGGCTGAAATTGGTTTGGGTGCTTTCTGCGTAGCCCACCAGCTCCAAGGGATCCGCGCCCGGTTCAAAAACCTTGAGCATGACCCATTCCTGGTTCCAAGGGATCCAGGGAAGCTGGGGGTGGGGGCCGAAGGATCCCTCGCTGGCCAAAAGCAAGGGGGCAGGACAAACTTGGCGGGCTCTCTCAATTTTTAAGCGTAGGGTGTGGATGGGATCCCCCGGCCGGGGCCGCTCCCGCGAGAAGGTGCCCAGTTGGTCGGTATCAAGAGGTATCACCTGCACCTGGATCCCCAGCTGTTGGGCCAAGAGGGGGCCGATTACCTGCTCTTTGCGATGCAGGGTTGCCAAGTAGGCAACCCGACCCTTCCAGTGCATCATCCAGAACTGACCCCGAGCTGGCAAATGAAGCCTACCGCCTTGTCATGGGGCAAATCAAGATGGCTCAAACCAGGGGATGGGGTTCTGGTGCCAGGCCCAAGTGGGCAAGGGCCTCGGCCAAGGCGGCCTCCCGGCTTTCCACAAACCGCTCCGCCGGCAGGGGCAAACGTAGGCTTTCCAGGCGCTGTCGGATCCGGCCCCTGGCCCCGACAATCCACACCTGCTTGCCGCGATCTAGGGCCTCACGAATGGCATTTTCTAGAGAAAGCGTTGCCGAAACCCCTAGCATTGGCACATCCGACAGATCCACCACCAAAGCTTGGCAGGAGGCCACCGCCTGGTATTGGCGGGAAATGGCCTGGGAAACCCCGAAGATCATCGGGCCGCTCAGGTAAAACAGCAGCACCTGGCCGCGGCCCTGGCGCAGCAACTCCTTTTCCCGCGGCGTGAGATCTACAGCATCGTCGGCATCGGTAATGGCTTTCACCTCTTCCGACTGGAGCTCGCTCAGGCGCTGGATGGTAAGCAAATTGGCCACAAACACCCCTACCCCCACAGCGGCAATGAGATCCACGAACACCGTCATGAACATCACCCCGTACATGATGGCTGCCCCTTTAAGGGAGAGGCGGTGGGCCCGTTTCAGGAAGCTCCAGTCGAGGATGTCCACCCCCACCTTAAAGGCAATCCCCGCCAGCACCGCCATCGGGATCCCTTGGGTGAGGGGCGCGGCAAACAGCACCACCATCAAGAGGAGAAGGGCGCGAGTGATGCCGGCCAAGGGCGTACGTCCTCCCGATTGGATATTCACCACCGTGCCCATGGTCGCCCCCGCCCCCGGCAACCCCCCCAAGAAGCCGGAGACCAGGTTGCCGATCCCCTGCCCAATCAGCTCTTGGTCGGAGTCGTGGCGGGTGCGCGTGAGGTTGTCGGCAATCACTGCTGTCAACAGGGTATCAATGCAGCCCAGCATGCCCAGCACCACGCCGTCCAACACCAAGCTGGGCAGGGAAGCCAAGGGCAGCTGTGGCCATTGCACCTGGGGCAAGCCGGTAGGGATGGGGCCAATGCGCCGCAGATCCCAATCAGCCATGAACAAGTTGGCCACCAGCGTTCCCAGCAGCAGAGCCACCAACTGGGGCGGCACCGCCTGTCGCCAAGGCTTGGGATAGAAAAAGAGGATGGCCAGAGTCAGCAGCCCCAACCCCAGTTCCGGCACCTTAAGGTTAAGCAGGTAGGTCGGCAGATTCTGCACGGCCCCAATCACTCCCCCCTGGCTGGCGTGGCCCAACAGCGGCGGGATCTGCAGCAAAATCATGATCCAGCCGATCCCCGACATAAAGCCGGAGATGACGCTGTAGGGCATGAGGGTGATGTATTTGCCCAGCTTCAGGGATCCAAACAGAATTTGAAACAGTCCCCCCAACATCACCACCGTGAAGGCCGGCCCCAGCCCCTGATCCGGATAGCTGGCGGTAACCTTGGCAATGACTGCCGTCATCATCACCGTCATCGGCCCGGTGGGCTCGGAGATGAGGGTAGGGGTACCGCCAAACAGGGCGGCAAAAAAGCCCACACACACCGCCCCGTACAAACCTGCCACCGGCCCCGCCCCGGAAGCCACCCCAAAGGCCAGAGCCATCGGCAGCGAGACAATCGCCGTCGTCAGCCCGCCGAAGAGATCCCCACGCCAGTTTTCTAGGCTTAGCCGCCGCTGCCAATCCAGAAATCTCCTAGCGCCGGACTGCATGCTCCACCCCTCTCGACACTATGTAGATAGGCTACCATTGAGCGTTACCATAAGGAACAGACTAGAAAATAGATTTCTATCTATAAGTTTCTTCAGGGATCCCCCTTTGGCTCCGAGTTGCAGAGCTGCTCTACCCCAGCAAAAGGCAATGGTAGACTGGAAACACCTGGATTGTTGGTTACTCCCCTAGGTTGCCGACGGTTGGCGGGCGGCAACCGTGGGGTTTCTTGCCCTGCCCACACCCAAGTCCAGCGGGATCCCTCACCTCTACCTCCACCCCATGAGCGACAACGAATTGACCGCGCGCATCATCCCCACCGACTTGCAGCGGGAGATGACGCAGTCCTACCTGGAATACGCCATGAGCGTCATCGTCGGGAGGGCTCTGCCAGACGCGCGGGATGGCTTGAAGCCAGTGCATCGCCGCATTCTCTATGCCATGCACGAGCTGGGCCTGACGGCGGATCGCCCTTTTCGCAAGTGCGCCCGGGTGGTGGGGGATGTAATCGGGAAATACCATCCCCATGGAGATCAGGCAGTTTACGAGGCCCTGGTGCGCATGGCCCAGGACTTCTCCATGCGGGAGCGCCTGGTAGACGGGCACGGCAACTTTGGCTCCATCGACAATGACCCACCGGCGGCCATGCGCTACACCGAGTGCCGCCTCACCGCCTTTGCCCAGGAAGCCCTGCTGCAGGATATCGACGCCAACACCGTTGACTTCATCGACAACTACGACGGATCCCAGCAAGAGCCACTGGTGCTGCCGGCGCGGATCCCGCAGTTGCTGTTGAACGGCTCTTCCGGGATTGCTGTGGGCATGGCCACCAACATCCCGCCCCACAACCTAGGAGAGCTGGTGGATGGCCTCATTGCCCTAATCGAAAACCCCAACCTGACCAGCCTGGAGTTGATGCACTGGATCCCAGGGCCAGACTTCCCCACAGGGGGGTTGATCCTGGGCCAGGAGGGCATCCGCGAAGCCTACACCACCGGGCGCGGCTCCATTACCCTGCGGGGAGTGGCCACCATCGAGACCATTGAGCAGCGGGGCCGACCGGCGCGGGAGGCCATCGTGATCACCGAGCTGCCCTACCAGACCAACAAGGCAGCCATGATTGAAAAAATTGCCGAGTTGGTCAATGAGAAAAAACTGGAGGGCATTGCCGACATCCGCGACGAGAGCGACCGCAGCGGCATGCGGGTAGTCATTGAGCTGAAGCGGGATGCCCAGCCCCAGGTAGTGCTCAACAACCTCTACAAACAGACCCCCCTGCAGATCAGTTTTGGGGTCAACATGCTGGCCATCCTCAACGGCAAGCCCTGCACCTTGACGTTGCGGGACGCGCTACAGGTTTTTCTGGATTTTCGGGCAGAGGTCATCGAGCGGCGCACCCGCTACGAGCTGCAAAAAGCTGAGGAGCGAGCTCACCTTTTGCAGGGGTACCTGCTGGCTTTGGGGCAATTGGAGCAGGTGATTGCCCTTATCCGGGGAGCTGCTGATCCTGCCACAGCCCGCGCTGAGCTGCAGAGCCAACTGGGGCTAAGCGAAGCGCAGGCCGACGGCCTCTTACAAATGCAACTCCGCCGCCTCACTGCCCTAGAAGCCGAGAAAATCCAGGCCGAACATGAGGACCTGCTGCGGCAAATTGCCAATTTGCGGGACATTCTGACTCGGCGGGAACGGGTGATGCAAATTATCTGCGAAGAGCTGCAGCAGCTTAAAGCCCGCTTTGGGAGCCCGCGCCGCTCCCGCTTCTGCCTGGAGGACGGTGAGCTGGAGGTGGCCGATCTTATCGAAAACCGCGAGACGGTCATCTTCCTCACGGAACAGGGCTACATCAAGCGCATGGACATCGAAGAATTTCGGGTGCAGGGACGAGCCACCCGCGGCAAGGCCGGCGCCCGCATCAAAGACGACGATGCCATTGCCCAATTTTTTACCTGTCGCAGTCACGACACCCTTCTCTTTTTTACCAACCGGGGGGTGGCCTATACTCTGCCCGCCTATCAGATCCCCCAAGGGAGCCGTACCGCCCGCGGCAGCGCCATTGTCCAGTGGCTGCCGCTAAGCCGGGAAGAGCGGGTTACCTCCATGGTGCCCGTGAGCGAGTTTAGCGACGATGAATACCTGGTGATGCTCACTCGGGGGGGGTACATCAAAAAAACGGCCCTCAGTGCCTTTGCCAACGTTCGCTCCAATGGCCTGATTGCCATTTCTCTTGAAGAAAACGACGAGTTGTGCTGGGTGCGCCGTGCCCGCTCTGGCGACGATGTGGTCATGGCAACTCGCCAGGGCATGGGCATTCGCTTCCGCGCTGACGACGAGCAGCTGCGTCCCCTAGGGCGGCCTGCTCGCGGCGTGCGAGCCATTACCCTCAACCCCGGCGACGCCATCGTCAGCATGGACATTCTCTCTGCCGAGTTGGTGAGGGCTGCCGAGCAGGAGGGAGAGCGGCTAGCCAATCCCTGGGTGCTGGTAATCACTAAGGAAGGCCGGGGCAAGCGCCTGGCCATTGACCATTTCCGCCGGCAAAACCGTGGCGGCAAGGGGGTGATCGCCACCAAGTTCCGCCAGGCGTCGGATGAGTTGGCGGCCCTGCGCATCGTCAATGCCGAGGACGAAATCCTCTTGGTAACTGCCAGAGGCATTGTCATGCGCCAGTTGGCCAAGGCCATCCCCACCCAGTCCCGCGAGGCCACTGGAGTGCTGGTGCAGCGCCTGGATCCCGAAGACAGTATCGTCGGGGTGACGGTGGTGCCTGCCTCATTTGTGGGGGAGGAGATCCCGGAAGGTGAGGCCTGAGGTACGGCATTTGCCGCCTCAAAAGGGTGGGATCCCGTACCGAGGGCAGCAAGGCGCAGGTGCTAAGTTGGGCATAGCCCAAATTGCGGGAGCGGTGAGAGCCTGAGGGATCAGGCAGGCCGTCCAGTTGGGCTTTACCTGCTGTGTTTGGGGAGCTTGGTAACTCCATGTCCAGCCCAATCAACTTCATTCCTGGCTTTGAGGCTGTGCCAACGCCTAGCCCCAACAACCGGCTCTGGCAATACCTGCAGTCGCAGGATCCCAGCGTTTTTCAGGATATTGCCCGCAATTCTTCCCCAGAAGTGCTGGAGATCCTGGGCTATAACATCCGCAGCCTGCTGGGCAGTTTGCCGTCCGACCAATTTGGCGTTCAAATCGTCACCAACCGCGAGAGTTTGGCAAAGATGCTCTCGGGTGCCATGATGGGGGGCTATTTTCTGCGGGTGATGGAGCAGCGCCTGGCCCTGGAGCAGTCTTTGGGCAACTCACCCCCTGCCATCGACGCCTCCCAACCTTCCAACAACGCAGAGCAACCCTCGCCAAGAGAAGGCGAGAGTGCTCAGTAGCAGCGGGCTAGGACTGGTTGGCCTGCAAGCTTCAATGGGGGAAAAGGGATCCCAGTTCAGCCGCCCGCCGCGGCGGATTTTGGTCTGCCCGGATAGCTTCAAAGGATCCCTGACGGCCAAGGCAGCAGCAGAGAGCATTGCCCGCGGGATCCAACAGGTGTTGCCCCAGGCGGAGATAGAGCTGCTCCCTCTAGCCGATGGGGGCGAGGGTACCCTGGAGACCTGGATGCTGGCGCTGGGGGGAGAAAAACGGGGGCTGTGGGTCACCGGCCCGCTGGGGGATCCCGTCTGGGCCGAGTACGGCGTAGTAGGCGAGCGGGCGCTGCTGGAAGTAGCCCAGGTGGTCGGCCTAACCTTGGTGCCTCCCCAGCGGCGGGATCCCACCCGCACCACCACCTATGGCCTAGGGGAGCTGTTGCGGGCCCTCTGCCGGGATCCCATTGCTGAGATTTGGATAGGGCTGGGCGGATCCGCCACCGTGGATGCGGGAGCGGGCATGGCCCAAGCCTTAGGCTATCGCCTCCTGGATGGGGCTGGGGATCCCATTGGCTGGGGGGGAGGGGAGCTGGCCCGGCTGGCGCGCATCGAGCCGCCCAAGCAGCCTGTCTGGCAGGGCAAGTGCATCCGCGGCCTTTGCGACGTACAGAACCCTCTCACCGGCCCGTTGGGGGCGGCTGCCGTTTTTGCGCCCCAGAAGGGCGCCACTCCCCAGCAAGTAAGGCAGTTGGAGCAGGCCCTGCAGCACTGGGCCAGAGTGGTGGAGCGCGACCTGGGCCGGACGGTGGACGGGATCCCTGGCGCCGGCGCTGCCGGTGGGCTGGGGGCAGGGCTGGTGGCCTTTTTGGGAGCCACCCTGGAGTCCGGGATCCAGCTCTTGGCCCAGCACTTGGCCCTGGCGGAGCGTATCCGTCACTGCGATCTGGTGATTACGGGCGAGGGCTGTCTCGATGAACAGAGCAGCATGGGCAAAGTGGTGGGGGCAGTGCTGGAGCAAGCGATTGCGGCGCAGAAGCCCTTGCTCATCCTCTGTGGTCAGGCCACGCCGGCAGCTCGGGCTAACTTGACTGCCCGATCCCTTCCCATCAGGGTTGGCGCCCTCTGTGACCGGATCCCGGATGTGGCCGAAGCCCAGCGCCAGGCCGGCTATTACCTAGCCCAGCTGGCTGCTCAGGAGTTGCGAGCCCTCTGCCAGCTATAATGGCTGGAATCGTGACTTTAGGAAGCCATGGCTAGGATTGAGTTTTCTCCCGGCATTGAGGAAGTACCCACCCAGGTACGGCTGCTGAAATCCAAAACCGGCAGCCGGGGATCGGCGATTTTTCGCTTCGAGGAGTTAAAGACCGATACCCAAAACATCCTCGGTATGCGGATGATTGACGAGGAGGGGGAGCTGACCACCCGCAACATCAAGGCCAAGTTCCTCAACGGGGAATTCAAGGCCCTGGAAGTAATCTACGACATGGAAACCGAAGCCGAGTGGGAGCGCTTCCTGCGCTTTATGGAGCGCTTCTCGGCGGCCAACCAGATGGGCAGGGCCTAATCCCCTCCTCAGCCTTTGGACTTTTTGCTGCCGGAGCCCGACTTGCGCTTGCTTTGGGGTTGTCCGGAAGCTGCTTCCTTGGGTTCTGCCAGCGGCGGACGCCGTTTGTGCCAGTCGGTGCTCTGCTCGTAGGCGTAGGCCACCCGCAGCACCTTGCTCTCCTGCAAGACGTTGCCGATGATCTGCAGGCCAATGGGCAGGCCGTTGGCAAAGCCACAGGGCAGGCTTAGGGCTGGCAAGCCCGCCAGATTAACCGGGATCGTCATTAGGTCGCACAGGTACATGCTCAAGGGATCCTCCCGCTCCCCTGCTTTAAAGGCCGGCGTGGGGGTGGTGGGGCTGACCAGTACATCCACCTTCTCGAAGGCCCGCAGAAAATCTTGCTTGATCAAGGTGCGCACCTTCTGGGCCTTGAGGTAGTAGGCATCGTAGTAGCCGGCAGAGAGGGCATAGGTGCCAAGCATAATGCGCCGCTTCACCTCTGGCCCAAAGCCGCGGGCGCGGGTCTTGCCATACATAGCCAAAAGCGAGTCGGCAGGTTCCCGCAGGCCGTACTTGACGCCGTCGTAGCGGGCCAGATTGGAAGAAGCTTCCGAAGGAGCAATGATGTAGTAGGTGGCCAGGCCGTAGCGAAAGCTGGGGCAGTCAATCTCCAGGATCTCCGCCCCCAGCTCCTGCAGGTGTTGGATAGCCGCTTCCACGGCAGCGCGGGTTTCCTCGCTGCAGCCTTCTCCCAGCAGGTTGCGGATGACGCCAATCTTGAAGCCTTTGATATCGGGGATCAAAGCCTGGCTATAGTCCGGGATCTCCACCCTGAGGCTAGTGGAGTCCATGGGGTCATGGCCGGCAATCTCCTGCAGCAGCAGGGCCACATCCTCCACGGTGCGCCCAAACGGCCCCACCTGATCCAGAGAAGAGGCAAAGGCCACCAGCCCGTAGCGGGAGACCAGCCCATAGGTGGGCTTGAGGCCAACCACGCCACAGAAGGCTGCCGGCTGGCGGATGGATCCCCCCGTATCCGATCCCAGAGCCACCACCGCCTGGTCTGCCGCCACCGCTGCCGCCGACCCGCCTGAGGATCCCCCTGGCACCCGTGTCAGGTCCCAGGGGTTGGCGGTGCGCTGGAAGGCGGAGTTTTCCGTGGAGCTGCCCATGGCAAACTCGTCCAGGTTGGTCTTGCCCACCATCACCATGCCGGCTGCCGCCAGCCGCGCCGTCACCGTTGACTCGTAGGGCGGAATAAACCCCTCCAGCATCCGAGAAGCACAGGTGGTGCGGATCCCTTGGGTGCAGAGGTTATCTTTCACAGCCAACGGGATCCCGGCCAGCGGGCCAATCGCCTCCCCGGCGCGAATGCGGGCGTCCACGGCTCTAGCCTGCTGCAGCGCCAGCTCCTCGGTAACAGTAATAAAGCTCTTCAGCTGCGGCTCCAGTTGGTGCAGGCGCTCTAGGTATTCGCGGGCAATCTCCTCGGCCGAGCGCTCTTTGCTCACCAACTGGCGGTGCAGGGCACGGATAACAGACATAGGCAAACTCGCTAGGGAAGGGAAAGGCCGATCGAGCAACGTCAAAGTTCTCTCTAGAGTAATCCAGCACGGATCCCTACTAACTCCCCTCTCCCCCAAAGAGAGGGGCTGGGGGTGAGGGCCAGCGCGGCGCGCTTGGGCCTACCGCCGTTCCAAAAAATCGTGGCGCAGATCCCGGATCTCCTGCCGCATCTCCCTCATCTCTCGGGCCATCTCGTCGGTGCGCCGTTCGAGGGCTTCGGTGCGCCGTTCCAGGGCTTCGGTGCGGCGTTCAATAGCTCGAGTGCGCTCGTCAAAGCGCTCCAGCGCCTCGCGGAAAAACTGGGCCAGCATTGCCTGCCCTTCTCGCAGTTCTTGAATCAGAAGCTGCTGATTTTGTTGGACAAGACGTAGCTCCTGCTGGGCCGCTTGCAGCTCCTGGATGGCGCGGATCAGCCACTCTTCTTGTTCCGGAGTCATTATCAACTAGAGCGAGAGGATGCCAAAATCCTACTACCAACTCCCCTCTCCCTGAGGGAGAGGGGCCAGGGGTGAGGGCAATGGAGAGTAGGGAACTCGAATCCCTGACCTCTGCGGTGCGATCGCAGCGCTCTACCAACTGAGCTAACTCCCCGTGACTTTACCAGAATAACCCAAGTCTGCCGCCAAGATCTCCCCCGCCTGCAGCTCCAGCCCTGCAAAAACCTTCGAGGGCACCCGCTCGGATGCCTTCAGCTCCAGCAGGTCGTACCAGCCCTCGTGCAACAGCAGCAGGCTCACCTTCTCCTCCATCGGATCCACAATCCAGTACTCACCAATGCCCAAAACGCAGTATTCCGCCCGTTTGGCCCGGTAGTCCGCCGCCCGGCTTGATTCACTCACCACCTCCACCACCAACAGCGGCGGCGGATCCTCCAAGCGAATGAGAGCCTCTCGGGATCCCATCTCCTGCCACTGCTGCAGAGGCAGCACCACCACATCCGGGATCCGCACCGTATCCCAGCGGTTGCCCCGCGGCGACTGGATCCCGATAGCCATCGGCTGAGAAGTCCACGGTAGCCCCTGGCGCCGGATCTCAGCTCGAAAAGTGGTATTGAGGAAATCCACAATCTGACCATGCCGTCCGGTTGGAAGGGCCAGCGGCACCAACTCCCCCGCCACCAGCTCATAGCGGGTATCGCCGCCCTCGGAATACTTGAGGTACTCTGCCAAGCTCAAGCGAGCCGCTGTCGGCCCAGGAACGGATCCTATTGTCAAAGCCACAGCCGCCTCCAAAAGCCACTCTGCTGCCATCCTAACCCCCCTCTCCCTCAGGGAGAGGGGCCGGGGGTGGTCGCGTGAGCGGCGCGGAGCGCTTGGCCTACCGCCGTTCCAAAAAATCGCGGCGCAGATCCCGGATCTCCTGCCGCATCTCCTTCATCTCTGCCACCATCTCGTCGGTGCGGCGTTCTATAGCGCGGGTGCGCTCGTCAAAGCGATCCAGGATCCAGCGCCTCGCGGAAAAACTGCGCCAGCATCGCCTGCCCCTCGCGGACTTCCTGAATCAGAACCTGTTGCTTCTGTTGGACAAGGCGCAGCTCCTGCTGAGCAGCTTGCAGCTCTTTTTGGGCAGCCTGCAGCTCTTGAACGGCCCGGATTAACCACTCTTCTTGTTCTGGAGTCATCGTCAAAAATCCTACTCCCCTCTCCCTGAGGGAGAGGGGGTGGGGGTGAGGGCCTCAGTACAGCGCCTCTTCTTGATGGGTGATGATGGTGCAGTCAGAAGTAGGGTAGGCCACGCAGGTCAACACATAGCCCTGCGCAATCTGATCGTCATCCAGGAAGGATTGATCACTTTGATCCACCGTGCCGCTTACCAGCTTGCCGGCACAGGTCGAACAGGCCCCGGCGCGGCAGGAATAGGGCAGCTCGATCCCTTGCTCCTCCGCCACATCCAAAATGTACTCGTCGTCCGGCACATCGATGGTAACGTCCAAGCCCCGCTCTTCGTTGATCAACCGAACTTTGTAGACAGCCATCCTGCTTGGGTCTCCAGAAAAAACGTCCACTCCTCATCCTGCCACCCTTCTGCCCCGGATCAAGCACCCTTTTGCCAGGAAATAGGCAAATCTTCTGGTTTTCTGGGGACAAAGCCTCAACCCCCCGCCCAGCAAGGATCCCACCCGCCCCCCAGACCGCGCTGCATCCCCCTGGATCCCAACTTCTCTTGGAAAAAAAGAGCAAGACTTGTCAACCTGGGCAGATCTGCCTGTATGATTTACGGAGTAACCAAAGCAAGCGCTGACACAAGCGCGCGTGCGTCTCCCGCCCGAACGGCAAGCCCCTAGCCTCATCAGTTGCTTTGGGCCAGTCAATCGGGTAAGTTAAGGGAAGTGTTCAGCCGAACCCTACTTTTTTGGTTAAGAGGAGAAAAATGAACGGAACAATCCAGAAGTGGCTGCTAAAGTCACTGGGTTCTTTGACCTTAGCGTCTGCCGTGGTACTTGTGCCTGTGATCCTGACGGGCTGTGGCGAAGATAGCTCTGGCCCGGCAGTGCCTGTGCCGCCCCCACCGCCGCCGGCCCCTCCGGCTCCCCCGGCCCCGCCGCCAACTCCCACGCCAACCCCACGTCCCTCGGGAACGGTTAACGTCACTCCTGAGAGCAACATCAGTCAGATCATCGCTTCCTCTGATCCAGCTCAGCCTCTTACCATCGTTCTCCAGCCGGGTGTTTACCGCCAGAACATTGTCATCAACCGCAGCAACGTTACGGTGCGCGGTGCAACCGCCGTTGTGGGCGATGCCATCGTGGTGGGTGCAGCTACCGGCGCTCCCGTGCAAGTGACCAACAATGCCAGCGGCGTTGTCCTGGAGAACTTTAGCATTCTCAACACCCGCTCTTTGGAACCCATTGAGTACGGCATTAATGCCGAAGGCGCCACCGAAGTTACCGTTACCGGCGTCGATATTGTTCTCTTTCCAACGGTAACCACTCCGGCCTCGCGCGGGGTAGCTATTGGCTTTGGCTCAGCGGCTGCCGGCGCCACCTCCAAGAACCTGACAGTAACCCGCTCTAACCTGTTTGTGGCTGGCGCGGGCAGCTCGGCAGGCATCCGCATTGCCGGCGACAACGCGGGCATCAACCTGCGGGTGGAGACCAACAACATCTTCTTGGGCTACGAATCTGTCCCCGACATCCCAACTCAACTGATCAACCTTGCGGCCCAAGATGTGGGTGCCGGCTCTGCCGCCATCTTCATCGAGCCGGCAGTGACGGGGCTGAGCCTGACTTTTGCCGGCAACACCATTACCCCAAGAACGGCAACGGCCAACGTCTACGCCATTCGTGACGACCGCGGCAGCGGCTTGAGCGCGGCTGAGCGGCGCGCCATTGTGGCGGCAGGCAGCGGCCTTGCTTTCAACAGCAACACCAGCAACGTCTATCTCTCCCTCACCCGCGCCATTGCCGAGGCGGCCGGCCCCAACCCGACGGTGACGGCAGGCCCGGGTTCCTTCACGGCAGAAGGTGAGATTGTGATCCCTGCCGACAAGCCGGGCCTGACGCTGAACTCCCTCGACGGCACGAGCACGCTGCGCAACGTCAAGATCTTGGCCAACGATGCTACCCTAGGTGGGACAGAAGGCAATGGCTTCCGCATTACGGGCACCCGCGGATCGGATCCGGATGCAGGCGGCCCGGCGGTGGACTACCAGGTGGGCATTGGTGAGTGCGACCTAGCCAACCAAGGGGCGCGCAACGTAGAAGTTTCCTTCAACGACTTCGCACGGCCCACGCAGGCCGACACCTACGTCTCTGTCCAAGTCTGCGACTTCTCGCAGGCCGATATCTACAAGAACCTGCTGCGCGGCTACACGCTTGCCGGCGTGCACGTGGTGTCGGCAGAGCCTGCCACGGTCACCATCCGCGAGAACCGCTTCGAGGCTTCCATCAACAGCCCCTTCTTCATCGCCGACATTGTGGATCGGCAGACCCAGGCTTCGGGCAACCTCTCGCCCTTTGCCAAGGCCTCGGTGACGGGCAACGTCTTCAACCAACCGCCTGAAGGCACGGGAGCTATCTACGCTCGTCCGAGTGTTGACCTCACGCCAACTGCGGCTACGGAGTTGGGCGGCGAGGGCACCATTCTGCAGGCTTTCTTCAACAACACCATCACGCCAACGCCCGTTCCCGGCGTTACTGTGTGTGGACGCGTCGAGAGCTTGGCGGGCGCGCCGGGCAACCTGGTGAACTTCTTGGATAGCTCGCCAACGCTGGTTCCCTTCACCTCCAGCGTCTTCGACGTGGTGTCGGATGCCCTCTGCTCAGCGGTGGGCTTTGGTCCAGGGGCCAGCCTGCAGTTCCGTCCAGGCGGCACGCCACCAGCGACACCCACACCGACGCCGACGCCTGCGGGCCCGCAGCTCACCATCCCGGGGCTGCCTGCCAACGCGACGGTTACCATCCGCCAGGCCGATGGCACAATCATCGCCACCTCCACGTCGGTATCCGGCAACGTGGCCACCTTCCCTGGGCCGTTCACCATTCCCTTCGGCGGCCAGATCCGGATAACGCCGGCCATTGACTCGCCGTCGGCAATCACAGTGGGTGGTACGACGCTGAACACCTTCGACAACACCACAAACCCCGGCAGCACCACCTACTTCAACTTCGGCCCGGCCATCTCGGTCAACTAGCCTTGGGCTAGCGCTATCAGGGCGACCTGTTTCTGTTGAGTCAACAAAAGCGTTGCTACACACTGCCAGGTCGCCCTTTCTTCTCCGTCTTGTCTGCGCACTCCCGGTTTTTGGGTTCCCTGATGTACGTTTTGGCCCCTGGTTGGTATTCTATTACCAGGTTTGATATGGTTTTCCCTGTTGAGTGAGCCGGGCTGCGCTTGTCAAGACTTCAACCCTTGGTCAAGACCTTAATCTTCGGAGATTTGGACGATGTCTAACCGCAACTTTCTGCCTGGCTTGCGCTCTTCCTTGGTCTCTCTGGCCCTGGCTTCCTCGCTGGCGGGGGTGATGGCCGCCTGCTCTTCCGACACGCCCACCGCTACGCAGGTGCCCTCCACCATCTCGGCGCAACTGCCCGAGACGGCAACCCCCGCTAACGACAGCATCGCCTTCTACTACGACGGGGTGAAGACCTCCATCACCATCAAGGACGCGGCCATCCTGTTTGCCGCCAGCACCCAGAACACTAGCGACGCCAGCAAGATCGTCAACTTTGTCAACAACACCCTCAAGGCGGGGCCGATTACTGCCGCCGATGTTACGGCGCTGGGCGACCCGCTCAAGCCGGCCATCTCTGACTTTACTGGCGATGGCGTGGTCAACATCAACGATGTGGCGGTGCTGTTTGCCATTGCGAGCACGGGCCTGCCGCCGACGGCCAGCAAGGTTAACACTTTCCTCAGCGGCACGCTGAAGCTGGGAGTGACGGTAACGCAGGCGCAGTTGGATAGCTTCTTCAGCGCAGCGACGCCAACGCCCACACCGACGCCAACGCCGGCTCCTTCGATTGTGGTTTCGCCCACCTCGATTCCCAATGCGACTGCCAGCGCGGTCAAGGTTATCAACGTCAAGCTGGCGCAGGATCCGGGCGGGATCAAGACGGTGACGGTGACGGGGCCGACGGGCTGGAACATTTCGCCCACGAGCTTGACCTTTGACAGCAGCAACTTCAACGTGAACCAGCCGGTGCAGTTTACGGCGCCGCTGACGGCGGTGGGGCAAACGCAGAACATCACCTTCAGCGGGCCGGGGCTGGGGAGTGTGGATGTGCCGGTGACGGTGACGCCGGTGCCCAACACGTTCTTCTTGGATCCGGTGAACGGCAGTGACGCGAATCCAGGGACGGCGGCGGCGCCGTGGAAGACCTTTGAGGGGGTGCTGAAGGTAGGGGTTGACCCGTATCAGAGCAAGCTGGTGCCGCTTTTGCAGCAGGGTGAGAATGTGACGATTCAGATTGTGGCGCCGGCACCGGTTACGCAACAGCTCTCTGGCAATCTGACCACCACCGTGCCCGGCAACGGCTCGATTACCATCGTAGGGCCGGCAGCCTACACGCTTGAGATTCCGGCTCTCAAAACCCTGACACTGGATCAGAACGTTAAGCTAGAGGGCTTCTCTATCAAAGTCTTAAATAATAATGGCCTCACACTCAATGCAGCTTCTGCGGCTGTTATCAACGCAGCGATCACGTGCAAGCCCGGTGCTGGTAACGCTTGCATTAAGGTTGACGCAGCGAATGTAAAACTTTCTGGCAACAAGATCACGTTCTCAGCCGATACAACTGCGATACTGGTGAACCAGTCTAACGTTGTCATCAAGGACAGCCAATTTACATCAACTGATGCTGGCACTGCTGGTCAGAACACCTTTGCCATACAAGTAGCAGCGGCAGGGACAAATGCTGCCATCCTCAACTCTAAGTTTGACCTGTCTTCGGTGCAGACAGCTGGTATTCCAGCTGCTGTATCAATTGATTTGGCCGCCGGTGCTAATAATGCCACTATCAAAGGCAACAAGATTATTGTTTCTGGCACTGCTAATGGAGTCGGTATCCGCGTGCTTAGCGCTAGTAACATAGTCCAAGACAATGAGATCAGAGCTACCGTACCCGGGGTAGGTATAGGCATCTTCGGAGCAGTTAATATCCTCAACGACCCCCTGAATGGCAACTCTTTCCCTGAGCCGCCGGCTCTTTTCAAGAAGGTCCTATAAGGTGTCGCCTTAAGGTTAGCTGGTGCTGAAGTCTGGCTTTGCTGCCCCCCTTGTGGGGGCTTTTTGTCGGCCCAACGGCCCTGCGCTGCCGGATCCTCTCCCTGAGGGGGAGAGGGGTCGAGGTCTGTGGTAGGCTAACACCAGCTTAGGTAAGAGGTGAGTATGGCCAAAAGGTTGGTCTGGCTGTTGGGCCTGGTGCTGCTGGGGTGTGCCGGCAGGCCGCAGGGCCCTTCCCTCTGCAGCAATGCCCGCCAGGTCACGGCGGAAGAGGTGCTGGCGGCCAAGAATCTGGCCGGCTGTCAGCTCCTCGGGGTCAATCTGGCCAACGCCAAACTGGCTGGGATCCATCTGGGCGAGGCGGTGGTGCAGGGGGGGGTTTTCCTGGAGGCGGATTTGTCGGGGGCCAATTTGGCCAAGGCCTATGTGGAAAACTCGGCCTTCAACGGGGCCAAGCTGCGGCGGGCCAATTTGCAGGGGGCCCGCTTTCCCGATTCCAGCTTCGCCGAGGCCGACTTGACGGGGGCCAATTTGCAAGGGGCCGACCTGCGGCGGGCCAACCTCAGGGGGGCCATCCTGGCAGGGGCCAACCTCAAGGACGTGCTGACGGACGGGGAGACAATCTGCCCCAATGGGGAGCGCGGCCCTTGCCAGTTCCCGTAGGGCGGCGGTCTCCGGCTAGGATCATCTTCCAAGCCGGCGAGAGCAGCCCATGTCGGAGCGGTTGGAGCGGGTGGAGGCCATTCTGGAAGTCTTGGCTCAGCAGACGCTGGCCAACGCCCAGAATACGGAGGTCATCCGCCGAGCTTTCGAGGCCATTGCCCAGAACACGGAGGCCATTGGGCGAGCTTTTGAGGCCATTGACAAGCTGCGGGCCCGCATTGCCGAGCTGCGCGACGTGGTCGAGCAACAGAACCGCGCCATCACCTACCTCCTGAGCCAAGACTAGTCCAGGAGCCGGGAGCACCTGGGAAGAGGGTGTTCGAGGAGCAAGCAGGGGCAGGCCATCCCCAAGACCAGCGCTTTCTCGGCCAAGCGGCAGCCCTGCCCAAGCGGTGGGCGTTAGCAAAGGGGCAAAACCGTTGGATCCGCAGCGGCAAAAACTAAGCAATAATTTTCCCCAGTTCCCAGAGGTGAGCTAGCTTGCACTTGTCCAAGACTTCAACCGCTGCATAAACTTTTGCTGCCCTTCTATTGGAGATTGAGAATGTCCAACGGCAACTTTCCACGCAGCCGGCGCACTTCCCTAGCCTTCTTGGCGTTAGCTGGCGCTCTGGCCGGGGTGATGGCTGCCTGCTCTTCTTCTTCAGAGACTCCTCTGATTGTTCCCACCCCCACGCCGACACCGACGCCGACACCGACGCCCACCCCCACGCCGACACCGACGCCGACACCGACGCCCACCCCCACGC